>NZ_JAGKJL010000001.1:0-377402 GCF_020329495.1 Bradyrhizobium australafricanum | reverse complement strand
GGCAACCGAACTCTTGCTGATCTGCAGCCGTTCCGAGATCTCCCGAACCGACAGGTCCTGCTCGTACGTCAGCCTCAGGATCGATCGTAGGTCCTTCACAGTGGTTCGTTTCGCTTGCTTCCGTCTCGGCATTGCCCCTCTCAAACTCAGCTTGAGAGAGAACATTGCCTGAACGGCGCTCCCGAAAACCAACCTCCCGCAACTGTCCGCGATTTAGCGGAATCCCTGTCCCGGAATTACTGAAATCGCTGTCCGCGAATTAGCGAAATTGCTGTCCGGAAATTGCCGAAACACGCAGCTAACTGCGCTTCTTCATTCCGCGCAGGTCAATTGCGCCGGTGAGGGTTCGAGGATCCAAGCCGGGTGCGAAGATTTGCGCCTTGTTGATCTTCTGAGTAGCGGTGACTGGCATCCGATCGAGGAACAGAATCCATCCGGGAGCCTTGTAGTAGGCGAGTTGCTCCCTGCAATAGTTGGCGATGTCGTGCGCAAGCTGATAGTCGGCCATATGGTTCGGGGCAGGGACGACGCAGGCAAAGATCTCTTCTCCCGCCTTCTCGTCAGGGACAGCCAGAATCGCAATCTGATCAACCCCGGGGTGCCGGCAAAGTACGGTCTCCACTTCGGTGGCCGCAATGTTTTCGCCAGAGCGCCGGATCATGTTCTTGCGCCGATCGACGAAATAGATGATCCCGTCTTCATCCTGGCGAACAATGTCGCCCGAATGCCACCAGCCTCCGCTCCAGCTGGCCTCGGTTGCGGCCTCGTCATCGAGATAGCCGGCAAAGAAGCCTTTGCGGGGATTTTCGCCGGCCAGCCGGACGATAAGCTCGCCTTCCGCTCCTGCCGCAACGTCGCTGTTGTGTTCGCCGACGACCCTTGCCTCGAGTGGACTAACCGCGCGCCCGATCGCCCGAACTCCAATTGGGCGCGGGTCCTGATCGTTGGCCGTCCAGCGTCCAACCTCAGTCATGCCCCAGACCTCGAGATGAGGAATGCCAAACCGTTCCTCGAATTCGTGGTGAATGGCAGGCTCCATTCCTGCGCCAAAACCAAATCGGACACCATGCGCATGTTCGTCCGGCGAACTGTCCAGGGCGACCAAGGCTTGTGGTACGGCTCCGATGTAATGCACGATGGTCGCCCGGGTGGTTGATACCTCGTTCCACCAACGCTTCGCCGAAAAATACTCGGGACGGATTACGCATCCCTGCGAGAGCAGCATCGGCATCAGGGCGACCACGCCAGCATGGACGTGGAAGACCGGCATCGGGTTAAATAGGCGATCCTGGCCCGGCGCGATCGAAAAGCGGCCGCCGCTTCTTGCAAGAGTAAAGAACCATTCGCCGGCGGAGAGCCAATAGTCGTTTGTGGTCAGGCAGCCTTTCGGGCGGCCAGTCGTGCCGGATGTATAGAAAATCCCTGCCTCGGTATTTCGATCGAGCGTGCCGGTGGCCGCAGGTCGTGCCGGCGAGGGCAGCCGTTGCGGCAAGCTGTCCACGGTGAGGACGGCGAACTGGCCTGCCAATTCGTCCGCAACTGCAGTCAGCCGCTCAACGTGATGGGGAAGGGCGACCGCGAGGACCACGCCGCTATGCTGCATCTGGTAGAGCAGTTCGGCGTGTCGGTGATCGGGGTTGACCGGCACCACACTTGCTCCCACGGCATTGAGCGCAAGCAAGTGCAGGAAATAGTCGGGTCTGTTCTCGACGAGCAAGGCGACGCGATGCCCAAGCCCGTATCCGGCGTGCCTGTAGCATTCGGTGAGAGCCGCCACGCGCTGCATGACATCATGATATGTCCACTCAATTCCATCGGGGGCGTAGGAGGTGCCGGCCGGCACGCAGATGAAGGCGTTGTCCGGCGCTGCGGCAGTACTCGCGCGAAATGCTTCGAAGATCGTCTCGGCCACTTGTCGTCCTTCTCCCAGGCCATTGCGAGCAAGTTCGACCAGCCGCTTGGGCCGGTCCCAGGCCGCGACTAGCCGCAATCTTGTCTACCGATCGGGTACGCCCGACTTGCGCGTTCCATGGCGGCAGGTCGCATCGATCGCCTTGTTCCGCTTCTTCTGGCTCCCAGAACGATCCTAAGGGGGCGGCGGAAGAAGGCAATAATAATTTTGTTGAACGTCCGACAAATTATGCCATCATGGCGATGGAAGCTCAATAATCAAACAACGGCGGGGAGGTGAGCATGCTTTGGAGATGGACCGGGATTGGGGTCATCGCGCTGCTGGTCGTGGGGCCGGTGGCCGCGCCGGCCAGCGAAGATACGCCTGTCAAGATCGGCGTTCTCGGCGACCAGTCGTCGGTTTATTCCGCTGCCGGGGGGCGAGGCAGCGTCGAGGCGGCAAAGCTCGCAGCCGAAGATGCCGGGCCGGTGCTCGGCAAGCCGGTCGAGATCGTCTCGGCGGATTTCCAACTGAAGGTCGATGTCGGCGTTGCGATCGCGAGGAAGTGGTACGACGAGGAGAAGGTGGACGCGATCATCGACGTGCCGTTCTCGGGCCTTGCCTTGGCTATCGCCGACATGACCAAGAGCAAGAAGAAGCTCGCGCTGTTCAATGCGGCGGCTAGTTCGGAGCTTACCGGCACGAAATGCTCGCCCTATGTCGCGCAGTGGACTTACGACACGTATTCGTTGGGGCATGGGCCGACCACTGGTCTCGTCAGTCGCGGCGAGAATTCATGGTTCTTCCTGACTAACGACACCGTGTTCGGCGCGAGCCTTGAAGGCGATGCGTCCGCGGCGGTCAAGGCCGGCGGAGGCACGGTGATCGGCTCGGTGCGTACGCCGACAGGCGCGACGGACTTCTCGTCGTTCCTGCTGCAGGCGCAAGCCTCCAAAGCGAAAGTGATCGGCGTCGTTGAGGCGGGTGCCGATCTTGCCACCGTTCTCAAGCAGGGCGAGGAGTTCGGCCTTAAATCACGGGGCCAGCGTCTCGCGGCGCTGATGGCCACGATCGACGCCATTCACGGCGTCGGTCTGAAGGATTCCCAGGGCATCATCGTTGCCGAAGCGTTTTACTGGGACCAGAACAACGAGACGCGCGCATTCGCCGAGCGGTTCTATGAGCGGATGAATGCCATGCCGACGCAAGTGCAGGCCGGCGCCTACAGCGTCGTCAATCACTATCTGAAGGCAGTCAAGGCCGTCGGCTCCAAGGATCCCGATAAGGTGATGGCCAAGATGCGGGAGATGCCCATCAACGACTTCATGTCGCACAATGCCAAGCTGCGGGCCGATGGCCGCGTACTCCGCGATCTCTACCTCTTCGAGGTGAAGTCGCCGAAGGAATCCAAGGCCGCCTGGGACTATTATAAGAAGATCGCCGTCATCCCTGCAGACAAAGCGGTGCGGCCGCTCGATCAGGGCGGTTGCCCGCTGGCAAGTCAATGACCCCGGATCAGCGCATGACCGCGACGCGTGATCCCGCCGAACTTGATCTCTTCCGTGAGACTGTTCGTCGCTTCCTTGCAGAGGAAGTCGCACCGAACGCGGATGCGTGGCGTGCGAGGGGATACATCGACCGCGATCTGTGGCGCAGGGCAGGCGCGCTCGGCCTGCTTTGCGCCAGCTCTCCGGAGGCATATGGCGGTGGCGGCGGCGATTTCTGGCACGAGGCCGTCATCATCGAGGAGCTGGCGCGGATCGCATTCCCCGATTTCAGCATACCGCTGCAGAATGTGATCTTGGCGCCTTATTTGACTCATTACGGCACCGAGGAACAAAAACGCCGCTGGTTGCCGCGTATGGCCAGCGGCGATCTTGTGGCGGCGCTCGCGATGAGTGAGCCGGGCGCTGGATCCGACGTCAGGGCCATCAGGACCCATGCGTGTCGGGACGGCGACGCATATGTCGTCAACGGGCAGAAGACCTTTATCACGCACGGCCACACCGCGGATCTGATCTGCCTCGCCGTCAAGACCGATGCGGCTGACGACAACGGCGTTCGCGGCTTCAGTCTACTGGTCATCGAAACCGAGAACACGGCCGGATTCCAGCGCGGACGCCGGCTCGACAAGGTCGGCCTCAAGGCTCAGGACACGGCCGAGCTGTTCTTCGATGATGCGCGCGTGCCGGTCGGCAATTTGCTTGGAGGCGTTGAGGGCCGGGGATTTTATCAGCTGATGGAGCAACTCGCCAAGGAGCGCATCAATATCGCCATGCAGGCGCTTGCCTTGAGCGAAGCTGCGCTGGCCGAAACCGTCACCTACGTCAAAGAGCGGAAGGTATTCGGCAAGCGTCTGATCGAATTCCAGAACACGCGGATGGTCCTTGCCGAAGCCAAGACCGCCGCTTCCGTTACGCGTACATTCGTGGAGACTTGCATCGACCGGTTGATCGCCGGAACACTCGACGCGGAAACCGCGGCGATGGCGAAATGGTGGGCGACCGAGAAGCAGTGCGAGATCATAGACCAATGCGTGCAGCTGCACGGAGGTTACGGCTACATGCTGGAATATCCGGTCGCGAGGATGTGGAGCGATGGTCGTATCCAGAAGATTTGGGGCGGCTCCAACGAGGTCATGAAGGAATTGATTGCGCGGGCTTTGTAACCAGAACGACTGCCCACCGGCCGCGCAAGAGATCAGAGAACAACCATCCTGATTGGAGTCGACGATGAACCAGTACGCGAAATATGAATGCCTGAAGGTGGAGGTTGCCGACAAGATCGCGACCGTGACGTTGAATCGGCCGCAAGCGCGCAATGCCATCAACCAAAGACTGATCCGCGAGCTGCGGACGATCTGGGACGACCTCGCCGACGATCAAGCCGTCAATGTCGTGATACTGACAGGCGCCGGCGACTTCTTCAGCGTCGGCGGCGACGTGAAGGCGATGTCGGAGCGACCTGGCGGCGACGTGCTTGAGGAAGGCGAAGTGCATGACCCCATGATCAGCCGGCGCGGCGTCACCCGTCAGCTCGAGCTCGACAAGCCGATCATCGCGGCGATCAACGGCGATGCCATCGGGCTTGCGGCGACCCATGCGCTGCTCTGTGACATCACCGTGATGGCGGAGGATGCGCGGATCGGTGACACTCACGTCTCCCGTGTCGGCTTGGTCGCCGGCGACGGTGGCACCGTGATCTGGCCGCTGCTGGTCGGTATCAACAAAGCCAAGGAATTCCTGATCCGTGGCACGCTCTTGAAGGGCAGGGAAGCGGAGCGGGTCGGGCTGGTCAACCATGTCGCGCCGCGCACCGGGGTATTGGCCATGGCCCGCGAGATCGCTGTCGAGCTTGCTAACGGTTCGACCTGGGCGATCCGCTGGACCAAGCTGTCGATCAACCAGATCGTCAAGGATCGGGTGAACCTGCTGCTCGAGGCGTCGATGGCCCTTGAGCAGGTGACGTTCGAGACCGCCGATCACAAGGAGGCGACGATCTCGTTCAAAGAGAAGCGCAAGCCGAAGTTCGGTCAGACTTGAACCGAACCTGCAACGCGTAGACTGGAGTGCCAATGCGCAACCGTATTACTGAAATGTTCGGGATCGAGGTCCCAATCTTCGGCTTTACGCACAAACCTGAGGTCGCGATCGAGGTGACCAATGCTGGAGGAATGGGCGCGCTGGCGGCCAGCTACTATCAGCCGGACGAGCTCGAACGCATCCTCACCGACATGGATGAGAAGACTGGCGGACGCCCTTATTGCATTGATGTTCTGTTCGCAAACAAGGTCGGACAAGTCACGCCAATGTCGGAACGGCTTAAGGCGCTGCCAAAGGAGCACATCGAGTTCGTCGAAAAGCTGTTGAACGACGCAGGAATCCCGCCATTGCCGCCGGAAGTCGAGGCGGAGATGCTACGGGAGAAGCCGCCGGGCCACGGGCACACCGAAGAGGGTGTTCTCGAGGTTCTGGAGATCGTAGTCCGGCATCCGCAGGCTAAGTTCGTGCTGAGCGCTATGGGCGCGCCGCCAGCCTATGTCGTCGATAGGCTGCACAGCCGCGGCATCAAAGTCGGTGCGATGGCCGGCAGCGCCGAACATGCGCTCAAGCATGTGCGGGCTGGCGTCGATCTGATCGTGGCGCAGGGAAGCGAAGCAGGAGGACACACGGGCACGATCTCCTCGATGGTGCTTTGGCCAGAAGTGGTCGAAGCGGTCGCGCCGATTCCGGTGCTGGCCGCGGGGGGCGTCGGCAGTGGTCGGCATGTCGCAGCCGCGTTGGCGCTGGGAGCCGAGGGCGTTTGGTGCGGGACGATCTGGCTCGGCGCTTCCGAGAGTGAGCTGTCTCCCGATATGCGTAAGAGGTTCGTAGCCGCGCGCTCACAAGACGCCATCCAGCGCAAATACGACACCGGGAAGCCGCTGCGTGGCCTGCGCAGCAAGTGGACAGACGCATGGGATGCTCCTGACGCACCAGAGCCGCTGCCGCTTGCAGCGCAAAAGCTGCTTGTGGCACCAGCTCTCAAGCGGCTCGAACTGGCCAACGCGGTCGACTACATGGGTTACATGTCAGGCCAAATTGTCGGCAGCATCAAGGCTGAACGGCCCGTTCGCGATATCATGAAAAGCATGACATCCGAGTGCCTGGCCGTCCTGAAGACTTTAAGTTCGAAATCCTAGCTGTAGAATTTTCGCGGAATCGGCGTACGCTACCGGCAGCCGCTGGTATTGATCCCGATGCGGATGACTCCGAGCCATCTTGCGCTTGTGCGAAGCAAGGCTTGCCCGGCCGTTCGCCGCAGCATCCTGTTGGCCGCGAATGCTTGCTGGCCAACCCCTCGACGCTTCGAAGCTTGTTTCCCGTCGGCCGTTTGGCGCCTCGGCAGTCCGAGCATGGTTCGAATGAGCGAGTATCGCGGGGTCTCAACCGCGAGAAATGCTGTGTCCCCATATTCGCCGAGCTTCACCGGCCAAGGTTGATCTCGTCGAGCGCGAAAGAGGCTCTCTCGAGCTCCGCGTTGACGTGGAGATCGGGGCAGGCGGCCGCAGTTGGGCAACAACTGATCAACGGGGCCGCCAAGAAGCTCGCGGATGAGTTCTTCGCCAATTTCGCGCGAGCACTATGGCGGGACTGCGGGCTGAACGCGCCGCAACGCGGCAAGTGACTGTTAGCGCACACGACCCGATTTTGCGCCCCACATACAAAGGCTTGAGGGTTCGAAGCCGAACTGTCGCGGCCGGTGCGTCGCTTCGTCCTCGATCTCATCTACGCCGACTGAATATTCGAACACCATGCCGTCTGGGCCCTGGAAATACAGAAATCGCGCGCCGGAGGTCGGGTGGCGGCCCGGACCAAAGACGATGGGAACGCGCTGGCCAGACAGATGATAATATGACCTCAGCACATCGTCGTTGCTTTCGACCTGATGGTTGATGTGGTGGACACCCGGCCCCCGGCCGGGGGCGAGTGCGACAGTGTGATGGATCGCGTTAACCCGCATCAGCGCGATGTCGCCGATGCGGTCGCTGACCCGCGCGTTACACACTTGGGTCCAGAACAGTTCGTCCCGCACGGGATCAGTCGTAAAGAGTCCTACATGACTGAACCCGGTAATTCCCGCATCGCGGGCGGCGAAATATCGCTTGCCGTTGCGCTCGGGGCGCACCACCAGCTCGATCTGATTTCCGGTCGGATCCTTGAAACCAATGAAGGCCCTGACCTTGCGGAGCGCGCACTCATCCGGCGTACCGGCGTGGACGGCATGTCCCAACGAATCGAGGGTCGCGCCGGCAGCGTTGAGCTTGTCTTCGTCGGTGACTTCGAAAGCCACCGTCTGGTCCTGCGGATCGCCCTCGAAATAGCAGAGCGTGTGGGCCCGGTCGTCGGACCGGAGATAGAGCGCTGCCTTCGCCTGCTCGCCAACCTGCAGGCCGAGGCTCCTGGTTGCGAAACTTTGCGCGTCCTCGAGGTTGGAAGCGCCCAGCCGTACATAAGCGAGATCCCGCAATTCAATCATGTTGCGCCTCCATATCTCAGCGTACGTCAATCGCTAGCCAGCTGTATTTCGGGGATGCCCTGGCATGGACTGCCCCATTCGCAAAGCGAGGAGGGGTGCGCGGAGAACTGCCGTGGGTGGTGATCGGGGTCGACGTCCTTGAGGCCGTGGGCGTAGGAAAACACATATCCCTCTGGCCCCTCAAATCTAACAAAGATCTGTCCGGATGCGGGCTCGCGTCCGGGACCGTGCAGGATCTTGATCTGGCGTTCCTGCACGAAATAGTGGCCCTGCATGATCGCATCCAGGCTTTCGACGCCGTAGCTGACATAGAGAATGCCCGGTCGATCAGACGGGTAGAGGGCGAGGCGGTGGTGCTTCCGGTCGAGCCTGAGGTAGGTCACGTCGCCGGCCCAATCGCTGATCCGGGCGCCAAGGATGGAGCTCCAGAATTGCTGGTCGTCCTTCAATGTGAGACTGCGCAGTCCCACGCCCTGCAGCCCGGTAATGCCGGCGTCTCGGCTGGGAAAATAGCGGCGGCCGCTTTGCGCCGGCCGTAGCACCAGGTCGATCTCGTTGCCGCTGGCATCCCGCACGATGAGTGCATCGCGCACGAAGCGCTGCCTGCACTCGTCGGGGTCTGCCCGGCGGGCTGTGAAGCCACTTTTCCGAAGTGCTTGTTCCACGCGATCGAGAGCAGCCTGACCGGAAACCTCGATGCCGACCGAGGATGATGCCGTCGCCGGCACAAACGACAACGTGTGATAGCGGTCGTCCGATCGGAACAGCAGGGTCTGTTTGTCGGGCACCGGCTGCAGCCCCAGGATATCGGCGGCGAATGCTGCCGCCGGCTGCGGCTCGCGGACGGCCAATCTGACGTAGCAGAGCCCGATCAGTGAATCGTGCGGCGTTCCTTCTGCCGAAACCCGTCCCGTCATGTCCGCTTTCTCGACTGCGTGGGCATCGCATCCTCGATGTACTGCCGGACGATCGTGCGCCAGACACCAAGAAGGCGCGAGAAACGATCCGGATCCTTCTCGATCAGCATCCTGACCGAGAAGCCGCGAACCACGCTCAGGGTCAAGGCAAGTACATCCTTCGCGAGCTGTTCCGGAATTCCCGACGAGATCAGCGTATCGAGCCAGGTTGCTTCGATCGAGAAGCGCGTCTGCCGGGCAAACTGGTGCGTCTCGCGCCTCAGCTGCCGGGTACTGTCATCGCTCATTGCGACAGCGAGCTCGATGAAGAAATAGTCGCCGAAAAAGAAGTCCTGAGCGTCCTTGATGATGCCGTCGATCGGATCGCCGCGGCCGTGCCGCGCCGATTGCGCACGGCGCATGCTCTGGGTGAACGTGACCTCGTTGACATAGGTCAGCACAGCCACCACGAGCTCGTGCTTGCTGGGAAAGTGATGCATTAGTGCGCCGCGCGAGACGCCGGCGAGGTCGGCGACTTCGATGGTGCGCAGGCCGCCGAGGCCGTTCCGGCGAATAAGCTTGACGGCGGCTTCCATCAGTTGCTTACGCGTAGTCTCGCTGCGCTCTGCCTGGGTTCGCCGAGGCGAGTATTTCGGCTCGGCCGTGCTGTCCCGGCGCGATCTCAGCTTTTGCCGGGGTGCCGGTGCCCGGGGTGCCTGGGGGCCCCGGCGAGAGGTCAGCTTGGGGTCTTCAGAGTTGGACATAGACGCCGTCTTCAATCACCTTGACCGGGAAGGTCTTCAAAGGAACCGTACACGGCATGCCGGTCGGCGCGCCGCTGGTGACATCGAATGTACCAAAATGCCAGGGACATTCGACGATGTTTCCAGTCAGGATGCCCTCTTCGGATAGCGAGGCCTCGCCATGGGTGCACAGGTCTGCACTGGCGTAGATCGCTCCGCCGACGTTGTAGATGGCGAGATTGGTACCGTCCGGCATCGCCGCGGGACGAATCTCCCCCTCAGGAAAGTCCCCAACCCTGCCGATGAGAATGCCGCTGGTCGTGATCGTCATAGCATCGTACTTCCGCCATTGACGCTGATAACCTGTCCAGTCACGAACGATGCCTCCTTTGAAGCCAGATAGCATACCATCGATGCCACTTCGTCCATCTCGGCCGCGCGTCCCATCGGCACCACGTCGATGAAGCGTTGCAGTGCCTTTGGCGCCTTGAGTGTAACTTGCCGCACCTGGGGGGTGTCGACGATGCAGGGGGCCACGACATTCACAGTGATGCCGTCCTTGGCAAATTCACGCGCGAGGCCGGTCGCCATCGCGTGCACGCCACCCTTCGCGGCATTGTAGGCGGCGTGATCCCAAAGCCCGTTGCGGACCGAGTCCGCTCCGATGTTGACGATGCGGCCGTAGCCCTTGGCCTTCATGATCGGGACGGCGTGCCAGGTGCACCACAGCGTTGTCCAGAGATTGCGATCGATCGTGGTCCGCAACGTGGCCGGCGTGTGGTCCAGGAACGGCTTGATAATCCCCCCGCCGGCATTGTTCACGAGTATGTCGAGAGTTCCAAATGTCTCGACGGCAGCCTTGATGACGCCGCCTGCGACGTCCTCCCGCGAAAGGTCGCCGGCTCTTACGACCGGCCGCTGGACATCGCTTCTGGAGATGTCGTCGGCGACTGTCCCAAGGCGCTTCTCGTCAATATCTGAGAGCACGAGGTTGGCGCCGGCATCGGCAAAATGGCGAGCGATGACGACACCGATGCCGCTGGCAGCACCGGTAACCACGACCGTCTGTCCTTTGAAGCGAGAATTCATCTAATCTGACCTGTCAAAGAACGATGCTGATGCGGCCGCTCGGCCGCAGGCCTTCGCCGCCGAGCAGGCAGCGCTTTTCCCGGATGCGAAAGCCTTCCCCTTGCAGCGCCAGGCGATATTTGTTCGTCCCGAAGTAGAGATCGGTGACGCCGTCCTTGGTCCGCAGCGTCTGAAACACGGCGCTGACGTCGAGCTCATCCTCATGCCGCGACTGAATGCGGACATTGCCGACGATCCGGCTGGTCTTCGAATGCGGAAACTCTGCATGAGCGGTACGCTTCATCAGTCGTTTGACCCGCTCGCCGAGCCGCATGCGGTCGTCGGCGATGTAGAACAGATTGGTGTCCGACGATGCATCCGCCGGCAGGTCGGTGCAGGGCACTTCGTACCTGGCGTCCTCGGTGAAGAGCGTCAGCCATTCCGGCAATCGCCATTGATCGAGCAGCTCGGCCTCGTTGAACAGAAAATCTTCTACCTCGGTTCGGCTTACGGACTGCATCTCGTTCTCCTCAGGCCGCGACACTCTTGATGCCGGATGCCGGCGCGGGGAACATCTGCTTGTTCCACTGCGTCCAGAACGCACGCATCTGTAGCTCGTCGTCGTGATGGGCCTTGTCCTTGCCCATTCCCTTCGAGATGTCGTTCCACAGAGCTTCCTTGGAGTTCTCGAAGCCACGTTGGCAATGCTCCAGCGCTTCAGCGTCGTCGGGCGTGGCAAAGCCGCCGGGGCCTAGGAACTCGAGAAAGTTATTGAGCCGATACTTTCGCGCCCACGCGGATTCGTCGTTTGGCGCTAACGCCCACGCATTGATGACCATGTAGTCGGGGGCCATTGGGTAATAGGTGCGCACGGTCAATGCCATGATGTCATTGACGACGAGATTCGGGAAAATGAAAAGGTTGCGGTTCTTGCGCGCGATCCGCTCGGCGCGCGCCTCGCCGTGACGCTGGACGAGATCGGCGTAAATCCGATCGATCTCGGACTTGCCGGCTTCTCCCCAGCCTGGGATCCACTGTGCGACCGGCCGTCCCCACGGCGCACCATATTCAAGCACTGCGTGGCCATTGCCGAGATCGTAGCCATAACCACCGCCGCCCATTCCGGTGGCAAGACTATCGGTCGAGCTCATAAGGATGTCGAAGTACGTCGCGTGGGTTGTCGCGGCATGATAGCCGTCGATGCTGTTTTCGGTGAGCAGTTTCCAGTTGGCGCGGATCGAATATTCCTGGCTACCCGCGACAATCGACATTCCGGCGTCAGTCTGATCGCAGATCACGTCGAGGTATTCCTTCGCGCCGGCGAGGTAGTCGACGAGCGGAATAATGTCGCTATCGAATGAGACGAAGTTGAAGCCGCGGTAGGTCTCGAACCGCGGCACCGGTTGCATGTTCGAGGTGTCGCGGCCCTTGAAACCCTCGGGGTAGGAGGCCTCGCCCGGCTGGCTACGGAGCTTGCCGTCCGCGCCGAACACCCAGCCGTGATAGAAGCACTGGAATGACTTGGCATTGCCCTTACGCTCGCGGCAAACCTGAGCGCCGCGATGCGGGCAGGTGTTGAGCAGCGCACGCAGCTCTCCCTTGCTGTCCCGGGTGAACAGGATGCCCCGGCCGGCCACCTTGCGGGTAACGAAGTCGCCGGGCTTGGGAAGCTCGGACGAATGCCCGAGGTATAGCCACGAGCGGTCGAATATCTTTTCCTTCTCGGCCCTGAAGATCTCGGGATCGACGAAGTTACGTCGCGCCACCTTGAAAATGCGCTGGGCCGGATCGACGAGCAGCGCGGGCTGGGGGTGTTCTGCGTTCATTGCGGTGTCCTCTTCCCTAGGCGGCGAGTAAGCGCTTCAGCTGAAAGGCGGGATTCTCAAGTTCGCTTTTTCGAACCGGCTTTCGTGCGGCGACGAGACGGCGCAGAACCGCCATGTCTCGCGCGGCATTGACGGTGGTGCCGCCGATGATTTCGTCATCGCGGACGCTGATCGTCGTGATGCGCCCGGCGTCAACGTCGCCCCTGACTATCTCGTGTCCGCCGGCTGGATTGCCGACAACCTGGATGTTGGCGTCGTACTGGTCGGACCAGAACCAGGACGGTGCGTCATAGGCGGTCTCTATTCCAGCCATGCACTTGGCGGTGGCGATCGCCTGGTTCTGGGCGTTTGCCCAGTTCTCGACGCGCATCCAGCGTTCATGGCTTCGGCTCCACTGCTCAGCGACGTCGCCTGCGGCAAAGATTCCTTCGGCGGCGGTGGCGCCGGCCGGCGTGACGCGAATCCCGTGCTGGGACTCGAGGCCCAATTGGACGGCAAGCTCGGTGACCGGTTCGACGCCGACTCCAACCAGGGCGATATCGACGGGAATGGATCGGCCGTCGCAGAGCTCCAGTCCGTAAGACGTGGTTCGCACTACCACGGCGCCGCAGATAATCTCCGCTCCCTTCGACGCATGGAGGTGGCGAAGAAATCGGCCGAGCGAGGGGGAGCCAATCTGAGGCAACAGACCTTCGGCTTTCTCGATGATCGTGACCTGGCAACCGCGCCCAGTTGCGGCGGAGGCGACCTCGAGGCCGACGACCCCGCCGCCGACAAGCGCCACTCGCCGTCCCGGCTGCAATTCCCGGCGCAGCGCGAGCGCATCACCGATGCCACGGAGATAACGAACGGGAAGTGGGCCATTGTCGAGCTCGGGCAGTCGCCGCACCCGCGTCCCGGTCGCGAGCAGCAGTCGGTCGAACGAAAGCTCTTGCCCGTTTGCAAGGACGACGGCGCGCCGCTGTGCATCGGCGGCCACCACGCGCGACGAGATGAACAGGTCTATGTCGAGGTCACGCCACTCCTGGGCCTGCCGGATCAAGGCTGGAACGGCTTCGCGGTCGATCAGCATGGCCTTCGACAGTTGCGGGCGCTCGTAGGGAAGATGCTCTTCTTCGCCGATCAGGCTGATCGGGCCGCGATGTCCGGCTGCACGCAATGCCTCGCCGGCCCGGGCACCGGCCTGTCCGGCTCCCACGATCACGATGCGCGCTTGTTGCGGATCCAACGTTGTTCGCTCCCTTAGCCGCTTCTCGGCTTGCGGCATTTTCGCTGCCGCTGCTTTGACGCGAAGGCGTCTTGACAGTGAAGATAAAAACAATCATTCCTGTTTGTAAAGTGAATTCTGTCACCGCCGGATGGCGCGAACAGGGATCGCGACAACAAGCTCGCAAGCGGGCAACAGGGAGAGCGTGTTGGGCGCCGTGATCGATATTCACACGCATGTTGTGCCTGCGCGGCTCGCCGCGGACCCAAAGCGGGATCCGCGCTGGCCGAGCATCGAGCATTCTACCGGCGATCAGGCGTCGGTGATGATTGCCGGGAAAGTCTTTCGAAAGATCGATACCAGATCGTGGGATGTGCAGCGGCGGCTTGGTGACATGATCGAAGATGGCACCGACATGCAGGTGCTCTCGCCGATGCCGGAGCTGCTGTCGCATTGGCTACCGCCTGACGACGCCGAGTATCTTGCGGCAGCCATGAACGATCAGATCGCGGGCATGATTGCGCAGGCGCCGCGCAATTTTGCGGGCATAGGCATGGTGTGCATGCAGGATGTGCCGCGCGCCGTCCAGCAGCTGGAGAAAATCAAGGCGCTCGGCTTCGCGGGGATCGAGATCGGAACGCACATCAACGGCGTGGCACTCGGTAGCGAAAGCCTGTTTCCGGTCTACGAGGCTGCCCAGTCGCTCGGTCTCGGCATTTTCGTGCATCCGCTGTACCCGAGCGGCATGGAGCGCGTGGGCAGCAGCCCGGAATTCGCTGCCACAGCCGTGTTTCCGCTCGAGACGGCGCTTGCCTCGGTATCACTGCTGGCCGCCGGCGTTCCGGAAAGGTTTCCGCGGCTCCGGATCCTGCTCAGTCATGGCGGTGGAGCGCTGACATGGATTTTGCCGCGAATGGATTTTGGCTGGTTGCTGGGTGCAAAAGGCAAGATGACGCGGACACCTTCCGAACTGGCCAAGCAATTCTGGTATGACACGATCCTCTACGATCCGGTGTCGCTGTCGTTTCTCGGCAATGCGGTAGGCGAGAGTCGGATCGTCGTGGGATCCGACTATCCCTATACGATACGGCAGAAGCAGCCCGGCGCGTTCGCCAAGCGGGCGCTCGGCAGCGATGCCGTGCTTGCCGAGAATTCCTTCGGTTTCCTCGGCCGGCATTATGACGTGGCAGTGCTCCGAGCCACGGAAGCGCCAGGGATGAGCGAGGCGGGGCCATCCCATGGCTGACTGTCGTTCACTGCCGCAGATGTGCCTGCTTGGTCCAATTCCGCCGAGAACTCCGGGCCGTAGCGATGCCCAGGTGCCATCTGACGCGGCGCGCGGCGCAAGCAAATACGGCCGTATCCCCTTCGTCTACTTCTATCAGACTGGCGCGGCGGCCGACCCGGCATTCGGCCTGCTCGACATCGAGGTCGCAGTGCAGCGCCGTGGACCGGGAAGCTTCGCGTGCGAAGTCTACGCCATCGGAGACGGCTATCAGGCTGGACATGGCGCAAGCACATACGAACCGATGGTGTTCGAATTCCGAGGTCGCGGTCGGGCGATCGCGAGAGCGGAATGGCACTACCCGACAATTCTCAGCGGCCACATGGATGCGTTGACTTTTTCAGTTCCGCTTGAGCTCACGGAGGATGAGTTCACCCTGCTCGACAGCGTCTTGCTACCGCCAGCGCGTGCCGAGGTGACAGTGTGTTTGGAGTGAGTGCGATGGCCGACAAGACGATCCTGATCGGAAAACGCTATGTTGCCCGCCAGGATCTGCTCGACGACGGCTGCCGTGCCGCCACCGCGCTTGAGGCAGTCGGCGTCCGCGAAGGCGATGCGATCGCGCTCCTGATCCGCAACGATCCCTGCTATTTCGAGATCCTGCACGCTGCCGCGCTGCTCGGCGCCTACGTCGTCCCCTTGAACTGGCATAGCAAAGCCGACGAAATAGCCTACATCCTGGCGGACTGCACGCCACGGGCCCTGATCGGACACCGCGATCTGATCGCGGCGGTCGCGCAAGCCGTTCCTGCGGCATTGCCGACCTTTGTCGTCGACGATCTCGCCGCTTCCGCCGCGCTGTCGGCGCTATCGGCTTCAAACAATCAGGATTGGCAGGGATTTCGCGATAAGGCTGCGCCTTGGGTGCAACCGGCTCGCGCGCCGCGGGGCACGATGATCTATACGTCCGGCACGACGGGACATCCGAAAGGTGTACGGCGTGCGCCGATGACACCGGAGCAGATCAAGAAGAACGCGACGCTGCTTCGTGAGATTTACGGCATCGAAGCCGGCATGCGGGCTTTCGTCTGTGGTCCTCTCTACCACGCGTCGCCCGGTGCGTTCGCGCGACAGGCCTTCCAGCACGCCGACCTCACGGTATTGCAACAGAGCTTCGATCCTGAAGATCTGCTGCGTGTCATTGCCGAACATCGGATTACGCATCTGACAATGGTGCCCACCATGTTCGTCCGCCTTCTACGGCTTAGCGACGCCGTTCGCAGCACCTACGACCTCTCGTCGATCCGCTGGGTGACGCACACCGGTGCTGCCTGTCCGCCCGACGTGAAGCGCGGGATGATCGAATGGTGGGGACCGGTGATTCACGAGACCTATGGCGCGACGGAGACCGGCGCCGCGGTCGGCTGCAATACGGCAGAATGGCTCGCCCATCCAGGCACGGTAGGCCGGCCTATGACGGGGACCGAGCTCAGAATCTACGACGAGGAGGGCGGCGAGGTTGCTGCGGGCGGTGTCGGCGAGATCTATCTGCGGACTGAAGCCTATTCGGATTTTACCTATCACGGCCGCCCAGAGCAGCGCGCACAGGTCGGTCGCGCAGGGCTCGTGACATGCGGGGATATCGGCTATCTCGACGCCGACGGCTTCCTCTACATCTGCGATCGCAAGCGCGACATGGTGATTTCGGGCGGAGTCAACATCTACCCGGCCGAGATCGAGAACGCATTGGTCAATTGCCCCGGAGTGCGGGACTGCGCCGTGTTTGGCGTGCCCGACGCTGAATTCGGCGAGAGCCTGATCGCGGCGATCGAAGCCGAGCCGGACGGCTGGCCCGCACCGGAGGATGTCACGGCTTTCCTGGAGCAGCGCCTCGCGCGCTTCAAGGTTCCCAAGCGGTTTGTTTTCCACGATGCCCTGCCGCGGGAGGCGAGCGGCAAGATCTTCAAGCGGAAACTGCGCGACCACTATCTTCAAACCGGCGTTCGGCCGGTCTGAGTACCTATTGCCAATTACAGGAGATGAAGCGTGGATCTGAGTGACAAGTTCATCGACGTCGGAGGGACCCGCACGCGCTATCATGACGTCGGGCAGGGTGAGCCGACGATACTGATTCATGGTGGTGGACCGGGTGCGTCGGGTCTCAGCAATTATCGCAAGAATGTCGAGCCGTTGGCGGCAAGCCGCCGGGTCATCGTCGTCGATCTCCCCGGCTTTGGCGAGACCGAAGGCAAGCTGCAGGACGGGCCGATCTTCGCGGCCATGGGTGAGTTCGTCCGCAACTTCATGGACGCGATTGGCGTTCAGAAGGCAAGTTTCGTCGGCAATTCGCTCGGCGGCGCGACCTCGCTGATGGTCGCGCTGGGAGCTCCGGAGCGGGTCAACCGCCTTGTCCTGATGGGCACCGGAGGCAGCCAGGCGATCTTTACGCCGATGCCGACCGAGGGGCTGCGCCGAATGGCAATGTTCCATGGTGGCGATGGACCATCAATGCAGAAGCTGAAAGGCGTCATCGAGCTTCTGGTGTTCGATTCGAAATCGATCACCGATGCGCTGTTAGAGGAGCGGTTGAAGGCCGCGATGCGCAAGGACGTTATCGACATTTTTAAGCGCCCGCCGCTCGATATCTGGCGCGAAAATCTCGCCGGGCTGAAGCATCGGACGCTGATCGTTTGGGGACGGGACGATCGCGTGGTTCCGCTCGACTCTGCCTCCATCCTGCTCAAGACAATGCCGAACGCCGAGCTCCACGTTTATCCCAAATGCGGTCACTGGGCGCAGTGGGAAAAGGCCGATGAGTTCAACGCGCTGGTCGCCGACTTCCTGGATCGGCCATGAACGCGATCGTTGACAAGCTAGCAACGCGCCTGCAGGAAGCGGAATCGGTGCGGCGTCCGATCGACCCGATCGCGGCCGAGATCGGCGCTGGTAATATCGAGATTGCCTATGCCGTGCAGTCCGAGGTGACCCGCCGTGGCCTGTCTGCCGGCAGACGGCTGGTCGGCCGAAAGATCGGCCTCACCTCGAAGGCGGTGCAGCAGCAGCTCGGCGTCGATCAACCCGATTATGGCGCTCTGTTCGCCGACATGGAAGTTCCGACCGGGGAGGCGATCGACACTACGCGGCTGATCCAGCCCCGCATCGAGGCGGAGATCGCACTTGTCCTGGAGCGCGACCTTTCCGGCGAGGACGTCACGTTCGGCGAATTGATGCGATCGACGGCCTACGCCGTTGGTGTGCTCGAAGTGGTCGACAGCCGGGTACGAGACTGGAAAATTAGCATTCTTGACACCGTTGCCGACAACGGCTCGAGCGCGCGGTACGTGCTCGGCGCATCGCCGCGCCGATTGACCGACCTGGACCTCGAGGGATGCAGCATGACGATGACACGGAACGGTGTGATCGCATCCCTCGGCTGCGGGGCGGCATGCCTCGGTCATCCCTTGCGTGCCGGGCTCTGGCTAGCCCGGGCGATGGCACGCGCTGGCCAGCCCTTGCGAGGTGGCGATGTCGTGCTGACGGGCGCGCTTGGTCCGGCATCACCGGTGTCGGCCGGCGAAGTTTACGAGGCGAAGATCTCTGGCTTCGGCCCAGTTTGCGTGACCTTCACATAGTCGCCGGGGATCAGGAGGCCATCAAGAGCCAAGAGCTTCGAATCACCAACAAACGATAATTGGGAGGATTAAACATGACGTTGATTTCGCGAAGGTCCGCCATTGCGGGGTTGGGAGCGAGCGCACTTGCACTTGGAAGTACGTCAAGGGCCCGCAGCGGAAACTATGGACCCGGCGTTACGGATACCGAAATCAAGCTTGGGACCACTGCACCTTACAGCGGCCCCGCGTCCGGATACGGCGTCTACGGGCAGGCCCAAACGGCCTACTTTCAGATGATCAACGACAATGGCGGTATCAACGGGAGAAAAGTCAACCTGATCTCGCTCGACAATGCGTTCTCGCCGCCGAAGGCCGTCGAGCAGACCCGAAAGCTCGTGGAATCGGAGGAGGTGTTTGCGATCGCCGGCTTCCTGGGAACGGCGGCAAATGCCGCCGTCATGAAATATCTCAACGCCAAGAAGGTGCCGAACCTGTTCCTGACCTCGGGGGCCGAACGCTTCAACGATCCCAAGGAATACCCCTGGATTGTGCCGTTCTATCCGATCTATGTCGCGCAGGGAGCCGCGCTGGGCGCACATATCGTGAGCGAGAAGCCCGATGCAAAGATTGCGATCCAGTACGTGAACGACGATCTTGGCAAGGACTTTCTCCGCGGCTTGAAAAAAGGTCTTGGTAGCAAGGCCGGCGCCGTCGTCAAGGAAATCAGTCACGAGATCACCGAGCCGACCATCGACAACCAGGTCGCCGATTGCAAGGCAGCAGGTGCCGACGTCTTTGTGCAGTTGACTTACTCAAAATTTGCGGCGCAGGGCCTTCGCAAGGTGGCCGCGCTTGGGTGGAAGCCGTTGCACATCATCAATTCGAACTGCAGCTCGATCGGGGGAACGTTAGCGCCAGCAGGGCTCGACAATGCGAAGGGGCTAGTCTCGGCGTGGTGGGAAGTCATAGCCACCGACCCACGCCAGCAGGACAAGCCTCGCGTCAAGGCCTATGTGGAGTTTATGAAGAAGTACATGCCGTCAGTCAGCATCGACGACAACACGGCAACGCCTGGCTACAACAATGCCTATATGATCGAGCAGGTTCTCAGGCGATGTGGCAACGAGCTTACGCGAGAGAATTTGCTCCGGCACGCGACCTCGCTGAAGGACGAGCAGCCGCCGCTGTTTTTGGATGGCATCAAGGTAGGTAATTCGGCGACTGACTATCGCGCCGTCCACAACCTTCAAATCACCCGTTTTGACGGTGCCAATTGGGTCCCGATCGGTGACATGGTTGATCTCGACGGCATCGCGTCGTGACTGCGGTGGCGTCGGCCCAATGCGCGGACCGTGCGATCATAGATATTGACGCTGAGGTCCAGCTCAACTGCTACTTCCTCACCGGAGGCGTGCACGGCCAAGAGGGCAGCGTCATCACAAGCGTTGAGTAGTCCTACTCGTCCGTCGACATCCGGACGTACGTCGCTGCGCGCGATCCAGTCGGCGTCGCCGTTTTCCAGTTGGGCGCTTCCCGCATGTCAGTGACCTTCAAGGGTAACGGTAAGCCAGGGCTCAAAAGGTGGAGACTTCCTCTCTAAGGTGCCGAGGAATTAGGGTGAATGCGAGCGAGCGAAAGCGGGTGCCAACGCTCGGCCGAATCGTAGTGCTCCGAAGCTTATTGTCGGGTAAGACGGCGCAACTGCTTTCGGAATCGCCGGCTGATGGACCGCTAGCTTTGAGGCTTCATCCCCAGGCGTTGGCCGCAAATGCTTCCAACATGCCGACGACTCCACCGACGCCATATCCGGCATTCGAATCTTCGGTATTGAGTTGTTCGACAATCCCGGTCGGCGAGGCGATCACGCTTACCTTGCAATAGCGCGTGCTCGCGGTACCCAGCCTCGATCCGTTGCAATATCGGTCACGGCTGAGAGCTGCCAGACATAGGATGATTGGCCGCCGTTCAGTCTGAATGTGCTGGTTGGTGGACCGAACTGCACCACAAGTCTATCGACGTTCTGGCCGATGTATTGATCACCGAGCCTTGCTACGACTTCCTGCTTGGATGCGGCGTAGCCAGCAAGCACTGCGCCGGCGGCAGCGACACTCAAAAGTCTCATTCTTGATTTCCGCGGGCGATCGAGACACAAGCGCAACCAGAGGGCGAGATCAATGCTGATGGGACTAAAGTCGTGGGGAGGTCGTGGATCCCTGTTGCTGGACTCGGCCGCATCGCGCGATAAGCATTCGACCGCTTGAGCGGGGTAGAGGGTCAGATCCTCGCGGAGAAGCGGTCGAACGCAGTCAGCATCTGTATCCGGATTTCGACGTCTCGTTGATAGATCCCCGGGCGCGCCTGAGCTTTGGATACACGATGAACCTGTTGGGTATCCGAGAGCACGACGTCAGGGCAGGGCATGCCGCCAGAATTCGTCGCGGTGCGGTTGGACCGGGTTTCGGGATGGCGGCGGCTTGCAGGCTGCTGCGCATTTGCGTCGCTTGTGATCGCCGCGACACCGGCCGACCGGGCGCGGGCCGGCGACGTCGCCGGGCAGGCAAGCGTGATCGATGGAGACACCATCGAAATCCATGGCACGCGCGTGCGTCTCTACGGGATCGACGCGCCGGAGCACGACCAGCTCTGCAGCGACCGGCACGGCGGCCGCTATCGCTGCGGACAGGTGGCCGCAAACGCGCTGGGTGCCTTCATCGGCAGGCAGGCCGTGGCCTGCGTCGAGGTCGACCGCGACCGGTACGGGCGCTCGGTCGCGGTCTGCAGCGCCGGCAAGGTCGACCTTGCGGAGTGGCTGGTGCGCGGCGGGCTTGCGGTCGACTGGCCGCGCTACAGCAAGGGTGACTACGCTGCGGCGGAAGCCTGGGCGCGCGGCAAGCAAAGCGGCATGTGGAGCGGACGATTTGTCGAGCCCTGGCGCTACCGCCAATGTATCGGCGCCGGGGGTCGGCCAAA
Source organism: Bradyrhizobium australafricanum (assembly GCF_020329495.1). Classification (NCBI taxonomy): domain Bacteria; kingdom Pseudomonadati; phylum Pseudomonadota; class Alphaproteobacteria; order Hyphomicrobiales; family Nitrobacteraceae; genus Bradyrhizobium; species Bradyrhizobium australafricanum. The sequence continues at coordinate 355,944 of NZ_JAGKJL010000001.1, read as the reverse complement.
TGATTGCTCCGCCGAAGGGGCGGACGGACAGCGATAAGGGCGAGGCGTCAGGGGCTGATCGGCGGGACCGCCGCGAACGTCTGCAATAGGACCGCCAGAGCAAAGAAACCGGACCCATGTGCATCAATCCGGTGGCTGCTCGAGCCGTGTGCACATGGGGCCGGCCTGATCGTCGCCGCAGCCTCGCAAGAGCATCTTGCGATGCATCCGGTCGCCTCATCACCATGATCGGCGCGACCGGCGATGCCGCGGCGGCTTGGGCGCGCGGAAACCGCCCGCTTACTTCTTCATCTTCTTGGTCTTCTTGGCGACCTTCTTGGTCGCCTTCGCTGTCTTCTTCGCCTTCTTAGCTTTCTTGGCCATGTCATCCTCTTGGTTGGTTGGCTCGACGAATATGCGAACGCCGTGAATCTGCGCGCGCACCATCAAGCTAATCTGAAACTAGCAAGATTGATACCACGTTGGGTTAACGCGTTGCCTGGCGTTGCGGACCGATCAGCGATGCCCGCGTGCTGCTCTTGCTCCGCAGATGTTGTTGTACTCCCTTGCCGGCCATATGGCTTGCCGACGAGCCGCAGGCCCGTCGAGCGTGCCTCGCGTTCAGCATGCCAAGGCCCGGGAGCCGTGCTCTTGCCCCAATCGGCCGGAACGATCATAAGCGCAACCTCAAGGCGTGGTGGGCTCTCTTGAATATGTCGCATCACAGGCGAGCTCGGCGCGACGGCGGCGAAGCGGCTTCCGGTCAGGTCCGCTTCGACGCGACCGACTGGGCATGGGAGTTTCTGCGGCGTAACGCCGACTATGCCGCGGACTGGCGGCGCTCCGTCCCGCGTCATCTTCCGTGCCTCACGCTGACCGACGGCACGCAATTGCTGCGGCTGCCGCGCCGGTTCCCGCTTGCCGAAAAATGGAGGCTGCTGGCCTTCTCGGACCCTGCGCTCGCCGCGCGTGATGCGCCGGTGCTCTGGCATGCGCGCGCGTTGAAACGCGTGGCGCGGCTCAAGGCGTTGCCGTCGCGCGAGGGCGACGAGGAACCGCCGAACGTGCTCGCCGACTTTAAGGTCGAGCGCCATGCGGTCATCGACGCTGACGGCCGGCCGCTCGTGCTGTTGAAGGGCAGGGGCGTCCACGTCGCGGTCGAACTCCACGATCTCCCGGTTCTGACCCGCAGGTTCCGGCCGGTGTTCGAGCTCGAAAGACTGTCGCAGCTTGCGGCCCAGATGGGTGGCAAGGTCATTGCCGAAGTGCAGGTGGAGGACCATGCAGGCCGGCCGCTGCCGTCCTGGGAGGGCTGCATGCGGCTCGTCGACGGGGAGTATTTCCTGCTTCAGCCGCATCCCCTCTCGTTCGATTCCAGGTATTTCGGGCCGGTCCTGCGCTGCGATATTCTTGGTGTCGCTCGTCCGCTCTGGACGTGGAAGCCGGACGTTTGAGTGGCGGGTAACGGTGCGCGTTCCAGCGGAGCGCGCCCTTCCTCCGTTTCTTAGGCCTGGCACGATCGGCGGGCGTCCCAGCCAGGCTCTTCCAATGAGATCTCGCGCCGATCGCCGTGTTGACCGCTTCGCCATGGTGGACCACCCCGATGGACGGCAAATGCGGCTATCCAATCCCTGATCATCTGTCGAAATCGAAGCCATCGAATTCGCTGGCTGGGCTTGATATCGAGCAGCAAGGTTAGATCCGGCACCTCGCTACTCGAATTGTCCAGTCTTGTTCAGGCTAATCTCGCGCACTGGTTGACACCCGCGGGCTATGCCTGATCCATTGCGCCCATTAGTCATTTGGTAATTGCAATCTTTGATCCGAGGTTAACCTCTCTGGTCGACACTTTGCATCCAGCCTGATCGGAGACGTGGGAGTTGTCCTTCCAGCTGACCGTCCTGAAAGTGCTGGCCGGCCAGCCCGCCGGGCGGGCCTCCGTTGCCGAAGTTCGGCATGCGGTCGAAATACTGATGAACAGCGGTAAAGACTGGACTGATCGCATGAAGCGATTGGCCGAGCATGCGCCTGACCTGAATATCTTCTCGGCCAAATTTGTGGTTCGCGATGCGGACGGTTGGGAGATCACGGAAGAGGGACGGCAATTTCTCGCCGCGCTTCAAACGGCGGTCGCTGTTCGAAGGTCGCCGCTCCGCCCGGTCGACGATCCGCCAACGAGCGAGCCCGCCGTAAGGAATGCGCTGAAATTGCCTGATTCTCCGCGCGGGCACCGTCGCAACGGGCCGCGGCGCCGTCGCGGGAAAGGTCGATCCAACCGGCGTACAGCGTGAAGCATTACTCACAAAGCGTCGATCTTTTTTGCATTAGTTATTGATGGACATGGACATGAACGCTCTTCCGGACAGGCGAAAGTCCGTGCGTAATCCATCGCTGGACAATGCGTTGATCAGGTTTGGTGACCTGTCATTATGCTGTGTCGTGCGCGATATCACAGAGAGTGGCGCAGCGCTCAGGGCAGAAGACCCGCCATCCTCGCTTCCCGACCAATTCACCCTTATCGTTCCGCCCAGCAGGACCTACTCGTGCAATGTCGTTTGGCGTGAAGACGACTGGGTTGGCGTCGCGTTCGTGGTGTGACGACTAGGGGATGCGGCCTGCGGCCCGGCCTGTTCCCTGAAACAGCGTGCCGGCGATCTTCTTCCCCGCGGCTGCGCCGCTCCTCGCGCAGCAACAAGATCGCTGCACGTCGTCCTCCGCATGCGCTGCGGCCTTACGGTGCGGGTCGACCGTCCCGGGGCCTTCGATCGCCACAAGGCCGCGATGGTCGCGGGCTTGAACACAGCACAGGAGATCCACCGTGTCCCAGATCGGTTCGTTCACCCGCAGCAACGATGGCACCTACACCGGGACCATCAAGACGCTCGCGATCGATGCCAAGGCGCGCCTCGTCCCCAGCGACCCTCCTCGACCAGCGATAAGGCGCCAGACCTGCGCGTGATCGTCTCAGGCGTCGAGATCGGTGCCGCCTGGCGCCGGACTTCGAAGGACAATAGCTCCTACCACTCGGTCAAGCTCGACGATGCGTCCTTAGCTGGTCGAGTTCGCGTGTAATCAGCCCGCTGGAGGAAGCGAGTTGATATGACGTACAAGCTCGTCTCGGCTCCATAGTTGTGTGCCTGGTATCGGATCGCAGATCGCACCCGAGCGCTGCCAACGATCAAACTCCGCGAGAGTTTTTGCGCCGACAAAAGCGGCAGCCTCAGCTTTGGTGAGGGCGCCCTCGCGACGGAGAATTGTTTCCCTGAGCTTTTTTCGCATTCCAACTTTCCAGCGGTGATCATGGTTGGTCGGTCCGTTGACGTGACCCAAGGGCGTTGTCGCGGACTGCACCCAACACTTTGTGGTCGCGTATTTGTTGACCGCTTAGGGACCGCATCCAGGATGCTACCTCTGCCTCCACCAGTCTGTCCAAGGTTTTTCTGCAAGCGCTCCACTCGATGGCGATTTCACCCGATCACAGCTTCCTCGGCCTTCCTGCGCGCGCCATCGTGGTCCCCGCCTTCTTCTCGTTTCTCGATCCTACAGTTGCGCACTGTCGCATCGAGAGCGCTGCTTCGGTGGTGCGGCCGTCGCGGCGGTGGTGAGGGCCTTTGAGCCGTTACTCTCCTGTCGTGCTGTTTGGCCCACGTCCATGCCGGCCGTTTGCTGGCGGATCACGCGCCACAATACGCTCGCTGCGCTCGCCGACCTTTACCCGCAATGGCTACGCATTGGTCTGGTCGCGCTGACCCGCGCCGCTGCGGCGCCTCACCTCGTGCGAGGCGCCGCGGCTTTCAGCCTGATCTGGTCGCGCCGCAGCGGCGACTGAGCCTGACGAAATCATCGGCCCCGCCTCCTCGGAGGCGGGGCCTTTTTTGGGTTTCTCGCGTCGCTTTGCTAGCAGTATTTTCACGTTCAGTAGAGGGCTTTGCCGCCGGCCAAATATGATCAGTCGGACGGATTTCGTGCGCGGCGTTCTCCGCTGATTTCCCGGAATTCCATGTCGCTTTAGGCTCCGATTTTCTATCTCGGCGCGCGCCGTCTCGCCAGTTCGAACACCGGCCGCGCGCTCCGCGCGATTGCTCTCAGAGCTCGAACTGCTGGTCAGCCGATTGCTGAAGTCCAATCCCTCGCGGGACTTGCACCTTCGGACCCGTGGCGACTTGAGCAAAGTGAGAGACAGCAGGGCTGAGGGCGGAGCAGAGTGTGGCGTAAGGCAAGATAAAAGCACTGGCGCTACGAAGCGCTTAAGCTGTTGTCTGCACATCCAGGGTTTGGCGCTCTCTGAGTATCCGCTTTCACCAAGCTCGACCCAACGCAACGGCGAGCTTGGGTAATTGCGTCTGCGTCTTGGCGATCGTTGGTCGGCTCCACATATCCGCGTCTTCTCCAACCGTCGGATGCGGACCATGCGAGAAATCGACGACGAATTCGAAGTGAAGCTTGGGCAGATTGGCAACCGCAGAGCCAGGAAGGCGACCAGCTATCTTCGGCACGTCCGTCAGGAGGCGGCCAAGGCTGGCGCCGTCGCGCAACGGGCTTCGCCGTTCACGGGTGGCCGGATTGGCCGCGGCCACGCGCAAGGTGCGGTGCTGGCGGGCCGTGGTCGAAGCCCGGGCCAGCGCCGCGTCGTGATCAAAGCTCGGATCGTTCGCATCAAGACCGGTGACCCCGGTGCGTTGCGAGCCCACCTGCGCTACGTCCAGCGCGATGGCGTCACGCGCGCTGGCGAACCGGGCGAGCTCTATGATGCGGGCAACGACCGCGCCGATGGCAAGGCGTTCACGGAGCGCAGCGCCGACGACCGCCACCAGTTCCGTTTCATCGTGGCGCCAGAAGACAGCGCCGAACTGTCGGACCTGAAGCCGTTCGTCCGCGATCTCATGCATCAGATGGAGCAGGATCTCGGCACCAGGCTCGACTGGGTCGCGGCCGATCATTTCAACACCGGCCATCCCCATACCCACATCGTCTTACGCGGCAAGGATGACGAAGGAAATGACCTCGTCATCGCGCGTGACTATATGGCCCATGGTTTCCGATCGCGCGCAGCCGAGCTCATCACCCGGGAGCTCGGCCACGAAACCGAGATCGAGCTCGCGCGCAAGCTCCAGCAGGAGGTCGCGGCCGAGCGCTTCACCCGGCTTGACCGGACCCTCCTGCGCGACGCTCGGAACGGAGTTCTGGAGTCGGGTCCGGCATCCGGGCGCGAACCTGTCTGGCAAACGGCACGGATTGGACGGCTGCGAACCTTGGAGCGGATGGGGCTCGCGGAAGAGAGCGAGCCGGGACGCTGGCGGATCGACGCTGAGCTGGAGCCGAAGCTCAGACGCATGGGGGAACGCGGCGACATCATCAAGACCATGCATCGTGAGCTAGCCGCGGCGGGAGTTTCGAAGGCCGCCGGCGACTATGCGATCTTCGATCCGGAACGCGGCGGCAATCGCCTGGTCGGACGGGTCGTTGGCGAAGGGTTCGCCGATGAACTGACGGAGCGGCGCTATGTGGTGCTTGATGGGGTGGACGGGCGAACGCACTATGCCGAGATCGGCGCTCTCGGCGTCAATGACGAGCCGCCGGTGCGCAACACCATCCTGGAACTCAGATCGCGTGCCGCCGAACCGCGCGCGATCGACCGGACGATCGCGAGCGTCGCCGCCGCACATCGCGGCATCTATAGCGACCGCCTGCACCGGGAGTTCGACCCGCGGGCATCGAGCGAATATGTCGGATCGCACGTACGGCGTCTGGAGGCGATGCGGCGTGAGGCAATGGTGAGCCGTCTTGCCGACGGGAGCTGGAATGTCGGCAACGACTATCTCGAGCGGGCGCTTCGATACGAGAGGATGCAGCGCTCGCGCAATCCGGTACGCGTTGCGGTGTTGTCTTGGCAGAGGCTCGAAGATCTGCCGCAGGCGTTGGGAGCAACGTGGCTTGATCGCAAGCTCGTGGGCAAGGAGCCCGATGGGGTCGTGTCGATCGGCTTCGGCGCGGAAGTCGAGACCGCATTGCGAACGAGGCGGCAATGGCTGATCGAGCAAGGGCTGGCGCGAGAGGAAGGTGGACAGGTGCGTTACGCGAAGAGCATGCTCGAGACGCTCGAGGCACGCGAGCTGGCGCGGACCGCCGCGGACATCTCCGCACGCACCGGGCTTGAGCATGTCGAGGCCAAGCCCGGCGACAAGGTCAGCGGCGTCTACCGGCGCATGCTGACGCTGAACAGTGGACGCTTTGCCTTGATCGAGCTGTCCCGTGAGTTCGCGCTGGTGCCCTGGCGGCCGGTGCTGGAGCGGGCGCGCGGGCAATCGGTCTCCGGTCAGGTCGGCGGGGAGGGGATCTCCTGGTCTATCGGCATCAAGCGCGGGATTGGACGCTAGAGGGCTGGATTGCTCGGAAAGTCGGTCAGTTTCCGCCCCGAGGCGTTTGCGGAACCTGCTCCTTTTGTATATAAGGCACTGAAATTAATAACAGATATACTATTTTAGCGAGAATAGTATAACTGGACTGTTTCAGAGTTCCGATAGTTATACTATTTTTGCGAAAATAGTATAACGAAGGTTCCAAGATGCCGGCAAACCAAGCCCTCGATATCACCTACCAGACGCTCTATTCGGAGCTTGTCCAGCGAAGCCTGGACGAGAGCTTCACCTCCGAATTTTCCGCGAGCGGCCGGTTCGTGGCGGTTGAGGTGAAGGGCAAAAAATATTGGTATCTCGACACGCCGAAACCCGAAGGCGGCGGCCAGAACCGCCGCTATGTCGGTCCCGTGGACGACCCGGAAATCACCAAGAGGGTCGAAGCGTTCAAGGATCTGAAGGCCGACCTCAAGGGACGTCGTCGCCTCGTTTCCACATTGACGCGCGAGGCCTATCTGCCGCGTCCTCTGCCGATGGCTGGCCAAGTGGTGGAAGAACTGGCGAAGGCGGGCTTCTTCCGCATGAGGGGCGTACTCGTCGGCACCGTTGCCTATCAGTGCTACTCCGCCGTGCTCGGTCGGCGCCTTGATGCGGTCGCCATGCAGACTGGCGATGCCGACTTTGCGCAATTCCACGAAATCTCAGTCGCGATCAAGGATTCCATGCCTCCCATCCTGGAGGTGCTGCGCAAGGTCGACCCGACCTTCCGCGAGGTTCCGAGCCAGGCCGACGGCAGGGTCTCCACCCAATTCACGTCGAGGGGCAGCTTCAAAGTTGAATTCCTGACGCCGAACCAGTGGTCGGACGACCAGTCAGGCAAGCCGGTCCCGATGCCGGCACTGGGCGGGGCGGCGGCACTTCCGCTTCGTTTCCTCGACTACCTGATCTACCAGCCCATCCGCGCGGTTCTGCTACACGGTCCGGGCGTGCCGGTCCTCATTCCATCGGCGGAACGCTACGCCATCCACAAGCTGATCGTCGGCTCCCGCCGCAAGGAGGACCGCGATGCGACCGCAAAAAGCGCGAAGGATCGACTTCAGGCCCGATCGATCATCGAAGCGATGATCGCCAACAAGCAGCACGCGGACCTTGCCGCCGCCTATACGGAGGCATGGGATCGCGGCGATCAGTGGAAGGCGGCGATCCGCACCAGCATCGCGACCTATGATGACGGCTTCCAGACGTTGCTCCGAACCGAACTAGGGAAGGGTGTATCCGAGCTCGGCTCCGATCCCGCCGCTTACGATCTCGCAGAAAAATCTACCGACACGCCATCACCTCGTCTGAAGTGAGCCGCGGACGGCAGGCCAAACACCGACGTGGCCGCAACGTCGCCTCGACCAGCAGCAGCACAAGCTCGGGCATCAAGAAGATCGGCCGACCATGCATGCCCAGCCGGCGGAGATCGACATGCCGATCATGTCGACGTCATCAATCAGGTTGTTCCCTGCGCGCCGAGACCAACAACCATGAGCGTGATCGGCATGTCCACGCCTTGCGGGCATTTGCTCGAACAACATGCTCATCGCTGACCCGTCCGGCACTTCGCGGCCCGCTTACAATGAGAAGCAGCTCGGTCATGCAGAATCGACGCGTGGCCACGCGTCGCCGTGCCGAAAGAGGCACGTCTCTTCGATGTTGAGCAACCGATAGCCCGGTGCTGAGCGCGGCATGACAACGAGACGCAATTTGCGCCAGGTGTTCACGCGCTGTTGAAGCAGTCGATGACGCTGTGCTGATCTTGATCTTCAACTTCGGCACTTGATTGGGCTTGATCGAACTCGCGCTCGCTGACGGCGCGACGTTTTATTTCGATTGAAGGCTCGCCGTATTCGCCGTTTTCATCGTGCCGCTCACGTCGCGTGGGTGGATGGGGCGGCGAATGTTTCCAGCAAAGATCTACGTCGGTCAGATCACGATCGTACTCGGCATCGTCGTCGCGTCGACTTGGGGAGCGACGCAATGGACCGCCGCAGCCCTCGGCCTTCAGCAACGGTTGGGTGAACCCTGGTTCGCGATCGCCGGCTATCCGGTCTATCTGCCCTGGCGACTGTTCGAATGGTGGTTCGCTTATGAAGCTTACGCGCCCGAGATATTCGAGGAGGGCGGAGCCATCGCTGCAGCTGGCGGCGTTGCGGGCGCACTGTTTGCGATCGTCAACTCGGTCTGGCGCGCGCGGCAAAATCAGCTCGTGACGACATACGGCTCGGCGCGCTGGGCCACATTCAAGGAAATCAAGGCGGCCGAGAGAAGCGAGCAGGGCTACAGGGACCGTCTCCTGCGCTTCGTTCAGGAAACCGACCGGGCGATCGATCTGCTTTCGTCGGTCCTGCCGGAAATCTGGCCTCTCAACGACCCAACTATCAATCGGCAATGATGAAAGCGACCTCGTCAAGGCGCTGCGGGAAAGCACGCAGCAAACGACCAATCGTGCGGGCCAACGGCTAATAGAACGCGAGCTCGACGTGCAGCCGACGATCACGGTGCGGCCGGGATGGCCGCTGCGGGTGATTGTTTCGAAGGATCTAGTATTGAAGCCATACCAGGATATGCAGACGGTAGCTAGGGGCAGGTGAGGGATGAAGCTTGCGAAGCTGCCCGATCGGACGCCGGTCAAGATGACCATTGTGCTCACCCCGGCCCTCGCACAGCGGCTGCGCGAGTATGCTGTCCTCTATGCAGAGACCTATGGCAAGAAGGAAGAGGTGGCTGAATTGATACCCTTCATGCTTGAGGCATTTCTCGACAACGATCTAGGCTTCAAGAAACATAAGAAAAAAGCTTCGGGTACAAGTGAGATCTAAGTTGCCTACGTGACAGATTATGCGGAGCTAAGAGCGCACGATTGGTTCGTCCTGCCGCTGTCGAAACAAGCCCATGACGAGTACCGCAGCGATGCTGCTGCTTGGGAAGAGACGTACGGAACCCACGCCGAACTGCCGCTTGCGTTTTGGGCCTCGATAGGTTTTAAGCCCGGTGACTTCGTAACCGTTGGCATGAATCAGAGCGCGCCTGCGTGGTTTGACCGCGTCCTGGCAGAGCGCAGAAGGAATCCACACATGGCCAAGATGACCAAGAATCAATTGATCGATGCGATCGCAGAGGGCACGCAGCTTTCTAAGAATGATGTGAGGTCGGTCATCGAATACATGGCGACCGTTGGATATAAAGAGCTGAACGAGTCTGGAGAATTCGTCATTCCCGGATTCGCGAAGATGTCGGTCGTGAACAAGCCCGCCACCGAAGCTCGGATGGGCGTAAATCCCTTCACGAAGGAGCCGATGCAGTTCGCTGCGAAGCCCGCGAGCAAGTCGGTCAAGGCGTCGCCGCTGAAGGTCGCAAAGGACGCTGTCTGAGTCAACGGGCTCGGGCGTGTACCTCGGCAGGGGGGCGGCGAGGTCGAATTGTTGTCCCGAGTCTCTATGGATGAAATACTATCAGGTATCGAGGTCGATCCTTCTTCAAGACCTTCAGCCAGCGATAGGCCGGGGATTTTTCGTGAGCGCTTCGACAACTTCTTCCAGAGATGGCTGTGGCGCAATTTGTAGCTTGTGGAGCTCTTCCGGGTTTAGCTTCGTGTACCGCCGCAGAGTACGCCAATCCTTGTGGCCAGTGACCAGCGCAACTTTTTCGATCGTGAGCCCAGCTTCGAAGAGGCGGCTTGTACCTTCGTGCCGCAGATCGTGAAAATGCAGATCCTCAATCTTTAGCTCCTCGCAAGCCCGCGCAAACGCCTTGCTGACTGAACGGTGGTTGTACGGAAATACGCGACCTTGACCTCTGGTGATGATGCGCTGCTGGAGCATGATCTCCCAGGCATCGTAGCCGGTTAGGTTGAGAAGCGGGACCTTCTGATTGTTGCCGTCTTTCTTTCTCGGATCCTTGCGGTCGATGATCGTGAGAATCCGCTTCTTCATGTCGACAAGCGGCCAGTCGGGCCGGCAAATCTCCTCTTGCCGCATCGTTGTCGCAACGGCGTACCGAACGATGCGCCCCATCGGAATGACCTGTCGCGAATTGGTCTCGAAGTATTCAATGAGTTCGTCGAGCTCATCTTGAGTTGGGCGCCGGTCTCGCTCATTGGACTTTCCGACCAGACCCAGATGCTTCAACGCGAAGCGGGCCAGGCGAACTTCTTCAGCGGATACATGCCATGAACGGCCGCTGCATGCGTCGCGATGGTTCTAATGAACGACATATCGATTGCGAGAGTTGCTGGGCCAGCACCTTCTTTCGCGCGCTTCCTGCCGTATTCGATTAGCCGTTGACGGTCGAGCCGCGGAAGCTTCGTGGATCCCAGTTCCTCCTTTAGTGCCTCCAAGACAGCCGCCTTGGATCGCCGGGGAGGGCGGCCGACATCGTGCATGTCTTCAACATGCAGATCGACGATGTCGCCGAAGGTTTTAGCCTTGACGGCAGCGCGCGGCTTAGGCGATCCGCTGCGATCAATACTGCGCTCCATGTCGAGCGCCCAATCTTCACCATCCTTGCGGCGGCGAAAGGTCTCCGCCACGTAGCGGTTTTTGCGGCGGACCTGGACCCGCCAATTCCCGGACGGCAGCTGAATGAAGCTGGCCAAGGCCGTGTGCACTCCCTATTTCGTGTGCGTGACGTGTGCACTGACAGGTCAAAGCGGGTACAAACGTGTGCAATTTCGGCTAGTTTGGAGTGCACACGTTCATGGTTCATCCTATTGAAGCCTAAGGCAAATAATTGAAATCGCAAGACTATCGCTTTTCTGTGGCCCCGATGATGGACTGGACCGACCGGCATTGCCGGGTCTTCCATCGGCTGATGTCGCGGCGGGCGCGGCTTTATACGGAGATGCTGACGACCGGCGCCATCATCCATGGCGACCGGGCCCGGCTGCTCGGCTTCGATGCCAGCGAGCATCCAGTGGCGCTGCAGCTCGGCGGTTCCGACCCGCGCGATCTGGCGACGGCCGCAGAGATCGGCGAGCAGTTCGGTTACGACGAGATCAACCTCAATGTCGGCTGTCCCTCCGATCGGGTGAAGGATGGCCGCTTCGGCGCCTGCCTGATGGCCGAACCGGCGCTGGTCGCCGAAGGCGTTGCGGCGATGAAGCGTGCGGTGCGGATTCCTGTCACGGTGAAATGCCGGATCGGCATCGACGACCAGGATCCGGAAGTCGCGCTCGATACGCTGGCGCGCGCCGTGATTGCCGCGGGCGCGGATGCGCTTGTCGTGCACGCGCGCAAGGCCTGGCTCAACGGATTGTCGCCGAAGGAGAACCGCGACATCCCGCCGCTCGACTACGATCGGGTGTATCGCCTCAAGGCAGCGTTGCCGCACGTGCCCATCATCATCAATGGCGGCATCACCAGCCTTGCCGAGGCAAAGCAGCATCTGAAGCATGTCGATGGCGTGATGCTGGGGCGGGCGGCCTATCAGGAGCCGTGGCGGCTGCTCACCGTCGATTCCGAGCTGTTCGGCGAGACTGCGCCGCACGCGACGATGAAGGACGTGTTCGCGGCGATGCTGCCCTATATCGAGCGGCAGCTTGCCGAAGGCACGCGGCTGCATTCGATCACGCGGCATTTCGTCGGCTCCTTCCATGGCGTCCCCGGTGCGCGTGCGTTCCGCAGGCACCTCGCGGAGAACGGCGTTCGGTCGGGGGCTGACATCGATGTGCTGCGCGAGGCGATCGCACGCGTTGACGATCGCACGCCGGCGGCGGTCGCGGCCTGAGGGCGCTCGTTACGGCTTGCGCTGACGCCGCGTGACGTCCTGTGCGACCTTCAGGAAATTGAACAGATGCGGCATCCGGTTGTCGCGCCGGTAGTTCAGCGACAGTGCAGTGCCTGGATTGTGTCCCTCATAGGCGCGGTAGGCGACGCCGGGCCGTTCCGCCTCCGAGACCGATTTCGGCACCAGCGCGATGCCGACGCCGACCGACACCAGGCTGATCGCGGTCTGGTAGTCCTGGGCCAGCACCTGCGATTTCGGAATGAAGCCTTCTTCGAGGCAGATGTTGAGGATGTGGTCGGCGAAGCTCGGGCGCGGCTTGCGCGGGTAGAGGACGAACGTCTCGGCCTTCAGCGCCGCCAGCCGCGGGACCTTTTGCTCGAGCAGGGGCGAAGTGTCAGAGAGCGCGAGGATCAGCGGCTCCTGCAGCAGCGGCTCGGACTTCAATTCCTCGTCGTCGAGCGAGGGGCGGGCGATTGCGATATCGATCTCGCGCTGGATCACCGCGCGCTTCTGCTCGGCGTTGTTCATCGCCGACAGCGCGAGCTCGACGTCAGGATAGGCCGAACGAAACGCCTGGATCACGCTCGGCAGCACGCCATAGGTCGCCGATCCGACGAAGGCGACGCGCAGGTGACCGGAAAAGCCTTCGCCGATCCGCTTGATCTCGCGGTGCGTCCGGTCGAGCCGTTCCAGCACGTCGCGCGCACGTTCCAGAAGAACGCTGCCGGCCTGGGTCAGCCGGATCTGGCTGCGGCTTCGGTCGATCAGCATGACGCCGAGATCGCTCTCGAGTTGTGCGATCTGCCGGCTGAGCGGCGGCTGCGCGATCGCGAGCCGCGATGCGGCACGGCCGAAATGCAGTTCCTCGGCGACGGCGACGAAATAGACCAGCCGCCTGAGATCCATGGCATCGTCGCGATCGGTCACGGCTAGCCGAACGCCTGTTCGCGCGCTTCCGCGGAAGCGGCGGAAGAATCCTGCCGGGTTCGATATCGCGTGGTCATGTGCGCACGATCGAGACGATGATTCCGACGCGAAGACTGGGCGTGGGTCCGTGGATTGTCAATTGTCCGCGGGAACGACGCCATCCGGCTAGTCCTTCCGGGCAAAGGCGCGGATCTTGTCCTCGTCAACCTCTACGCCAAGACCGGCGCCATCAGGGACGCAGATCTCGAACTCGTCGAACCTGATCGGGTTGACGACTAGATCCTCCACGAGGATTCGCGGACCGAAGTGTTCGGTGCCCCATTCGAGCCTGGGCAGGGTGGCGAAGGCGGCGAGATGAGCCGCCGCGCCGATGCTGCTCTCCAGCAGGCAGCCGCCATAGAGCTCGAGGCCGTGCGCGGCCGCGACCGCCGCGGCGCGCTTCATCTCGAACAGACCGCCGCTCTTCACGAGCTTCAGCGAGTAGACGCTGCCGCAGCCCATCGCGCCCGCGCGCGCGACTTCTTCCTTGGTGAAAGCCGCCTCGTCCACCAGCAACGGGATCGAAGTGCGGGCGGCGACCCGCGCCATCGCTTCCAGTTGCAGCGCCGACACCGGTTGTTCGATCAGGGCAACATCCAGCTCCTCCAGCGCGGGCATGAAACGGATGCATTCGGCCTCGGTCCAGCCCTGGTTGACATCGACGATCAGGCGCACCTCGTCGCCGAGGCCGGCGCGCAGCGCTTGCAGCCGCTTCAGATCGACCTGCGGCCGGTTGAAGCCGAACTTGATCTTGAACTGGCGGTGTTCGCGGCGCCGCAGCTTCTCTTTCGCTTCTTCCACCTCCTGGCCGCTGTCGCCGGAAGCCAGCGCCCAGATCACCTCCATGCGCTCGCGCACGGCGCCGCCGAGCAGCGCGCTGGCGGGGAGGCCGAGCGTCTTGCCGGCCGCGTCTAGCAGGGCGGACTCGATGGCGCCCTTGGCCGCGAAATTGCGGGTGGCGGCCTTGCTCATGCGCAAGGCATTGGCTTCGAAGGCGAGGGCAGGCTGTCCAAGCAGCGCCGGCGCCAGATAATTCGTGACCGCGGCCTTGATCGACTCCACGCTCTCCTCGGCCCAGCGCGGCCCGCCGAGCGTCGAGGCTTCGCCGATGCCCGTCACGCCGTTATCGAGCAGGACGCGCACCAGCACGTAACCCTGATGCGTGACTTCCGTGTTCGAGAGCTTGTGCCGGCGGCGGGTCGGTGCCTCCACGATGGTGGCGCGGATGCTGCGGATCGCAGTGTCCTTTGCGTGAGCCTGCACGCGCTCCACGGGCTCGGCGATTTCGATCACGGCACGACTCATATGTCCTCGCAGTTCAGTTCAGAATGAGCCCTGCCAGGCTGGTGGGCCTGGCAGGACGTAACGGGTCTTACTCGGCCGCGACGAGCCGTTCGGCGGCGGCTTTCTTGAGCTTGAAGTCGAAGTTGAGAACCAGATCGGTGTCGGCGCCGGTGGGAGCCTTGGCGAACTTGCCGATCAGGCTCTGCTTCACGGCGAACACCGAGTCGTTGTCGAGATACTTGGTCTCGGAATCGTAGATCTGCGAGATCAGCGATTGATAGCCGTCCTTCGAAAGCATGAAGTGGATGTGGCCCGGACGCCAGGGATGGTGGCCCATGTATTTCAGCAGCTCGCCGCCGGCGCCGTCATAGGGGATCGGGTAGGGCTCGGGGCGGAGCGCGACGAAGGCATATTCGCCGTTGGCGTCGGTCGTGAAGCGTCCGCGCAGATTGTAGGCCGGCTGTTCCGGATCCTGCAGGTCGTAGAGGCCGTTCGGCGCGTCTTCCCAGACGTCGATCGTGACGCCCTCGATCGGCCGCCCCGCAGTGTCGCTGATGCGCCCTGAGACCTTGACGGTCTGCGCGTTGTCGAACGTCTTCTTGATGATGGAGGCGCCCTTGGGCAGCACCGGCGGGTTTTCCCGGTAGAACGGTCCGAGCACGGTGGATTCGCTCTCGCCGTCGGTGACGCGGTGATCGAGCATGTCGACCAGCACCTCGACGCCGAGGATGTCGGCGATCAGGATGAACTCGTTGCGCTTCTCGTCCGAGATGTCGCCGGCGCGGCGCAGGAATTCGCATGCGGCGAACCACTCGGCGAAGGTCAGGTCGACCTCCTTGCAGAAGTCGTGCATGTGGCGGATCAGGCTCGTCATGATTTGCCGGTTGCGATCCGGAATGTCCTTGGAGAGCGCGGCGATCACGTGGTCGTTCCGGTCCGTGCCATCGAGTCATAGCCCGAGCCGGGCCGGTCTGCGCGGTATGGTGTGATACCTTTCGCCCGCTCCGGGTGAGCGCGTAGCGTTTCCTCCGATGTCACGCCGTCCAAGAGCGTGACGAGATGGTCTTGGGGCCGGTGTGGCAACGCCGCCGGTCCAACGACACAAGCGGAGGAGAAACCCATGACTACAGCAGCTGCCCTGCGGGCCGACGTGCCAGCGTCAACCACCAGTGTCTATACCGGTACGGAATTCCTGGACAGCATCCAGGACGGCCGCGAAATCTACATCTACGGCGAGCGCGTCAAGAACGTCACCCAGCATCCTGCCTTTCGCAATTCGGCGCGGATGGTGGCGCGCTGGTACGACCGCTTCCATGAGAAGAAGGATCAGATCGGCGTCCTGACCGACACCGGCTCGGGACAGCTGACCCATCCGTTCTTCCTCGGCTCGAAGACGGCCGACGACCTCGTCAAGGGCCGCGATGCGATTGCCGAATTGCAGAAGGTTGCGTTCGGCTGGATGGGCCGCTCGCCGGACTACAAGGCGTCGTTCCTCGGCACGCTGGGGGCGAATTCAAGCTTCTATGGCGATTACGCCGGCAATGCGAAGAAGTGGTATGCCCGGACCCAGGAGCGTCTGGACTTCTGGAATCATGCCATCGTCAATCCGCCGATCGATCGCGACCGCGCCATCGAGGAGGTGCGCGACGTCTTCATGCATGTCGAGAAGGAGACAGACGCCGGCCTGATCGTTTCGGGCGCGAAGGTGGTCGCGACCGGCTCGGCGCTGACGCACTACAATTTCATCGCCCACTACGGTATTCCGATCAAGGACAAGTCATTCGCGCTGATCTTCACGGCGCCGATGGATGCCAAGGGCATCAAGCTGATCGCCCGCTCGTCCTACGAATTCACGGCGGCGGCAACCGGCTCGCCGTTCGACTACCCGCTGTCCAGCCGCTTCGACGAGAACGACTCGATCCTCGTGTTCGACAAGGTGCTGGTGCCCTGGGAGAACGTCTTCATCTATGGCGATGTCGACAAGATCAACCAGTTCTTCCCGGCCTCGGGCTTCATCCCGCGATTCACGCTGCACGGCGTGACGCGACTTGCCGTCAAGCTCGACTTCATCGCCGGCCTGTTCTCGATGGCGGTCGAGGCGACCGGGTCGAAGGATTTTCGCGGCGTGCAGACGGCAGTGGGCGAGGTGATCGCCTGGCGCAATCTATTCCACGGTATTGCGGATGCGATGGTGAAATCGCCGATCGCCTGGCAGGGGACCGAGGGCTACAATCTGCCGAACCTGAACTACGGGCTGGCCTATCGTGTGTTCGCACCGATGGCCTATCCGCGGATCAAGGAATTGATCGAGCGCCATGTCGCGAGCGGCCTGATCTATCTGCCGTCGAGTTCGGCCGATCTGGAGAGCGAGGCGATCCGGCCCTATCTCGACCGCTTCGTGCGCGGCTCCAACGGCTATGCCGCAATCGACCGCATCAAGCTGCTGAAGCTGCTCTGGGACGCGGTCGGCTCCGAGTTCGGCGGCCGGCATGAGCTCTACGAGCGCAACTACGCGGGCAATTACGAGAACCTGCGCGTCGAGACGCTGATGGCCGCGAGCGCCACCGGCGACCTTGGTGCCATGCAGGATTTCGTGCGCAACTGCATGAGCGACTACGACGTCTCCGGTTGGACAGCGAAGGACCTCGTCAACCCCGACGACATCAACCTCGTCAGCCGCGGTCTGGTGCAGGGCTGACGATCTGTTAGACGGATCAATGGAGCCGCCACAGTTGCGTGGCGGCTCCACGCCGTTCCATCTTGTCGCAGAAGGGGTTCACTTGTCATGCTGTTCCACGTCGAAATGGATGTGCGGATTCCGCACGATCTCCCGGTCGAGAAGGTCGACGCTCTGAAACATGCGGAACGAGTCCGCGCCATGGAGCTGCAGCGTACGGGGGCCTGGCGCCATCTGTGGCGGGTGGCGGGGCGCTACGCCAATGTCAGCATCTTCGACGTCTCCGGCGCGCAGGAATTGCACGACATCCTGTCGAGCCTGCCGCTGTTTCCGTTCATGGAGATCCAGGTCACGCCGCTGTGCCGGCACCCGTCGTCGATTCACGACGACGATCGGTAGCGGTGGAGTAGGCGCCGTCGCGCTAGTCGACGGCCGTGCGCGCGCGCCGGTGGCGGCTTGAGGTGTTGATACTGCCGGTGACGTCGGGGTAGCCGGTCAGGCTCAGCGTGTCGGCGCGAACGCCCCAGCTCTCGAGCCGGTCGAGGAAGCTCATGCCGAGCAGGTTGGTCTTCATCTGCCCGCGCTGCACCACGAGTGCCGGCACCGATTTCTCGACCAGCTTGCCGACCGCGAGCCGGTCGAGCGTCAGCCGCGCCGCCTTGGTGTGACCGCCGGCGGTCTCGAGGTCGACATTGTATTCGAGCATATCGATCGGCAGCCCGATCGCTTTCGCGGTTTCCCAGGTGAGCACGACCGAAGTCGCGCCGGTGTCGATCACCATCGGGGCGCTGACGCCGTTGATCTTGGCGCGGAACGCGAACTCGCCGCCCTGGCCGCGCGCGATCTGCACCGCGGGGGCGGAGCTGGAGGTCGAGGCTGAGGCGGTGATGCTGCGGCCGAAGATCTGGGTCAGATTCTCCCTGGCGCGGGCGATCTGCTCGGGGTCGCCATAGGCGACGACGGCGCCGGCGGTTGCCATCAGCAGCACGATGACGAGGAGGATACGGGTCACGGCGCCACTCCCGCCGCAACGCCGATCACGCGCGCTTCGGACATGGCTCCATGCACTCGAGCCCAGCCTCGGCCATGCGCGCCGGCAGCGTCGCCATCACCGACAGCCGCTCCGTGCGGTCCATCTTGTGCCAGCGCGCGATCTCCGGGAGCGTGCGGCCACAGCCGAAGCAGAGCTTCGTCCTGGGGTCCATCATGCAGACTGCGATACACGGCGTCTCTGAGCTCATTGTTCAAGTGTTGAACGGTTTCGGCGGCCAGTGCAAGCCGGCTGACGTGGGGTGCTGCATCACGCCTCGGCTTTTTGTCGCGAGCATGGTCCTGGCGCGAACGCCTTGGGTTTATTGCCAAAGCGTTTTCGAGCGAAGTGGATACCGGTTCGCGTAAAGAAAACGCGTCAGAACCAAGATCTGGAGCCCTGTTCCGAATCGATCGGAACGGAAAGGGCTCTAGCGATAACCGCGTCACGATCTTCCGCGACATGCTCTACAATCCGGTGCCGGCACTCATGATCGACTTGCGGCGCACGCGTTTCCGGTCGGCGCCCATCGCGGGCTCGACGGGCTCCGGCGGCTGCATCGGCGGCGCTTCTTCCGCCATAGGCGCCAGCGCGCTCATCACCCGTTCCGGCGGCAAGGTGACGATCACCTCGGTGCCGATGCGCAGCTTCGACTTCAGCGTGAAGGTGCCACCATGCATGTCGATCAGGCTTTTCGCGATCGGCAGGCCAAGGCCCGCGCCCTGTTCCGCCGACTTGATCGAGTTGGAGCCCTGGCCGAAGGAGGCCAGCACGACCGGGATCTCGTCCTCGGCGATGCCGCTTCCGGTGTCCTTGACGCTCAGATATTGCCCGCCCGACGCGGTCCAGCCGACCTTCAGCCAGATTTCGCCGCCCTGCGGGGTGAACTTGATCGAGTTGGAGAGCAGGTTGAGCACGACCTGGCGGATGGCGCGCTCGTCGCCCCAGATCCTCGGCATGCCGTGCTCGAACACCTCGTGGATGGTGATGCCGCGGCTGGAGGCGCGCAGCTTCAGGAGATGGTGGCAGTCGGCGACGACATGCACCAGCGCCACGGCCTCCTCGTTCAGCTCGTAGCGGCCGGCTTCGATGCGCGACAGATCGAGGATCTCGTTGATGAGATTGAGCAGGTGCACGCCGGAATTATGGATGTCGGCGGAGTATTCCTTGTAGACCGGCACGGTATGCGCGCCGAAAATCTCGCTCTTCATCACCTCGGAGAAGCCGAGGATGGCGTTGAGCGGCGTGCGCAGTTCGTGGCTCATCTGGGCGAGGAAGCGCGATTTGGCGACGTTGGCGGATTCGGCACGGTGCCGCGCCTCGTCGGAGATCGCCTTGGCCTGTTCCAGCTCGCCGATCAGCGCATCTTTTTCGGCGCGGGCCTCCAGCGTCGCCAGCGTGGTCGAATGCAGGCGGTGCGCGAGCAGGGCGAAATAACCTTCGGCCGCAAGCGCCAGCAGTGCCAGCACGTAATTGTCGAACGCGCCGTTGAGCACGAGGTCGAGCGCGATCCCGACCGTCACCGGAACGGTTGCCGCAAGGGCTGCGATCGGCAGGCTCGCGGCCAGCATGCTGGAGACCGCGATCACCAGCAGCATCAAGAACATCATCAGGGTGTTGGAGGCGAGATCGCGCCCGGCGGGGTGGATCAGGATCGCGGTCCAGCACAGGCCGTAGAGCAAGTCGAGCAGCACGAAGCGGGTCCGCCATTTGCGGGTGACCGCGACCGAGGTTGGTTCGGCGAGGAAGCGGGAACAACTGCGGATGATCGCGAGATGGACGCAGAGGATGCCGACTGTCCAGGCGCCGGCCACGATCGGCTTCATCCAGAGGCCAAACAGCACGCCGGTTGCCACCACGAGCAGCATCACGACGTAGGACGCCGAGATCCGGGTCTGGGCGTATTGACGGAGCAGTTCGGCGTCGAACGCCGGGCGGGTTCCACTGGTTGACGTTAACCGATCCCGCGCCTCGCGCACCCGCTGCGCGGCGACGCGCCGGCTGTTCACCGGCACCGTCACCTGAGGTCCTGCCGGAAGCGCTACAACTTCAGGCTTTTCTGCGGGATTACTCATCAACAACACAAATCCTGCCCACGAACCGCGCGGGCTTTTTGCATTGTCTATCTGTGACGCTAAATCATTAAGCGTTGCCTTAAAGAGCTAAGGAAAAGCGTAAACGGGAAGTTAAATTAACTTTTGCGCGGGCGTCCCGCTGTTGTGCGATGGCGGGCGCACACGCGCACGCCGGGTCCGACAATTCCATGTTGTCATAGCCGGGCTGTCCCGGCCATTTACGTCTTGCTTCTCGTGGATCCAAAGACGTGGATGCCCGGGACAAGCCCGGGCATGACGAGATGGTGGGAAGTTTTACCGCTGCAGCCGCGCCAGCAGGCTCGACGTATCCCAGCGCTTGCCGCCCATCTTCTCGACCTCGGCATAGAACTGGTCGACCAGCGCGGTGGCGGGCAGGGTGGCGCCGTTGCGGCGGGCCTCGGCCAGCGCAATCGAGAGATCCTTGCGCATCCACTCGACCGCGAAGCCGAAATCGTACTTGCCCTCGTTCATGGTCTTGTAGCGGTTCTCCATCTGCCAGGACTGCGCCGCGCCCTTGGAGATGGTCTCGATCACGGCGGCGACGTCGAGGCCGCTCTTCTTGGCAAAGTGGATGCCCTCCGACAGGCCCTGAACCAGACCCGCGATGCAGATCTGGTTGACCATCTTCGTGAGCTGGCCGGCGCCCGCCGGCCCGAGCAATTTGCACATCCGCGCGTAAGCGCCGGTGATGATCGGCTCGGCGCCCGCGTAGGCGTCTTCGCTGCCGCCGCACATGACAGTCAGCACGCCGTTCTCGGCGCCGGCCTGGCCGCCCGACACCGGCGCGTCGACGAATTTGAAGCCGGCCTTGGTGGCGGCAGCATCGAGCTCGCGGGCGACTTCGGCGGAGGCGGTGGTGTGATCGACGAAGGTCGCGCCCTTCCTGATCCCGGCGAAGGCGCCGTCGGGGCCGATCGTGACCGCGCGCAGGTCGTTGTCGTTGCCGACGCAGCACATCACGAAATCCTGGCCTTCGGCGGCGGCCTTCGGGGTCGGTGCGGTCTTGCCGCCAAACTTGTCGGCCCATTCCTTCGCCTTCGCCGCGGTCCGGTTGTAAACGGTGACCTCATGGCCGCCCTTTTTCACGAGATGTCCCGCCATCGGGAAACCCATTACGCCGAGACCGAGGAAAGCGACTTTAGCCATGTCTGATACCTTGTGATTTGCCGTGGTGATCGCCCTTCGCCTGCCGGCAAATTCGCGGCGGGCAGGGCATTCCGTCCATGGAAGGAGCCGCACCATACCCCCTGTGCAGCGGAGGGCAACGGCCTTGGTGGGATGGCAGAAGGCGGTTTTGTGCTAGGATTGGCCCACCAACGAACTTCACAAAAAAGGGAGTATATCGCATGGGCATGAGCGTCGGTGTGCTCGATCATTTCAATATCCGGACCCGGAATCTCTCCGCCACGGTGCGGTTCTATGAGGACATCCTGGGCCTGGAAAAGGGCGCGCGGCCGAACTTCGCGTTCCCCGGTGCGTGGATGTACAGCGAGGGCAAGGCGGTCGTGCATCTGGTCGATATTTCGGCGACCGACGAGGCACAAAAGCCTGACTCGGGCGTCGTCCATCACGTCGCCTTTGCCAGTCAGGGCTTCGATGGGATGCGGCAGCGGCTTCAGTCCAAGGGCATGGAATTCGACTCGCGCCAGGTTCCCGGCGGCGATCTCTGGCAGATCTTCGTCAACGACCCCAACGGGGTCATGATCGAGCTCAACTACGAGGCCGCCAAGGAAGGCGGCTCGGCTGCGCCAGCCGAGCGGCGGGACGACGTCGGAGCGAGGTAGCCTTTTGCGCTGCAACGCTCTATGGGTCGGTCTCTTGAACTTTCCAGGAGATGCGCGGTGAGCGTGACGCAGCAACAGGTTCTCGATTGCCTTGCCAAGGTGATGTCGCCACGCGGCACAGCCTTGACCAACGCCAATGTGCTGTCGGCGATCACGGTCACCGACGGCAAGGTGTTCTTCTCGATCAATGTCGACGCCGCGGAGGCCCGCGCCTGGGAGAGCGTGCGTGCGCAGGCCGAGAACGCCGTGCGCGCCATTCCCGGCGTCAGCGTCGCGATGATCGCGCTGACCGCCGAGCGCAAGGCGGGCGCTGCGGCACCGGCGCCGCGGCCGGCCGCCGGCGTCCCGCCGGCGTCCGCCCATCGCCATCCACATCCGCCCGGCGGGCAATCGCCGATGGCCCGGCAGGCCGAGATCCCCGGCATCTCCGCCGTCATCGCCGTCGCCTCCGGCAAGGGCGGCGTCGGCAAGTCGACCACGGCGCTCAACCTCGCGCTCGGCCTGCGCGACCTCGGCCTGCGCGTCGGGCTGCTCGACGCCGACATCTACGGCCCATCGGTGCCGCGGCTGACCGGCATCCGCGAGAAGCCGCAGCTCAATGACGACAAGAAGATGGTCCCGCTGCAGCGCTTCGGCCTGTCGATCATGTCGATCGGCTTCCTGGTCGAGGAGGACACCGCGATGATCTGGCGCGGACCGATGGTGATGTCGGCGATCACCCAGATGCTGCGCGACGTCGCCTGGGGCACGCTCGACGTGCTCGTGGTCGACATGCCGCCCGGCACCGGCGATGCCCAGCTCACGCTGGCGCAGAACGTTCCGCTCAAGGGCGCCGTCATCGTCTCGACCCCGCAGGACCTCTCGCTGATCGACGCCCGGCGCGGGCTTGCGATGTTCAAGAAGGTCAATGTGCCGGTGCTCGGCATCGTCGAGAACATGAGCTATTTCCAGTGCCCGCATTGCGGCACCCGCTCTGATATCTTCGGCCATGGCGGCGCCCGCCACGAAGCCGAGAAGCTGGGGGTGCCGTTCCTCGGCGAGATCCCCCTGCACATCGCGATCCGTACCGCCTCCGATGCCGGCAACCCGGTGGTCGAGAGCGAACCGGACGGCCCGCACGCGGCGATCTACCGCGCGATCGGCGGCAAGGTTCGCGAGCAGCTGCAAGGCGTCATCGCGGCAGCCTGAGCCTGCGCTGCTGTCCCGCCGGGCCGATTGGCCGCGAAGTGTCGGGAGCCCGGCGGCTTTCTTCACAGGCCCGTGGCCCTTGGTGCCTCTGGACGATTGCTGAATCGGTTCCGGCCTGTATGTTTATGCAGGAGTGGCCGAATCGTACCACCGCTTCGATCAGCGGAAGGCGGCCACGGGTGAAGCCAAAACTGCGGGAAGGGGCCGTGAGGCGACCATCGACATGGCAGCATCACGCGAAGCAAACAAACAGCACCGCAAACATCTGACGCGGGAGAAACGCGCAGAGGCCTCCCGGCTGGCATTCAACATGGCCAAGAAATCCGACTCGATCGGCGAGGCTGCCGAGGCGATCGCCAAGACGTATGGCGTCAGCAAGACAACCGCGCAAAGCTGGATCCGGCGCGGGCGGTATTTGGCTGATCAAGCCAAGAAGGCGCGGGCGACGACGCGGCGCTGATTGCTCCGGTAACCCGACGGTTGAGAGCGGGCCGGACGGCCCGCACGCGGCGATTTACCGCGCGGTCGGCGGCAGCTCCGCGGCCACCTGCCAAGCGTCATCGTCGCTGCCTGAAGGCGCATTTTCCGGCTGATTTCCAGCCCCATCAGACTTTCGTTTAATTGGCGCGGTCATGCCATTGTCGCGTTTCCGTGAAGCCGCCTTCCGTGTTAAAGGGCCGACCCAGAGCGCCTCGGCAAGCCTTTCACGCGCCTGCCGGAGAACTGCTTGCGGTCACTGGGAAACGCCCCTGAAGGAGAAGTCGTACGATGAAGCGTCGTGATTTTTTGAAAGTTTCTGCGGCCGGTGCTGCCGCGACGGCGGTTGCCGCGCCGGCGATCGCGCAGTCCTCGCCTGAAATCAAGTGGCGCCTGACCTCGAGCTTCCCGAAGTCGCTGGACACCATCTATGGCGGTGCCGTCGAGCTGTCGAAGTACGTCGCCGAAATGACCGACAACAAGTTCCAGATCCAGGTGTTCGCGGCGGGTGAAATCGTCCCCGGCCTGCAGGCGCTGGACGCGACCTCGAACGGCACGGTCGAGATGTCGCACACTGTCGCCTACTACTATGTCGGCAAGGACCCGACCTTCGCGATCTACGCGTCGGTGCCGTTCGGTCTCAATGCCCGCATGCAGAACTCCTGGTGGTACCAGGGCGGTGGCCAGGAGCTCGGTAACGAGTTCTTCAAGAAGTTCGGCGTGATCGGCTTCCCGACCGGCAACACCGGCACCCAGATGGGCGGCTGGTTCCGCAAGGAGATCAAGACCGTCGCCGACATGTCGGGCCTGAAGATGCGCATCGGCGGCATTGCCGGCCAGGTGCTGCAGAAGGTCGGCGTGGTGCCGCAGCAGCTCGCCGGCGGCGACATCTATCCGGCGCTCGAAAAGGGCACCATCGACGCGGCCGAGTGGGTCGGTCCCTATGATGACGAGAAGCTCGGCTTCCAGAAGGTCGCCAAGTACTACTACTACCCGGGCTTCTGGGAAGGCGGTCCGACCGTGCACTCCTTCGTCAACCTGGAGAAGTGGAACGCGCTGCCGAAGAACTACCAGGCGATCCTGGCCAACGGCGCCGCCAACGCCAACAGCTGGATGGCCGCGCGCTACGACATGCAGAACCCCTCCGCGCTGAAGCGGCTGGTTGCCGGCGGCACGCAGCTGCGTCCGTTCACCAACGAGGTGCTCGAGGCCTGCCTCAAGGCGACCAACGAGCTGTGGGGTGAAATCTCGGCCAAGAATGCCGACTTCAAGAAGTCGATCGAGGCCATGCAGGCGTACCGCTCCGACCAGTATCTGTGGTGGCAGGTCGCCGAATACACCTTCGACAGCTTCATGATCCGCTCGCGCACCCGCGGCTGATCGGCGTCTAGCCTTTCGGACGAGCGTTCGCGCGATGCGAACGCATTGCCCGGCCTCCGCAAGGAGGCCGGGTTTTTTGCGTCTGGCATTCGTGAGGAGGATGCTCCATGCTCGCATCCGAAGCCTCGGCACGAAGGCGGCGTGTGATCGGTCACCGGTCATGACGGCAAAAAGAAAAGCGGCGCGACGATCGAAAGCAGTCGACGCTCGGACAACACAATCGAACAGGGCAGGATTCAAATGAAGCGAAGAGATTTCATCAAGGTCACGGGTCTGGGCGTCGCCGGCGCCGCCACGGTCGCAGCTCCCGCGATCGCGCAGTCGATGCCGGAGCTCAAGTGGCGCTTGACGACGAGCTGGCCGAAGTCGCTCGACACGCTGCACGGCGGCGCCGAGCTGATGGCGAAGGCGGTCGGTGAAGCCACCGACAACAAATTCCAGATCCAGACCTTTGCCGCGGGCGAGATCGTGCCGGGCCTGCAGGTGCTCGACGCCGTGCAGAACGGCACCGTCGAGATGGGGCACACCGCGCCCTATTATTATTTCGGCAAGGACCCGACCTTCACCTTCGGCTCGGCGGTGCCGTTCGGGCCCAACATGCGCCTCAACCAGGCCTGGTTCATGCTGGGCGGCGGCAAGGAGCTGCTCAACGAATTCTACAAGAGCTACAACGTCACCTCGCTGCTCGCCGGCAACACCGGCTGCCAGATGGGCGGCTGGTTCCGCAAGGAGATCAACAGCGTCGACGATCTCAAGGGTCTCAAATTCCGCATCGGCGGCTTTGCCGGCAAGGTGATGCAGAAGCTCGGCGCGGTGCCGCAGCAGCTCGCCGGCGGCGACATCTATCCGGCGCTGGAGAAAGGCACCATCGATGCGGCCGAGTGGGTCGGTCCCTACGACGACGAGAAGCTCGGCTTCTACAAGGTCGCGCCGAACTATTACTTCCCCGGCTGGTGGGAAGGCGGTCCCATGCTGGTGGCGATGATCAATCTCGACAAGTGGAACGCGCTGCCGAAGCATTATCAGTTCGTGCTCGAGCAGGCCGGCCATCTCGCCAACAACTGGATGATGGCGCGCTACGACCAGGCCAATCCGATCGCACTGAAGAAGCTGCTTGCGGTCGGCACCAAGCTGCGTCCGTTCCCGGCCGCGGTGATGGAAGCTTCCTTCAAGGCCGCCAAGGAGCTGCATGCCGAGGTTTCGGCGTCCAACGCCAACTTCAAGAAGGTCTATGACTCGCTGACCTCGTTCTCCAACAACGGCTATCAATGGTTCCAGGTCGCCGAGGTCGGCTACGACAATTTCATGGCGCGCCATTCGCAGGCGTGACTGCTGCGAGTTGGACAGGAAATCAGCCTCGGAGCGAAAGCGCCGGGGCTTTTTCATGCCGCGATCGCGGCCGCGGCGCGACGCGGCTTGCGAAGACGCATGACCGCCGGTCGCTGGCCGTGGCGGCAGCTGCCAGTTCTCGATCTCCGGGCGCGAACGCGCAATCCGTTATGTTATCATGGCTAGCTGACGTCAGCCTTACACGGGCGCAATCAAAGGCGCCTGGCGTAGATTTTGATTGCAGCGGGGAGGCGGTATCTGTTTTCAGGGCAGTAACACGAGCTGGAGCAACATGCGCTTGTGTCGCCATCGAGACGTCACCTTCGCATGCGTCTTGTTTTGACGACAGCAAGCAGAAGATCGATTGAATGAAGTCAGGACTGCTGCGATGCGCCTTCTGATCGTCGAGGACAATGTCGAGCTCTCGCGGCTGCTGGCCAGCGGGCTGATGGCGGCGGGATACGAGTCCGATGTCGTCAACAGCGTTGCCGAGGCGCGCGATGCGCTGCGCAGCGTCAGTTATGCCGCCATGATCCTCGATCTCGGTCTGCCCGACGGCGACGGCTTGTCGGTGCTGTCGGAGCTTCGCCGCAAGACCGATCCGCTGCCGGTCCTGGTGCTGACCGCGCGGGGCGGCCTGCAGGATCGGGTCAGCGGCCTGCGCAGCGGCGCGGACGACTATCTGGCGAAGCCGTTCGCGCTGGAGGAGCTGGTGGCGCGGCTCGAAGCCATCCTGCGTCGGCCCGGCCAGCTGCTCGGCTCCTCGCTGAAGCTCGCCAATCTGGTCTACGACACCGAGAGCAAGCAGGTGTTCGTCGACGGCGCTCCGCACGTGTTCTCCGCGCGCGAGACGTCGGTGCTGGAGATCCTGTTGCGACGGCAGGGGCGGGTGGTGCCGAAGAAGAATGTCGAGGACCACATCTTCGGCCTCGCCGGCGAGGTCGCCTCGAACGCGGTCGAGGTTTACGTGTCGCGGCTGCGCAAGCTGCTCGCCGAGCACCGCGCCAGGGTCATCATCCATACCATTCGGGGCGTCGGTTATCTGATGGCGGAGGAGAAGTAGGCGTGTTCCGCTTCAAGTCGCTGACGTCGCGGATCGTGTTCCTGCACATCGTGGCGGTCGCGGTCGCGGCGATCTTCCTGCCGCTGCTGCTGCTGTGGCTGTTGAATTCGGAGATTAATCAGCTGCATCGCGAAGCGATGCGCGACCAGGCCGCCGATCTCGGCCAGAACCTCTCGGTCGATGCCGCGGGCAAGGTGCAGCTCAACCTGCCGGACAGCCTGAGGGGGCTCTATTCCGACGCCTATGGCCGCTACCGCTACGACATCTACGATGCCGACGGTCATCTGCTGTTCTCGTCGCATCGCGAGGCGCCGCGACTGCCGGCGTCCGCCAACCGGATTTCCGGTGCCAGCGTCACCAAGCTGCTCGGCGGCCAGACGCTGCGCATCCTGGTCGCCGAGGACCTGTCGCATCGCGACGTCATCATCGACGACATCGTCTCCAATTTCTTCCGGCGGGTTGGCTGGATCACCATCCCGATCCTTCTGATCCTGCTTGCCACCGACATCCTGATCTTCCGCCGCGCGGTGACACCGCTGTTGCGGGCCTCGGAGGAGGCGAGAAGCATCGGGCCGGCAAGGACCGATATCCGCCTTCCGACGGAGGGGATTCCGAGCGAGATCCTGCCGCTGGTGACGGCCGTCAACCAGGCGTTCGATCGCCTTGAGGAAGGCTTTCACGTGCAGCGCCAGTTCACGGCCGATGCCGCGCATCAGTTGCGCACGCCGCTTGCGATCCTCAGGACCCGGATCGAGACGCTCGATGCGGCCAAGGGGACCAGGGAGCTGCATGCCGACATCGAGAGCATGAGCCGCATCGTCAGCCAGCTGCTCGAGATCGCCGAGCTCGACACGCTGGTGCTGGATCCCGGCGAGACCGCGGATTTGCGTGCGGTGTGCGCCGAGGTGGTCGGCTCGATCGCGCCCTACGCGCTGGCGCAGCAGAAGGACATCGCGCTGCGCGGCACCGACAATCCGGTGCAGGTCAGGGGCAATGCGGAGATGCTGCAGCGGGCCATCTTCAATCTGGCGGAGAACGCCATCAAGTATACCGCCGAGAGGACCTCGGTCGATGTCGAGGTGCACGACAATGGTTCGGTGCAGGTGCGCGACTGCGGGCCGGGAATTGCGCCCGCCGAGCGGGGCCTGATCTTCCAGCGCTTCTGGCGCAGCGATCGCCAGCGCACCGACGGCGCGGGGCTCGGGCTCTCGATCGTGCGCGGCGTCGTCGACGATCACGATGCGACGGTAAGAGTGGAGAACCTGCCGTCCGGCGGCGCCCAGTTCACGCTGCGCTTCCGCCTCGCCAAGGCGGAGCCGGCGGCGTCCTGAGCCGGCCTGCGGCCTTGCCGACCTATTTCACCTTGCCGTCGGACAGGTCCATGATCATGCGTGTGGTCAGCACCAGGCGCGGCACGATGCTGTTGATCTGCACGTATTCGGCATCGTTGGAGTGCGCGCCGAAGCTCGACAGGCCCATGCCTTCCACCACGGCGCCCTTGGTCTTGAGGGCGGCAAATGCGGCGTCGGTGCCGCCGCCGGTGGCCCGCTCGGCGACGTTCAGCGACATGCCGAGTTCCTGATAAATCGTCTTGCCGTGGCCGGCCACGCGGCGCGAGGCGTCGCTCGCTTCGAGCGGCGGGCGGCGCACCTCGAACTTCACGTCCACCCTGGAGTCCGGCAGCAGGCGATTCTTGATCTTGTCCTGCAGGGCTTTCTCGAGCTCGTCGAAATCCGCCACCTTGAGCGCACGCGCATCGGCCTGGGCGGTGGCTTCGGCGGGGATCACGTTGCGGTTGGTGCCGGACTTGGACACCGTCCAGTTCAGCTTCAGACCCTGCTCCGGCTTGGACAGGTCCTTCATCTGCAGCACCTGGTGTGACAACTCATAGAGCGCATTCACGCCGCCTTCGGGCCTGGCGCCCGCATGCGACGACTTGCCGTGCGCCGTGAGATAGGCCGAGCCGATACCGCTGGTGGCGAGGCGCAGCGTGCCGTCGGCGCCGCCGCTCTCGAACGAGAACACGGCATCCTGTTCCGCGGCGATGCGGGTGATGGTGCTGCGCCAGCCGGGCGAAGAGATCTCCTCGTCGCCATTGATCAGCACGGTGAGCGTACCGTAATTCTTGAAGTTCAGCTTCTGCAGCAACTCCACGGCGTGGAGGATGGTGGCGACGCCCTGCTTGTCGTCGGCAATGCCGAGCCCATAGGCCTTGTCGCCATCGATGCGGAAGGGTTGGTCCTTCAGCATGCCCTTGAGATACACCGTATCCATGTGCGCGATCAGCATGATCTTCGCGCTGCCCGTGCCCTTGAAGACGGCCTGCACGGCGGGACCGATTTTCTCGGGCGTGTCGTCGAGGCGGTAGATATCGGTGGTCTGCAGGATATCGACCGTGCCGCCGAGCTGCTTGAGCTGGCCGGCGATCCGCTCGGCGAGCTGGTTCAGGCCCTCGATGTCCTTGCTGCCGGATTCGATCTGCACGAGGTCGCGCAGGGTGTCGAGCAGCGGCTGCTGTTCCTGTTGCGCCAGCGCGCGAAGGTCGGCTGCATGCGCTGCGGGCGCGGCAAGCGCCAAACCAAGCGACAGCATCAGCGGGCGAATGAGCGAGTGGGCGGGACGCAGTTGAGGCATGGGCGGCGATCTGTGAGTTGGAGGACGATCCGTATCCTCGTCTTCACAGGCCTCGCCGGTGCCGTCAACAGCGGTGTGCCTTGCGCCCGCAAGAGCGCTTTCGAGCGAAGTGGACGCCGGTTCGCGCGAAGAAAACGCGTAAAACAAGAATCCAAGGCTTCGGTTCTGATTTAATCAGAACCGAAATGCTCCAGGCACGCCGAATGCGCTGATCCCGGCTACTGCTTCGGTTGTCCGAAGTCGAGCGGCGGCAGGTCGATCTGCGGCACCTCGATCTTGACCTTGTTGAGGTCGACATCGAGCGGCTTGTCGAGCAGTCCGGTGACGACGACCGGGAACGCGATCACCAGCGCCACCATGATCGCCTGCAGGCCGATCCACGGCATTGCGCCCCAGTAGATGTCCGAGCTCTTCACTTCCTTGGGCGCCACGCCGCGCAAGTAGAACAGCGCGAAGCCGAACGGCGGATGCAGGAACGAGGTCTGCATGTTGACGCAGAGCATCACGCCGAACCAGATCAGCGCGGCGTCGGGGCCGACCACCGGCGCCAGCACCTTCTGCGCGATCGGCGCCACCATCGGCAGGATGATGAAGGCGATCTCGAAGAAGTCGAGGAAGAACGCCAGGAAGAAGATGAACAGGTTGATGAAGATCAGGAAGCCCCAGACGCCGCCGGGCAGCGAGGTCAGATGGTGCTCCAGCCAGGTGCCGCCGGATACGCCGAGGAACACGACCGAGAAGCAGGTCGAGCCGATCAGGATGAAGGTGACCATGCAGGTGATCCGCATGGTGGTCTCGTAGCCCTGCTTGATCAGGTCACGCAGGTCCCGGATCTTGACGGCCTCGAGGCAGATCCAGACCACCGCGGCGTAGGTGATCGCGAAGGCGAGCTTGAAGATCAGGTTCTCGCTGTAGAGCATCGCGATGATGGTGCCGATGCCGCCGGCGATCACGCCTGTTATCAGCACCTTGTTGCCGGTGGCGCTGAAATCCTTGTGGTGGATGGCGGCGAGCACGATGGCGCCGACCGCGCCCATGGCGCCGGCTTCCGTCGGGGTCGCAAGGCCCATCATCATGGTGCCGAGCACGACGAAGATCAGCACGGCGGAGGGAATGATGCCGAGCAGGCACTTCTTCCACAGCGCCCAGCCGGTCAGCGTGCGCGCCTCGATCGGCACCGCAGGGACATGGCTCGGCTTGAAGATGCCGAGCAGGAAGGTGTAGCCGGCGAACAGCAGGATCTGGAACACCGATGGGCCCCAGGCGCCGAGATACATGTCGCCGACCGACTTGCCGAGCTGGTCGGCGAGCACGATCAGGACGAGAGAGGGAGGGACAAGTTGCGTGATGGTGCCGGAGGCGGCGAGCACGCCGGTGATGTAGCGGATGTTGTAGCCGTAGCGGATCATCACCGGCATCGAGATCAGCGCCATCGCGATCACCTGCGCCGCCACCGTGCCGGTGATGGCGCCGAGGATGAAGCCGACGATGATCACGGAATAGCCGAGGCCGCCGCGGATCGGGCCGAACAGCTGGCCCATCGAATCCAGCATGTCCTCGGCGAGCCCGCATCTCTCCAATATCGCGCCCATGAAGGTGAAGAACGGGATCGCCAGCAGCAGCTCGTTCGACAGCACGCTGCCGAAGATGCGGCCCGGGATCGCCTGCAGGAAGTTGAGGTCGAAGAAGCCGAGATAGATCGAGAGGAACCCGAACGACAGGCCGACGGCGGCGAGCGTGAACGCCACCGGATAACCGATCAGCATCGCTACGATCAGGCCGCCGAACATCAGTGGCGGCATCATCTCCAGCGTGATCATTGAGTCGGCCTCTCATACTTCGCGTCGATGGTCACGTAGCCCTGCAGCGCGGCGATCCGCTTGATCACCTCTGAGACGCCTTGCAGAGCAAGCATCACGAAGCCGGACGGGATAACGAACTTGATCGGCCAGCGCAGCAGGCCGCCGGCGTTGCCGCTCATCTCGCCGACTGCATAGGCCTGGTAGAAGAACGGCCAGGACAGATAGGCGAGCAGGAGGCAGGCCGGGATCAGGAAGAACAGCGTTCCGATCAGGTCGAGCCAGAGCTGGCCGCGTTCGGACAGCATCAGATACATGATCTCGACGCGGACATGCTCGTTGCGCTTGAAGGTGTAGGAGGCGCCGAACATCACGAGGATCGCGAACATGTACCACTGCGCCTCGAGCCAGCCGTTCGACGAGTAGCTGAACGCGTAGCGGATCATGGCGTTGCCGGCGCTGACCAGGCACGAGATCAGCACCAGCAGGTTGCAGATGTAGCCGATCTTCTCGTTGAGTTGGTCGATGGCCTGACTTAATGCCAACAATGGGCGCATCACGATCTCCACGGTCGCGCCATCCGCGCGCCGAATATCTCTTCAAGCATCATCTGGCCGCCGCGCGCATGCGCACGGAGCCACGGCTCACTTTCAGGAGCAGTTGCAAACGTTCGTCCTCCCCCGAAATCCGCTTCAGCCGTTCTTGGCTGCCGGGAATCGTCGACAGGAGCCGACGGAGGGCAGCGGCCTATGCTGGCCAGACTAGCGTGAAAGCTGATTCACCAAATCAGCGCCATGGAACGCCGTCAATCGGAAAATGGACAAATTGACGCCGCGGCAAACTGTTGTCCCGCCTTGGTAATCGGGGGACAGGCCGCGCGTCGGGAGGGAGCTTGAAGACTAGCCGCCGGTCACGCTCATGTGGCGGCTGACGCTCGGACGGTTGTGGCGGCGGTCGATGATGAAATCGTGCCCCTTCGGCTTCAGCCCGATGGCCCGGTCGATGGCCGCCGCCAGCAAATCGTCGTCGGCGGAGGCACGCAGCGGCCGGCGCAGGTCGGAGGCGTCCTCGTGGCCGAGGCAGGTGTGCAGCGTGCCGGTGCAGGTGATCCGCACCCGGTTGCAGGATTCGCAGAAATTATGGGTCATCGGCGTGATGAAGCCGAGCTTGCCGCCGGTCTCGGCGACCCGGACGTAGCGGGCGGGGCCGCCGGTGTCGTCGGACAGATCGGTCAGCGTGTAGTGCTTCTCGAGCCGCGCGCGCAGCAAGGACAGCGGTACGTACTGATCGATCCGGCCTTCGCCGATGTCGCCCATCGGCATCACCTCGATCAAGGTGAGGCCCATGCCCTTGCCGTGCGCCCATTCCATCAGCGCCGGAATCTCGTCCTCGTTCAGGTTCTTCAGCGCGACCGCGTTGATCTTGACCGCGAGTCCCGCCGAGCGCGCCGCCTCGATGCCCGACAGCACCTTGTCGATGTCGCCCCAGCGGGTGATGGCCCGGAATTTTACGGGGTCGAGCGTGTCGAGCGAGACGTTGACGCGGCGCACGCCGCAATCGGCCAGCTCCTGGGCGAAGCGCGCCAGCTGCGAACCGTTGGTGGTCAGCGTCAATTCGTCGAGTGCGCCCGTGGTCAGATGGCGCGACAGTGAGCGCACCAGGCCCATCACGTTGCGGCGGACCAGCGGCTCGCCGCCGGTGAGGCGGATCTTGCGCACGCCCTTGGCGACGAACGCAGAGCAGAGCCGGTCGAGCTCTTCCAGCGTCAAGAGATCGGCCTTCGGCAGGAAGGTCATGTCTTCCGACATGCAGTAGAAGCAGCGCAGGTCGCAGCGGTCGGTGACGGAGACGCGCAAATAACGGATGGTCCGGCCGAACGGATCGGTCATCGGACGAAACAGCGTGTCGGAATGTGCTTGCGTGGATCCGTTCATTCAGTTCGGGCCTTGCAATCTGTTTCCTGCCTGCCGCGCCGTGATCGGCTCCGGCATCCGCAATCTATGCATGTTGGCGCGTTGTCACAATGCGTCCCAAGGGATGATCGTATGGATGATCCGCAACATGCAAAGCGATAGGCGAGGCATATCGCGCGATGCATGATCGCAATCGCGGATGTGTCTCGGCCAAATACAAAAACCGGCTTTGGGCCGGGCTCTTGTGCAGTGCAAATCCGGTGCAGCCGCCCGCGCTAGCGCGACGGAGCCGCGGCCGGCGCCGGCGCAGCCGCGCTCGGGGCGGGGAACGCGGAGTCCGGAGCGGCGGCAGGCGCCGCAGCGGCAGCCGGTTTCGGCTTCTTCTTCCGTATCGGCTTCTTCGCCGCGCGCGGCGGCGGTCCGGCCGGCTGCAACTCGGCGAACACCGGACTCGGATCCAGCGTCGTGGTGGCCGGCGTGGTGAAGTCGCCGGGAACGCGGGTCACGGTGACCGGAACCGTCGCCGGCTGGAACTTCGGCATGTTGAAGGTGACGGAGAAGTTGGTCTCCGGCGCCGGGATCGACACAGTGCAGGGCGTCTTGCAGCCCGGTCCGAGCGAGGTCACGGCATCGGCGCCCGGCGGGTTCGAATCCAGCTGCACCGGCATCGGCGGTGGCGCCGACTTGAACGAATCCAATGAGAAGGAGGAGCAGCCGGCCAGGCTCAGCCCGGCGGCCGCAATCACGATGATACGATGCATGATCCACACTCTACTGCGGCAATCAGCCACAATCCCCGGAGCGGACCATAGGTGCGTCGGAACAGAGGCGCAACAGCGGGGGCCCTGCTCGTTAAAGGATGGTTAATGGTGGAATCGCATGGCTAAATATTGCCAAGCGATATCAGTATGTTGTGGAAAGTTTATGCCGCGCTCAGGCTGGCGACGGCGTCCGGCAGATCGCGCATATGGCTGATCAGCCGGTCCGGCTTCAGCTCGGTCATCGGAACGTCGGTATAGCCAAAATCGACGCCGATCACCGGGACCTGGGCGCGCCTTGCGACCCCGACATCGGGGCCGGCATCGCCGACCATGATGGCGCGGGGCAGCCGGCCGCCAGCACGGGCCACCGTCTCGCGCAGGAACGTCGGATCGGGTTTTGCGATGCCGAAGGTATCGGCGCCGCAGATCGCGGCGAAGCGCTTGGTCAGGCCGAGCCGGTCGAGCAGCAGCTTCGACAGCCATTCCAGCTTGTTGGTGCACACCGCAAAGCGATGGCCCTTTGCCTCGAGCCGGTCGAGCGCGGCCTCGAGCCCGTCGAACGGGCGCGAGCCGTCGGCGATATGCTCGGCATAATAGTCGACGAAATCCGCGGTCAAGCGGTCGAGGTCACCGACGCTGACCGCGCGTCCTTCCACCTCGAGCCCGCGTTCCAGCAGCTTGCGCGCGCCGGCGCCGATCATGTTGCGCGCGGCCGCCAGCGGCACCGGCCGCAGGCCCTCGCGGTCGAGCACATGGTTCAGCGCGCCGATCAGATCGGGCGCGGTGTCGACCAGCGTGCCGTCGAGATCGAATACGACGATGGGGGGAGAGGCGGCGGACATGATGCTTTTGGCTATCGGGCCAGGCGCTGCGATGCAAGAGTAGATGTGGGCACGTCATGAGATAGGGAGGGTGAGATGCGGGAACTTGCCGGAAAAGCCGCTTTTGTCACCGGCGCGGCCAGCGGAATCGGACTTGCGATGGCAACCGCCTTTGCCCGCGAGGGCATGAAGGTGATGCTCGCCGACATTGAAACCGGTCCGCTGGACAAGGCCGTCGATGCGCTGCGCGCCGGCGGTGCGGATGTTCACGGCGTGGTCTGCGACGTTGCCGATCCCGTAAGCGTCGATCGCGCGGCGGAGGCGTCGTTCCGCGCCTTCGGCAAGGTCCATGTCGTCTGCAACAATGCCGGCGTCGCGGCCGGCGGCGGCATTGACCCGATCTCGGTCGACGACTGGCGCTGGGTGATCGACGTCAATCTGATGGGCGTCGTGCACGGCATCAGGAGCTCCCTGCCGCACATCCGCGGGCACGGCGAGGGTGGCCATATCGTCAATACGGCTTCGATGGCCGGGATGAATGCCGGGCTCGGCTTGAGCCCGTATTCGGCGACCAAGTTCGCCGTCGTCAGCCTGTCCGAAGGGCTCGCCATGCAGCTCAGGCCGCTCGGGATCGGCGTCAGCGTGCTCTGTCCGAGCTTTGTGCGGACCCGGATCGGCGAGAGCGGGCGCAACCGCGGCGAGCAGTACGGCCCGACCCGTCAGCTCGATCCGGCAAGCCCGATGGCCGCTGTCGTCGCCGAGATCGCGCGACGCCTGGAGGCCGGTCTCGATCCGGCGTCGGTTGCAGGGCAGGTGCTGGCCGCGATCCGCGACGACCAGTTCTACATTTTCACCCACCCCGGGATGCGGGCCGAGGTCGAACAGCGTTTTTCGGCGATTTTGGCCGCGATGGACGCCGTTTCGGCCTAAAGACTGGTCCGCTTGCCGCTATTCCTGCCTGCAAAACGACGCTAGATATGCGCCCGCCGGGCCACCCGATGGCGGCCCGTAACGGACCAACCGAGGGGCTATCGGCACGTGGACATGGACGCACTGAAACGCCAGGCGGCGGCGCGCGCGCTCGAAGAGGTACGCGACGGCATGAAGCTCGGGCTCGGCACCGGATCGACCGCGAAGCATTTCGTCGAGCTGCTCGGCCAGAAGGTCCGGTCGGGCATGAAGGTGATCGGCGTGCCGACCTCGGAAGCGACCCGCGCGGATGCGATCCGCTGCGGCGTTCCGCTGACCACGCTGGACGAGATCGACCATCTCGACCTCACCATCGACGGCGCCGACGAGATCGACCCGGCGCTCAACCTGATCAAGGGCGGCGGCGGCGCGCTGCTGCGCGAGAAGATCGTCGCGGCCGCCAGTGATCGCATGATCGTGATCGCCGACGACAGCAAATGGGTCGACGTGCTCGGCCGCTTTCCGCTGCCGGTCGAGGTGATCCCGTTCGGGCTCGCCGCAACGCAGGCCGCGATGGCGCGGGCGTTTTCAGAGGCGGGCGTGTCCGGCGAAATGCTGATCCGGAAGGGCAAGGACGGTCACGTTTTTGTCACCGATGGCGGCCACTGGATCATCGATGCCCATCTCGGCCGGATCGGCGATCCGCCGCGTCTTGCCGGTTTGCTCAGCGTGATTCCGGGCGTGGTCGAACACGGCCTGTTCATCGGGCTTGGCAGCGTCGCCGTGCTGGCCGGCGCGCAGGGAATTCGGGTTGTTGAACGGCCATGAGGCCGCAAGCAAGGAGACTTGGAATGAAGCGTTTTTCGGGACTTTTGTCGGCTGCGGCCCTGGCGGCTGGACTGGCGCTCGCACCGGCGATGGCGCAGCAGCCGCAGCTGCCCCCCATGCCCAAGGACGTCAAGCAGTCGACCCCCGCGGCGATCGGATACGCCAAGGAAATCCTGACGATGAAGAACGTCTCGGTGATGTATGCCGGCGCCGTTCCTGGAATCATCGAGAAGACCAAGACCGGCCTGCTGCAGCAGTACCTGAACTACCAGAAGGATCTCAACGAGGTCGCGCTCGTCATCGCCAAGAATCTGGCTGGCAGCGAGAAGGAAATCGGCGAGGGCATGGCGCAGCTCTACGCCGCCGAGTTCACCGAGCAGGAGCTCAAGGATCTCGTGATCTTCTACAAGACGCCGCTCGGTCAGAAGCTTTTGACCTCCGAGCCCAAGGCTATCAACGATTCGCTGCAATATATGCAGCAGTGGGCGCAGCAGTTTGGCGTGATCGTCAACGCCCAGTTCAAGGCCGAGATGAAGAAGCGCGGCAAGGATATCTAAACGACGCCTCAGCATGACGGGCGTCAAGTTGAGTGCGCCGCACTAATCTACGTCATTGCGAGCGAAGCGAAGCAATCCATTGTCCCACAAGCGGAGAGATGGATTGCTTCGTCGCTATCGCTCCTCGCAATGACGGCGGTGAAAGACTAGTGTGCTGAATGCGAAGTTCGTGCGATTTCGCGGCAGCCACTTTCACGAACTTCGCATTCATAAAGCACACTAGAATCATAAGTTTGCTAGTGTCCTTATCGAATCCGAAGTTCGCTCCGAAGGTGCGGCAAATGATGCGAACTTCGGATTCGGGACACTAGATGCCCTCAAGATGAGGGAAAGCAGTTGATCAAGCCGAATTCCGGCGATTAGAGCTGAGATTTACCATGGCCGAGTTTGACGTTGACCTGTTTGTCATCGGTGGTGGTTCGGGCGGCGTTCGTGCCGCCCGCATCGCCGCGGGTTACGGCGCGAAGGTCATGGTCGCCGAAGAGTACCGGATGGGCGGCACCTGCGTGATCCGCGGCTGCGTGCCGAAGAAGCTGTTCGTGATCGGCAGCCACGTCCACGACGAGATCGAGGACGCGGCCGGCTTCGGCTGGAGCATCGGGCAGGTCTCGTTCGACTGGGCGACGCTGGTCGCCAACAAGGACAAGGAGATCGCCCGGCTCGAGGGCGCCTACACCACCAACGTCGAGAAGTCGGGCGCACGGATCGCGAAGACCCGCGCGGTGCTGGAGGATGCCCACACCATCAGACTCGCCACCGGCGAGAAGGTGACGGCGAAGTACATCCTGATCGCGACCGGCGGCGCGCCCAATCACGGGCCGATCGTGCCCGGCATCGAGCACGTGATCTCCTCCAACGAGGCGTTTCACCTCAAGGAGCTGCCGAAGCGGATCGTGATCCAGGGTGGCGGCTACATCGCGCTGGAATTCGCCGGCATCTTCGCCGGCTTCGGCTCCGACGTCACGGTGATCTATCGCGGCGACAACATCCTGCGCGGCTTCGACGAGGATGTGCGCAAGCATGTCCGCGCCGAAATGGAGAAGCGCGGCATCACCATCATCACCGGCTGCACGGTGGCGAAGATCGAGAAGCACGGCCGTGACTTCACCACGCACCTGTCGAGCGGCTCGAGCATCGCCTCCGACCAGGTGATGTTCGCGATCGGCCGGCATCCCAATGTCGCCAATCTCGGGCTGGAGACCGCCGGCGTCGCCATCAATCCGGCCAATGGCGGCATCCAGGTCGACGGCTGGTCGAAGACCTCGGTCGACAACATCTACGCGGTTGGCGACGTCACCCACCGCACCAATCTGACGCCGGTTGCGATCCGCGAGGGCCATGCCTTCGCCGACACGGTGTTCGGTAAGCGCGCGGTCGAGGTCGACCACGCCACGATCCCGACCGCCGTGTTCTCGCAGCCGGAGGTGGGCACCGTCGGACTCACGGAAGAGGAGGCGCGGGCGCAGTTCAGCCGCGTCGACGTCTACAAGACCGATTTCCGCCCGATCAAGGCGACGATGTCCGGCCGCGACACCCGCGTGCTGATGAAGCTCGTGGTCGACGGGGCGAGCGACCGCGTGCTCGGCTGCCACATCGTCGGCGATGGCGCCGCCGAAATCACCCAAGCCGTCGCGATCGCCGTGAAGATGAAGGCGACCAAGGCCGATTTCGACGCCACCATCGCGCTGCATCCGACCGCCTCCGAAGAGCTGGTGACGATGCGCACCCCGACCGCGCGCCACGTGCGCCAGGCGGCGGAGTAGCGGTAGCCCGCAGGCCGGCGCTGCCGTCCTGGTGCTCTCCTGGCGATGGGGAACGGGGAATGAGCCCTGCCTGACAGCCCAACGCCGCCCGCTTAAAATACATGCGGACGGCGCTGTCTCTAGCCCCAGGAAGGTTGGCAAAATCCTGATGAGTTTTTGTCTGCGGAAGCGGGGCAAAGGTTTCATACCTCAGAAGGGGTAGCGCGCCTCCGCAAGACCGGCGCCGACGGCCGCGCTTCGTGCCCGGGAATTAGGGCACCCTTGTTGACATGCACATCCACCCGGGACTTTTCCTCAGGGCCGCTTCGCGCGCTCAAATCGAACGCGGTTTCCGGCGAATGGTCTGCGCAACGGCGCTTGTGCACAGGCGACGCGCCATCGGCGCGCGGCCGTCTCGCGCACCCTGGAACCT
The DNA here is from genome assembly GCF_020329495.1 of Bradyrhizobium australafricanum. NCBI lineage: Bacteria > Pseudomonadati > Pseudomonadota > Alphaproteobacteria > Hyphomicrobiales > Nitrobacteraceae > Bradyrhizobium > Bradyrhizobium australafricanum. The sequence goes on along the minus strand of NZ_JAGKJL010000001.1, from coordinate 316,169 downwards.
TGCGCTATGCTGTCCGTTCCACTCTCAAACAGTTTGATGTCTCAAATTGAGGGAGCCGCGCATGAGAGGCCCAACCGAGCAGGAGATCCGGACCCGCGCCTACGAATTATGGAAGGACGCCGGCGAGCCGCCGGGCAAGATGGATCAGCTCTGGTATCAGGCCGAAAAGGAACTGCTGGCGCGGCGGGCCACCAACGGCGAAGCGCCTTGCGACATCAATAGGCACAATGGGCCGAGTGCGTATCCGGAGAGGCTAAGGGGCGTGCATTGAGTGCGTCGCACGGCTGAGCTAACGAGTCCGGCAGGCTGGCCCGGACCCGGAGGCATCATGAGCGGCGCGATCGATCTTTCGCAGAAACTGTCGACATTCTCCGACCACTGGTCGCCGCGCACCGTGGCGCAATTCAATGCCTGCGACGTCATGGTGGTGAAGGTGCAGGGCGAGTTCGTCTGGCACAAGCATGACGACACCGACGACTTCTTCCTCGTCCTGAAAGGCATCCTCGACATCGAGCTGCGCGATCGGACCGTCACGCTGAAGCCAGGTCAGATGTACATCGTGCCGAAGGGCGTCGAGCATCGGCCTGTCGCAAGGGAAGAGGTGCATCTGCTGCTGATCGAACCGACCGGGACGCCGAACACGGGTGACGCGGCGACGGCTGCGCCGCGGAAGGTGGTGTGAGACTGGTAGGATGGGTGGAGCGAAGCGATACCCATCATCTTGACCGCGAATCCGAGTTGAAGAGCAAAGCTCGCGCGATTCATGTCGCGAGAATGCGAATGTATGACTCACCGGCAGCGCAATACATGCGGTGTCGTCCCTGCTTTCACAGGGACCCATAGCCGCCGACGTCAGTTGGCTTGCTGCGCTGGAGCCACAACCCGTTTCAACAACAAAGCCCTGTGGTTATGGGTCCCTGCTTTCGCAGGGACGACGTGTGGAAAGAGCAGCAAGCTCTCATTCTCTTTGGTGTCATCCCCCGCGCATGCGGACGATCCAGTACGCCGCGGCCTCTCGGTTCAAGCACCAGCGTCTCTGGAATACCGGATCGCCGGTCGAGGCGGACGATGACAGCGAGATGAGCTACGCATCAGGTGCATCGTATCGTGCGAGAACCATCCTCATCGTCGTCCTGGCGCAGGCCAGGACCCATTACCCCAAATCTCAATTGTTGCGCGGCGCCGGAACGACGAGTCCCGACGACAACAAAGGCCGCGGCGTATGGGTCCCTTGCTTTCGCAGGGACGACGCCGGAGAGTGCTGCGCTTACCCCTCCGCCTCAATCCACTCCGCGGCGCCGCGCCACAGCGCATCGCGGTGTTCGCTGCGGAAGAAGCCGAGATGGCCGATCGCTTTTGCGCCGGCGTCGGCGGGACGGATCGAGATGATCTCCGGCGTGATCGACGTGAAGGCGGAGCACAGCAATTCGACGGCCGGCCGCGTCGCCCAGGTATCGTCGGTCATGACAAGCGCGCGGAGCTTGCCCTTGAACTTCGGAAAATTGTCGCGCGCCGTCAGCGTGGCATCATCGAGCAGATAGCGCTCCCGCATCACCCAGTTCCGCCATTGCTCGAACGCGCCCCTCGGCAGGTCCATGCCGAGGCCGGCCCAGGCGGGGAGGTAGCCGAGCGTGCGCGCCAGCGGCAGGCCGACGCCGTTCATGAAGGCGACGACGCGGTAGCGCTCGGGCAAGGCCATCAGCTTCCAATAGGCAGCCTGCGAGGCGATCAGGAGCGCGCGCGGGATCTCGGCATTGTTGGCCAGCAGCCCGAGCGCCTGGCCGCCGAAGGAGTGGCCGACATAGGCGAAGGGGAGGTTGCGGTAGCGCTCGCGCATCCAGCTCACCGCCGCGGTGGCGTCGAGCGCGGCCCAGTCGGCCATCGTGGCCTTGAAGCCGGCCAACGATTTCGGCTTGTTGAGGCCGGTCGCCGCCATCGGCCGGCTATCGCCGGTGCCGCGGTAGTCGTAGGTCAGCACCGCCGCGCCGCGGCGGGCGAGGTAGCCGGCAAAGCCGCGATAGACCTTGCGGGGCACGGCGGTCGCCGAATTGATCAGGACCGCGTGGCGCCGGGTGCCGCGCGGCAGGAACAGCGTCGCGGCAAGCGGATAGCCATCTGCGGCCGGCACGACGATGTCGTCGCTAAAAACGTCGTCCAGCGCGGCGGAGGCCACGGCGATTTCCCCGGCATTCATGCTATGCTCTACCAAATGCGAATTCGGATTTCCCTGCAAGGGCTTGACCAGATTGCAGGAATCCTTCTAGCGGGAAAGCGGGGGCCTGTGTATAAGCCGGGCTTTCCTCATGCCGTGATAAGTCGCGGTTTTTGCTCAGGAGTTGACCTCATGTCCGAGCGGTGGACACCCGATAGCTGGCGCGCCAAGAAGGTGCTGCAGGTGCCCGATTATCCCGATGCCAAGGCATTGGCCGATGTCGAGGCCCAGCTGGCGACCTTTCCGCCGCTGGTGTTCGCGGGCGAGGCGCGCAGCCTGAAGAAGGCGCTCGGGCGGGTCGCCGCCGGCGAGGCCTTCCTGCTGCAGGGCGGCGACTGCGCCGAGAGCTTTGCCGAGCACGGCGCCAACAACATCCGCGACTTCTTCCGCGTCCTGCTGCAGATGGCGGTCGTGCTGACCTATGCCGGCGCGCTGCCGGTGGTGAAGGTCGGCCGCATCGCCGGCCAGTTCGCCAAGCCGCGCTCGTCGCCGACCGAGAAGCAGGGCGACGTCGAGCTGCCGAGCTATCGCGGCGACATCGTCAACGACATCGCCTTCACCCCGGAAGCGCGCATTCCCGATCCGCAGCGTCAGCTGATGGCTTATCGGCAATCCGCCGCGACGCTGAACCTGTTGCGCGCGTTCGCCACCGGCGGCTTCGCCAATCTCGGCAGCGTGCATCAGTGGATGCTCGGCTTCCTGAAGGATTCGCCACAGTCACGCCGTTACAAGGAGCTGGCCGACCGCATCTCGGATGCGCTGAACTTCATGCGCGCCTGCGGCCTCGACCTCGAGAGCCATCCCGAGCTGCGCGCCACCGATTTCTACACCAGCCACGAGGCGCTGCTGCTCGGCTACGAGCAGGCGATGACGCGGGTCGATTCCACCACTGGCGACTGGTACGCGACTTCCGGCCACATGATCTGGATCGGCGACCGCACCCGTCAGCTCGATCACGGCCATGTCGAATATTTCCGCGGCATCAAGAATCCGATCGGCCTGAAATGCGGCCCGTCGCTGAAGCCGGACGAGCTGTTGAAGTTGATCGATATCCTCAATCCCGACGATGAGCCGGGGCGCCTGACCCTGATCAACCGTTTCGGCGCCGACAAGGTCGGCGACCATCTGCCCGGCCTGATCCGCGCCGTGCAGCGGGAAGGGCGCAAAGTGGTGTGGTCGTGCGATCCGATGCACGGCAACACCATCACCTCGACCTCGGGCTACAAGACGCGGCCGTTCGACCGCGTGCTGTCGGAAGTGCGGTCGTTCTTCCAGATCCACGCTGCTGAAGGCACCCATGCCGGCGGCGTGCACCTGGAGATGACCGGACAGGACGTCACCGAATGCATCGGCGGCGCGCGCGCCATCACCGATGAGGACCTCAACGACCGCTACCACACGGTCTGCGATCCCCGTCTCAATGCCGAACAGTCGATCGACATGGCCTTCCTGATCGCCGAGCTCCTGAAGCAGGAGCGCGCCGGCAAGGTCAAACCGATGCCGGCCGCTGCGGGGTTGTGATTTGGGGGCAGGCAGTGACTTGGGGGCAGTGACTTGCTGAGGTTCTGGCGAGCCACCATCAACTCGCGCAACGGGCTGGCATTCGCCATTCGCTCGGAGCAGGCGATTCGCGAGGAGGTGGTGGCGCTGGCGTTGTCGCTGCCGCTGGCCTGGCTGGTCGGCGCCACCGTGATGCGCCGGGTCGAATTGGTCGCGACCGTGGTGCTGGTGCTCGTCATCGAGCTGCTCAACACCGCGATCGAGAAACTCGCCGATCGCCTGACCATGGATCACGATCCGCAAATCGGGCGGGTCAAGGACATGGGCTCGGCCGCGGTCGGCGTCGCGCTCGTCATGGCCGGCCTGTTCTGGCTGTTCGCCCTCGCCGAACGCATGGGCGCGTTCTGATTCCCGAGCATGATCCGGAAAAGTGGGAACCGGTTTTCCGATCAGATCATGCTCAAAAGAAGCTCCCGCCGGTCATGGTGCGATTTCTGCAATCGCACCATGACCGGAAGGTGATTGAAGTTTGCTGTTGTGCAGGACAACTTAAGCGTATGAGCGAACAACAGATCAAGATTACCCTGGCGCAACTCAATCCGACGGTCGGTGACGTCACCGGCAACGCCGCGAGGGCGCGCGCCGCGCGCGAGAAAGCCAAGGCCGACGGCGCCGACCTCGTGGTGCTGTCGGAACTGTTCATCGCCGGCTACCCGCCGGAGGATCTGGTGCTCAAGCCGGCGTTCCAGTCGGCCTGCCGCGCCGCGATCGAGGAACTGGCGCGCGAGACCAGGGATGGTGGCCCAGCGATGCTGATCGGCACGCCGTGGGTCGAGGACGGCAAGCTCTACAATGCCTGCGCGCTGCTCGACGGCGGCCGCATCGCCGCGCTGCGCTTCAAGGCCAATCTGCCGAATTACGGCGTGTTCGACGAGAAGCGGCTGTTCGCGCGCGGCCCGGCGCCGGGCCCGGTGACGGTGCGCGGCGTGCGTATCGGCGTGCCGATCTGCGAGGACATCTGGCTCGAGGAGTCCGAAGAATACGAGAACGTCGTCGAATGTCTCGCCGAGACCGGCGCCGAGATTCTCGTGGTGCCGAACGGCTCGCCCTATGCCCGCGACAAGGCCGACCTCAGGCTGTCGATCGTCGTCGCGCGCGTCACTGAGAGCGGGCTGCCGCTGGTCTATCTCAACGAGGTCGGCGGCCAGGACGAGCTGATCTTCGACGGCGCCTCGTTCGCGCTGAATGCCGATCTTTCCGTCGCGGCGCAGCTTCCGGCGTTCGAGGAGAACATCACGACGCTGACCTGGCGCAAGACCGCCGACGGCTGGCGCTGCAACGGGCCGATCACGGCGCAGCTCGAGGGCGACAAGGCCGATTACGCGGCCTGCGTGCTCGGTCTGCGCGACTATGTCCGCAAGAACGGTTTTCCCGGCGTGCTGCTCGGCGTCTCCGGCGGCATCGACTCGGCGCTGTGCGCGGCGATCGCGGTCGATGCGCTCGGCGCCGACAAGGTGCGTGGCGTGATGCTGCCGTTCCGCTACACCGCGCAGGTGTCGCTCGACGATGCCGCCAAGCTCGCCGCGGCGCTCGGCATCCGCTACGAGATCCTGCCGATCGCCGATGCCGTGAACGGCTTCGAGACGATTCTGGCGCCGGTGTTCAAGGGGCTGGACCGCGACATCACCGAGGAGAATTTGCAGGCGCGCGCCCGCGGCACGCTGTTGATGGCGATCTCCAACAAGACCGGCGCCATGGTGGTGACCACCGGCAACAAGTCGGAGATGTCGGTCGGCTACGCCACGCTGTACGGCGACATGAACGGCGGCTTCAATCCGATCAAGGACATCTACAAGACCGAGGTGTTTCGCCTGTCGAGCCTGCGCAATGGCTGGAAGCCGGACGGCGCGCTCGGGCCGTCAGGCGAGGTGATCCCGGTCAACATCATCATCCGGCCGCCGACCGCGGAGCTGCGCGAGAACCAGACCGACCAGGATTCGCTGCCGCCCTACGACGTGCTGGACGCGATCCTCGAGCGGCTGGTGGAGCGCGAGGAGCCGCTGGCGACCATCATCGAAGCCGGCTTCGACCGAGACGTGGTGGCCCGGGTCGATCGCCTGCTCAACATCGCCGAATACAAGCGGCGGCAGGCGGCGCCGGGGGTGAAGGTGACGCGGAAGAACTTCGGCCGCGACCGCCGCTATCCCATCACCAACCGCTTCCGCGATTTCGGCAAGGCGCTGCCGGCGCCCGACGAGACGCTGGTGGCGCGCACCTCGCGCGCGTCGGCGGAAGCGTTCGAGGGCTGAACTCTTCTTTACCGTTTCGGGATGAAGGTCGGGCCGACGGTGCGGATCTGGCCGTCGTTCGCCGGCGCGGCCGCCGGTGCCGTGGCGTCAGCGGCGGCGGGCTGCTGTTGAGCTGCGGCGGCGGGCGCGCCCTTCTTGCCGGCGGCGGCCTTGGTCTGGGCGCGCTGCTGCATCTTCCGCGCGCTCTCCTCGGTGACGATGATGTCGCCCTGCTGCTCGGCGGACGCCTTGTCGTCGACCGCCTTCAGCGCCTCGGCCCAGCTCTGGCCGGCCGGCTTGCAGGAGCAGGACGGATTGAACTCGGTGCGGTACTTGAAGGCGTTCGGCAGCGACGAGTAGGACACACCGCTGATCGAGACCGCCTGGTTGATGTCCTCGCCGGGATTTCGGTAGGTGAACAGGCTGGCATCGGCGGCAGGGCACTGCGCCTTGCAGATTTGCTCGTCGGCGGCGAAGCGCGCCTGCACCGTCGCGAACGAGATCGGGAAATAGGCGCCGTCGCAGGTGCGGACGCAGACGGTGCGGAAGGTGCCGGACTGGGCGCCATACTGCGCATCGGGCGGGGGCAGCGGATTGTTGGGATTGCCGCCACCACCGCCGCCGAACAGGTTCTCGAGGAAGTTGCCGGGGCCACGCGCGGCCGCGGCATATTGCGGGCCGCAATTATTCTGCGCCAGCGCGGTCAGGACCGAGCGGCGCTGGTTCTCGCGGTCGGCGCCGCCGAGCCCGCCGGAGCGCAGCCGCTCGAGATTGGCGGTGATCTGGTCGAGATTGGCGCGCATCTGCTGGATCTGGGTGTTGACCGGACCGCACTGCGCCGAATTGTTGTTGAAGAGCGAGAAGAACCCGGAGCTGTCGCAGCCCATGCGCCGGGCCTGCGCCGTCACGCGATCGAGTTCGCCCTGCTGGCGGGTTGCCGCGTCCTGGTAGCGGCGGATCTGCTCGTCCTTGGCCGGGTCGCCGGAGCCGCCGCCGCGGTCGATCGCCGCCAGCTGGCCTTCGAGCCGGCCGCACATCGGATTGGCCTGCGGATTGGGCTGCGGCGCGCCTTGCGGAGCCGGACCGGGCGGGCCGGGCGGCACTTGCGCCAGGGCATGCGTGGCGGGCAGGGACATGCCGGCCAGCACGGCGCAACTCAGAAACCAGCGGGAGAAGCGAGAACGGGAGCTATTGGGCATATCCGGCCATTAAAACGACGCCGCGCGGCGATCAACGCCAAAGCGCGCGGGCAAGGCCGCTGCAATAGCCGTTTCTCGGGGCAGCGTCACGTCGTTTCCGGGGCGCCGGTGTGGCAATAACCCCGTCTGGCCAGCGGCTTGGCTTAGCGCTGGCAGGTGATGGCTACGAATTCGCCGCAGCCGTTGCCGTTGCATTTTTCATTAGCGGCGTGCGGAACCGCGCCGGTGATCTCGTCGGGATCGACGCGGCGGTAATTTGTGGCCTGCGCAAAATCGCGTGAGCGGCAGTAGGCGCGGGCGGCGGAGGCACCGCAGCGGTCGCCGCGGGCGAGGCACTGGTCGATGCCGTAGCCGTCCGCCTGGTTGGCGACGATGAAGACGCGGCTGTCGGCCAGCGCGGCCGAGGAGACAAGGAAGGACGGAGCAAGGACGAGCGTGCAGGCAATCAATGCTGAAATGAGCCGCATGGTGCACCAGTGAAAATGGCGGGGAATCCGCAAGCGACCGGATACGCCCAAATCCTTAATAATGATTAACCATGAGGGCGTTGACGTGATTTCGGTGCGGGGCGGGGTGGCAAACCGCCCGAAAACAGCCCCTTGACGCAATAATGGGGCCGTGAGACATGGTGGAACCATGAACGGCCACCTCGCCATCTGCAGCATTTGCCGCGAGATTATGAGCTAGCGATTCGCTGGCTGAGGCCGTCTTTTCTCAACACATGAGAGCATTGGACCGCCCGGCCGCAAGGGAACGGTTTCCATGGATTTGCGCCTCTACGATACGCTGACCCGGGAGAAGCGGCCGTTTGTGCCGCTCGATGCCGACAACGTCCGCATGTATGCCTGCGGACCGACGGTCTACGACTTCGCCCATATCGGCAACGGCCGCGCCGCCATCGTTTTCGACGTGCTGTTTCGCGTCCTGCGCCATCGCTATGGCGCCGATCACGTGACCTATGTCCGCAACATCACCGACGTCGACGACAAGATCAACGTCCGCGCCGCGCGGGATTATCCCGGCGTGCCGCTGAACGAGGCGATCCGCAAGGTCACCGAGCTGACCTATCAGCAATATCAGGACGACGTCACCGCGCTCGGCTGCTTGCCGCCGACCGTGCAGCCGCGCGCGACCGAGCACATCCCGGAGATGCGCGCCATCATCGAGAAGCTGGTCGCCGGCGGCTTTGCCTATGTCGCCGAGGATCACGTGCTGTTCTCGCCGCAGGCGATGAACGCGGCCAATTCGATGCTGCCGCGCTACGGCGCGCTGTCGAAGCGTTCGCTCGACGAGATGATCGCCGGCGCCCGCGTCGACGTCGCGCCCTACAAGCGCGACAACACCGATTTCGTGCTGTGGAAGCCGTCGAAGCCGGGCGAGCCGTCATGGCCGTCGCCCGCAGGCATCAAGGTCGAGGGCCGCCCCGGCTGGCACATCGAGTGCTCGGCGATGGCCTGGAAGCATCTCGGCGAGAAGTTCGACATCCATGGCGGCGGCATCGACCTGGTGTTCCCGCACCATGAGAACGAACTCGCCCAGACCTGCTGCGCGTTCCACTCCGACCGCATGGCCAATGTCTGGATGCACAACGGCTTCCTGCAGATCGAAAGCGAGAAGATGTCGAAGTCGCTCGGCAACTTCTTCACGATCCGCGATCTGTTGGCCGATTGGCCCGGCGAGGTGCTGCGGCTTGCCATGCTGAAGACGCATTATCGTTCGCCGCTCGACTGGACCGCCAAGGCCACCGAGGAGGCCGCGAAGACACTCGACGACTGGTACGCGGTCGCGGCCGACGCCGATCCCGGCGCGCCGTCGCCGGCGATGGTCGAGGCGCTCTACGACGACCTCAATACGGCGCAGGCGATGGCCGTGCTGCACGGCCTGCGCGGTGCTGCGTCGAGCAGCGAACAGAGCCGCAAGGAGTTTGCCGGCTCGCTCCGGCTGCTCGGCTTCCTGTCGGAGAGCGCGGCCGCGTGGGAGGCCCGCAAGCAGCAGGCGAGCGGCGTCGATGCCACAGCCGTCGAGGCACTGATCGCCGAGCGCACCGCGGCGCGGGCCCGCAAGGACTTCAAGGAGTCCGATCGGATCCGCGATCAACTCGCCGCGATGGGCGTGGCGATCAAGGACGGCAAGGATGCCGAAGGAAAGCCGATCACCACCTGGGAGGTCGCGCGATGAGCCGCTCCGCGCCCGCCTTGCGCCCGTATCTGCCCGACGACGCGCCGCTGCTGGCGGCGATCTTCGCGGCCTCGATCATGGACCTGACCGGCGACGACTACAGCGAGGCGCAGCAGGAAGCCTGGGCGATGGCCGCCGACGACGAGCAGGCGTTCGGCAAGAAGCTCGCCGGCCAGCTCACGCTGATCGCGACCTTGCAGGGCGCCCCGGTCGGATTCGCCTCGCTGAAGGGCGCCGATCTCATCGACATGGTTTATGTGCATCCGAGCGCGGTCGGGCAGGGTGTCGGCAGCGCGCTGTGCGATGCGCTGGAGAAAATCGCGAGCGCCCGCGGCACCAAGACCCTGAAGGTCGATGCCAGCGACACCGCGCTGGAATTCTTCCGCAAGCGCGGCTACGTCGCCCAGCAGCGCAACTCTGTCACCATCAACGACGAGTGGCTCGCCAACACCACGATGCAGAAGCAGCTCGATGGTGTCGTGACCCCGGGAGGCCACGCGTGAGCCGCGAGCGCCTCTATCTGTTCGACACCACGCTGCGCGACGGCGCGCAGACCAACGGCGTCGACTTCACCCTGCAGGACAAGCAGGTGATCGCGGGCATGCTCGACGCGCTCGGCATCGACTATGTCGAGGGCGGCTATCCCGGCGCCAATCCGACCGACACCGAGTTCTTCAGCAAGAAGCCTGCGTTCGACCACGCACGCTTCACCGCGTTCGGCATGACGCGGCGGCCGGGCCGCTCGGCGTCGAACGATCCCGGGCTTGCCGGCATCCTCGAGGCCAAGGCGGACGCGATCTGCTTCGTCGCGAAATCCTCCGCCTACCAGGTCCGCGTCGCGCTCGAGACAACGAATGAGGAGAACCTCGCCTCGATCCGCGATAGCGTCGCGGCCGCGAAGGCGCTCGGCCGCGAGGTGATGGTCGACTGCGAGCATTTCTTCGACGGCTACAAGGAGAACCGCGACTACGCGCTCGCCTGCGCCAAGGCGGCCTATCAGGCCGGCGCCCGCTGGGTGGTGCTGTGCGACACCAATGGCGGCACCATGCCGCATGAGATCGAGACCATCGTCGGCGAAGTCATCAAGCAGGTGCCCGGCGCACATCTCGGCATCCACGCCCATAACGACACCGAGCAGGCGGTGGCGAATTCGCTCGCCGCGGTGCGGGCCGGCGCGCGGCAGATCCAGGGCACGCTCAACGGCCTCGGCGAGCGCTGCGGCAACGCCAACCTCTGCTCACTGATCCCGACCTTGAAGCTGAAGCAGGAGTTTTCCGACAAGTTCGAGATCGGCGTCACCACGGAGAAGCTGGCGACGCTGATGAAGGTGTCGCGCACGCTCGACGACATGCTGAACCGCGCGCCCAACCGCCATGCGGCCTATGTCGGCGAAAGCGCATTCGTCACCAAGACCGGCATCCATGCCTCGGCTGTCATGAAGGATCCGCAGACCTATGAGCACGTGCTGCCGGATTCCGTCGGCAATCACCGCAAGGTGCTGGTGTCCGATCAGGCGGGCCGCTCCAACGTGATGGCCGAGCTCGACCGTGCCGGCATCGCCTATGACAAGAGCGATCCGCGGCTGACGCGGCTGGTCGAGGAATTGAAGGAGCGCGAGGCCGCGGGCTTCGCCTATGAATCAGCCAACGCGTCGTTCGATCTCTTGGCGCGCCGCACGCTCGGCAAGGTGCCGGAATATTTCAAGGTCGAGCAGTTCGACGTCAATGTCGAGCAGCGCTACAACGCCAACGGCCAGCGCGTCACCGTGGCGCTCGCGGTGGTGAAGGTCGATGTCGACGGCGAGCGGCTGATCTCGGCCGCCGAAGGCAACGGCCCGGTCAACGCGCTCGACGTCGCGCTGCGCAAGGACCTCGGCAAGTACCAGAAATATATCGACGGCCTGAAGCTGATCGACTACCGCGTGCGTATCCTCAATGGCGGCACCGAGGCGGTCACGCGCGTCTTGATCGAGAGCGAGGACGAGACCGGCGAGAGCTGGACCACGGTCGGCGTCTCGCCCAACATCATCGACGCCTCGTTCCAGGCGCTGATGGATTCGGTGTTCTACAAGCTGGTGAGGTCAGGCGCGCAGGCGTGAGTGATTGAGCCGTCATTCCGGGGCGATGCGAAGCAGCGAACCCGGAATCTCGAGATTCCGGGTCTGGTCCTTCGGACCATCCCGGAATGACAACGGGGAGGGAGTATCCATGATCGACCACGTCTCCGTTGGCGTCCGCGATCTCGAGCGCGCCGCACGGTTTTATGAGCCGACGCTGGCCGCGCTTGGCCTGAGCCGCCTCGTCACGCGGCCGGCGACGATCGGCTTCGGCAAGGCCTATCCCGAATTCTGGATCAATCTGCGCGCCATGATGGCGCAGGTGCCGCATGGGAGCGGCACCCATATCTGCCTGCGCGCGAAGACCACCGCCGAGGTCGATACCTTCCACGCCGCCGCGCTGGCGTCCGGCGGCCTCTCCGATGGTCCTCCGGGCCTGCGCCCGCACGACCGCGTTCGCTACTATGCGGCCTTCGTCCTCGATCCCGACGGCAACCGCATCGAGGCCGTGACGTTTCCGAGCGAGTAGTAAGGATTTCAGGCTAGCACTTGTCTCGACCCGTCATCCTGAGGAGCGCGTAGCGCGTCTCGAAGGATGCACGGCCACCAGCGGGGCCGTCGTGCTTCGAGACGGCCGCTCTGCGGCCTCCTCAGCATGACGGTCATGGAGCCGAAAGTGCGGCGAACAGTTACAGCCTCCGCGCCACTTCGGGCGCGAGTTCCTTCGCGGCCTCGGGCATGCGTGCCACCGCCGAACGCAGCCGCGGCAGGATCTCATCGACGCGGTCGGCCATCAGCACGTTGATTGGCAGCGTCGGGCGGATGAACTCGGTCATGCGCATGTGGTTCAAAAGCGAGAGCAGGGGCTCCCAGAAATTGTCGATGTTGGCGAGCAGGATCGGCTTGTGGTGACGGCCGAGCTGCTGCCAGGTCAATTGCTCGACCAACTCCTCCAGCGTGCCGATGCCGCCGGGCAGCGCGACGAACGCATCCGAGCGCTCGAACATCAGGCGCTTGCGCTCATGCATGTCGGGCGTGACGATCATCTCCTGAACCGAGGTCAGCGCGTTCTCGCGCGCGCGCAGGAATTCGGGAATGATGCCGGTGACGGAGCCGCCGTGGTCGAGCGTGGATTTCGCAACCGCGCCCATCAGGCCGATCGAGCCGCCGCCATAGACCAGGCGAACGTTGCTTTCGGCAAAGCTCTTGCCGAGTGCGACGGCAGCTTCAACGAAACGGGGATTGTTACCGGGGCCGGAGCCGCAATAAACACAGACAGTCTTGATTTGGTTCATACGTTCCTTGTGGCACTGCAGCGTAAACAGGGTCAAGACTCCCATATGGGGATGGAGAGCCAAAAAATCCCGTAAATTCCCGCGAATCGCGAACAATTTTCGTCATAAGCCTGTACGCCGCGTTCAAACGATCTATATGACGGGCACAATGGCAAACCGTGGAAAAGATGTGGCAGCGGACCGCCGCGCCGTGACCGCGCGGGCGGGCGCCTGATGGTGCCGCCGCAACAGAGTGTGACCGGCGCCGCACAGCCCACGGCCACGTCGCCGGCCGCCGAGAAGGGGACGCTGCTCGGCACCCTCGTTCATCTCTGGCCCTATATCTGGCCCGGCGATCGCGCCGATTTGAAGACGCGCGTGATCTGGTCGGTGGTGCTGCTGCTGCTCGCCAAGCTTGCCACGCTGTCGGTGCCGTTCACCTTCAAATGGGCGATCGATGCGCTGAACGGCACCGGCTCGGCGCCGGTTGCGGCCTCGAACTGGGTGGTCTGGCTGATCGCCTCGCCGGTGCTGATGACGATCAGCTACGGCACGGTGCGCATCATCATGGCGGTGCTGACGCAGTGGCGCGACGGCATCTTCGCCCGCGTCGCGATGCATGCGGTGCGGCGGCTCGCCTACATCACCTTCGTGCATATGCACGAGCTGTCGCTGCGCTTCCATCTCGAGCGCAAGACCGGCGGCCTGACCCGCGTCCTCGAGCGCGGCCGCTCCGGCATCGAGACCATCGTGCGGATGGTGATCCTGCAGCTGATCCCGACCATCGTCGAGGTCGCGCTGCTGGCGGCGGTGCTGCTCTGGCAGTTCGACTGGCGCTACGTGCTCGCGGTGCTGCTCACGGTCGTCGTGTTCATGTACTTCACCTATATCGCGACCGAGTGGCGGATCGAGATCCGCCGCAGGATGAACGATTCCGACACCGAGGCGAACACCAAGGCGATCGACTCGCTGCTCAACTACGAGACGGTGAAATATTTCGGCGCCGAGGAGCGCGAGGCGCGGCGCTACGACCGCTCGATGGAGCGTTACGAGCAGGCCAGCGTGAAGACCTATACCTCGCTTGCGGTGCTCAACACCGGGCAGGCGATCATCTTCACCGCGGGACTGACCGCGACCATGCTGATGTGCGCGTTCGGCATCCGCAACGGCACCCACACCGTCGGCGATTTCGTGCTGATCAATTCGATGATGATCCAGCTGTACCAGCCGCTGAACTTCATGGGCATGGTCTATCGCGAGATCAAGCAGGCGATCATCGACATCGAGAAGATGTTCGACGTGCTGGCGCGCGATCCCGAGGTGCAGGACATTCCGGGGGCCAAGCCGCTCGCGGTGTCGTCCGGCAGCGTGCGGTTCGAGGATGTCCGCTTCTCCTACGAGGCGGACCGGCCGATCCTCAAGGGCCTGAGCTTCGAGGTGCCGGCCGGCAAGACGGTTGCGATCGTCGGTCCCTCCGGCGCCGGCAAGTCGACGATCTCGCGGCTGTTGTTCCGCCTCTACGACGTCTCGAGCGGCCGCATCCTGATCGATGGCCAGGACATCAAGACCGTGACGCAGGCCTCGCTGCGCTCGGCGATCGGCATGGTGCCGCAGGACACCGTGCTGTTCAACGACACCATCCGCTACAACATCCGCTATGGCCGCTGGGACGCCGGCGACGACGAGGTGGAGGAGGCGGCGCGCCTCGCGCAGATCGACGGCTTCATCCGGATGTCGCCGCAGGGCTATGAGACGCAGGTCGGCGAGCGCGGTCTGAAACTCTCCGGCGGCGAGAAGCAGCGCGTTGCGATCGCGCGCACGGTGCTGAAGGCGCCGCCGATCCTGGTACTGGATGAGGCGACCTCCGCGCTCGACAGCCACACCGAGCACGAGATCCAGGGCGCGCTGGAGCGGGTCTCGCGCAACCGCACTTCGCTGGTGATCGCGCACCGGCTGTCGACCATCGTCGGCGCCGACGAGATCATCGTGCTGGACCAGGGCCGGATCGCCGAGCGCGGCACCCATGCGCGGCTTTTGGCCGCCGACGGCCTCTATGCCAGCATGTGGAACCGGCAACGCGAGGCCGAGGAGGCCCGCGAACGGCTCGCCCAGGTCGATGACGACGGCACCGCGCCGAATCGGCTGCCGCCGGCGGTCACCGAATCGTCGGAGGATTCCACCCCTGATGCGGGTGAGAAACCCTTGCCGACCGCCGCGGAATAGTCGATTTAGGGCCTCTCCCGCCAAATGGGGCGGGGAAACGCAAGCGAGCTCTGATGTCGATCGCCAATTCCATCCGGGCGCAGATCCCGCCGATCCACCCCGAGGGCTATCCCTTCATTGGCGGCTTCGCTCTGGCGAGCCTGATCCTGTTCTGGATTTGGACCCCGCTGGGCTGGATCGGGACGCTGCTGACCGTCTGGTGCGCGCTGTTCTTCCGCGATCCGGTCCGGGTGACGCCGCTGCGCGACGGCATCGTGGTATCGCCGGCCGACGGCCGCGTCTCGATGGTGGTGCAGGCGCTGCCGCCGGCCGAGCTCGGGCTCGGCGACAAGCCGCTGCCGCGCGTCTCGGTGTTCATGAGCGTGTTCAACTGCCATGTGAACCGCAGCCCGGTGGTCGGCCGCATCGACCGCATCGCCTACCGGCCCGGCGCCTTCATCAATGCCGAGCTCGACAAGGCGAGCGAGGACAATGAGCGTAATTCGCTCGTGATCTCGACCTCCAACGGGCGCATCGGCGTGGTCCAGATCGCGGGCCTCGTGGCGCGGCGCATCGTCTGCTTCGTCAAGGAAGGCCAGTCGATCGGCGCCGGCGAGCGCTTCGGCCTGATCCGCTTCGGCTCGCGGCTCGACGTCTATCTGCCCGAGGGCACCAAGGCGCTGGTCTCCGAGGGGCAGACCGCGGTTGCCGGCGAGACGATTCTGGCGGATTTCCGCAACGCTGATCCGGGCCGGACTTACCGCGCCGATTAACTCTGTTTCGCCAGCCCCATCAGCCGGTTCCCGCCGCAATGGCGGAGCCGGGCGGCGCTTGCTATATTCATCAGGCCATGACGCCATTCGATCCGAATTCCACCGAGTATCGCCGCCGCCGGTTCCGCCCGATCCCGGTGCGGATGCTGGTGCCGAACATGATCACGCTGCTGGCGATCTGCGCCGGGCTGACCGCGATCCGGCTGTCGACGGAAGGGCGGATGGAGCTTGCGGTTGCCGCGATCGTGTTTGCCGCGATCCTCGACGGCATCGACGGCCGCGTCGCCCGCATGATCAAGGGCCAGTCGAAATTCGGTGCCGAGCTCGACAGCCTCGCCGACTTCGTCAATTTCGGCGTCGCGCCGGGCCTGATCCTGTATTTCTGGCAGCTGCATGAATTGAACAATGGCGGCTGGATCGCCGCGATGGTGTTCGCGATCTCCGGCGGCCTGCGGCTTGCGCGCTTCAATGCCTCGATCGACGATCCGAACAAGCCGGCCTTCGCCGCCAACTATTTCACCGGCGTGCCGGCGCCGGCTGGTGCGATCACCGTGCTGCTGCCGATCTATCTCGCCTTCCTCGGCGTGCCGATGCCGCCGGCGACGCTGACGGCGTTCTACACGCTGTTGATCGCCTTCCTGATGGTGTCGCGGCTGCCGGTGTTCTCCGGCAAGACCGTGAAGATGCGCGTGCCGCCGGAGATGGTGCTGCCGGTGTTTGTGTCGGTGGTGTTCTTCGTCGCGCTGCTGATCGGCTATCCCTGGCACATCCTGTCGGCGGGTTCGGTGCTGTATCTGATCAGCCTGCCCTGGGGCTGGAAATCCTATCGCGACCAGGAGCGCCAGCTTGCCGCGCAGACGCAAGCTGCGGGCGCGCCGGTGGCGGCCGCTGCTGCTCCCTATGCAACGCCGGTCACGGAGAGCGATCGCGACGATCGTCCGACGCATCTGCACTGAGGCTTCTGCCTATCCCGTCATCCTGAGGGCGCGTAGCGCGTCTCGAAGGATGGACGGCCACCAGCGGGGCCGTCGACCCTTCGAGGGCCGCTGAAGAAGCGGCCACCTCCAGCGACAACGGCTTCGCCGTTGCGCGGGGGTGACGGTAATAAAGTTTGTTCGCACTTCCCAAATATCAGCCATGAGCGTGCCTCGGTTGGGTTCGCCGGCGATCTCGGCTATAGGCTGAGACGGCCCAGCGAACGCCAAAAATCAGGAGAGAAACGCCGTGACGACATCCGCTTCCGCCCCGCTTCCTGCTTCCGTCCTTGAAGCGTTGGCGCGCTACGACACGCCGACGATCTGCAACGCGATGGAAATCGTCGCGCCGGAGCGCCGTCTGATCGGCTACACCGTGAAGCCGCTGGTCTGCCCGTTCCCGACGCTGCCGCCGATGGTCGGCTACGCCCGCACCACGACGATCCGCTCGGTGCTGAAATCCGGTCTCTCGGCCGAGGAGCAGTCGAAGCGCCGCATCGAATATTACGAATATGTCGGCACCGGCTTCGGCCCGCGCATCTCTGTCATCCAGGACATCGACGGTCCGGACGTCGGCTACGGCGCATTCTGGGGCGAGGTACAGAGCAACGTGCACAAGGCGCTCGGCTGCCTCGGCGTCATCACCGACGGCTCGATCCGCGACATCCCGCAATGGGCGCCGGGCTTCCAGGCGCTGGCCGGCTCGATCGGCCCGTCGCACGCGTGGGTGCATGCGGAGAGCTTCGGCGGCGAGGTCCGCGTCGCCGGCATGACGGTGCGCTCCGACGATCTGATCCACGCCGACAGCCACGGCGCCATCGTGATCCCCTATGAGGTCGCGGCGAAGCTGCCCGAGGCCGCCGAACTCTGCGGCCGCCGCGAGACCCCGATCCTGGACATCGCGCGTTCCAAGGATTTCTCGCTCGAGAAGCTCAAGGACGCGCTGAAGCGTTCGGCGGAAATCCACTGAGGCAGGCGCATCGTGCTGACGGCGGGCAGGTGCCCTCCGTCATTGCGAGGAGCTCGCGACAAAATTGCAGAGCAATTTTGCGCTGAAGCGACGAAGCAATCCATGTCTCCGCGAGTGTCGAGATGGATTGCTTCGCGGAGCCTGTCATCCGGCGGCGCTTTGCGCCGACCGGGTGGCTCGCAATGACGCAAAACAGGTTGGCTAAGGTCAGGCCGGAGCCACCTTCGCGATCTCGTTCGCTCCGCGCACCGTCATGTCGATGGCGACATAGAGGATCACGGCGAGTCCGACATAGGCGATCCAGCGGTGGTTCTGCAGCAGCCGCGCGATGAAGGAGGCCGCCGCGCCCATCATCGCGATCGAGAGCGCGAGGCCGAACACCAGCACGATCGGCTGCTCCCGCGCCGCACCCGCGACCGCCAGCACGTTGTCGAGCGACATCGAGACGTCGGCAACGATGATCTGCGTGGTGGCCTGCCACAGCGTCTTGCGCTGGCCCTTTGCACCATCGGCGTGTTCGGCCGCGGTCTCGTGCGCGTCGGCGCGCAGCTCGCGCCACATCTTCCAGCACACCCACAATAGCAGGATGCCGCCGGCCAGCAGCAGGCCGACGATCTGCATCAGCTGCGTGGTGACCAGGGCGAACATGATGCGCAGCAGTGTCGCGGCACCGATGCCGATCAGGATCGCCTTGCCGCGCTGCTTCTCCGGCAGGCCGGCCGCGGCAAGGCCGATCACGACGGCGTTGTCGCCGGCCAGCACGAGGTCGATGACGACGACTTGCAGCAATGCGCTGAGGGCGTCGAGTGAAAACAACTCGGGCGAAAATAGTTCGGACATGGGTCATGTTCCCCTTGAGGTCGGGGAGCGGACCCTTTCGACGAAACCGGCTCTTGCCGTCATGCGGACGGCAAATCCACCGCGACGCTTATCCGCGTCACGGGTCGAAGCAGGGCCACTCCAACTGAGTTCCAGTCCGACATCGCAGCTTGTGGCTGCCAGAGGGGCCCGGCCTGGGATTACGGTCGTGACACCGGACGCATTGCTGCTTCTTCCTCGAAGAACAGCGCCGCCTGATCCGGTTCGCCGAGGATCGCCGCTGCGCACCCCATGAAGGTGAACGCGCCGGCAAAATCCCACAGCGTGAGGTTCGCCACGGTTGAGCGCACGTGGATCACGCGCGCCGCAATCGCAGCAATGGCTGCCTGGACGAACAACAACAGGCTGAGCACGGGCAGCACGAGTGCAGGCTCAACCAGACGGAGCGTCAGGACGATCGGCAGCGCGGTCAGCGCGCCGAACAACAGCAGCATGCCGAACGGCTCCAGAGAGGGAGTCTTTCGCAGCATCGTGTCTGGAATGATCGAGGACATTCCGGTCCTTTACCGATCCTGACTTGTCGTTCACGTCGAGGATATCAGAACGCGATCTCCTTGACGCGCGACGCGGCGCCGCGCGACCGCCGGCCGCGCGACAAGATGTACGTATGCGGTTCCGGAGAAGGCCCGAGCCCCCGGGGGTGATCTTGGACGCCATTTTGGCGCCGCCGGCGCGGTGGCATGCCATGGCAAAGTCTGCGCGGCGCCTTTATCTTTGCTGACAGCGCTGGGTGAACGATCGAAAGGCAATTTCGATGGATATGGAAGGCAAGACGGTGCTGATCACCGGTTCCACCGACGGCGTCGGCCGCTACGTCGCGATGAAGCTGGCGTCGGCCGGCGCCCGGGTCCTGATCCACGGCCGCGATACCAAGCGGGCGCAGACGCTCGCCGACGAGATCAAGCGTCTCAGCGGCCGCGAGCCGATGTTCTACCAGGCCGATCTGTCCTCGCTCGCCGAGGTCCGCGAGTTCGCCCAGCTGGTGCTCGACGACCAGGAACGCCTTGATGTGTTCGTCAGCAACGCGGGCATCGGTTCGCAAAACGAGGGGCCGGCGCGGCAGACCAGCAAGGACGGCCACGAGCTGCGCTTCGCGGTCAACTATCTCGCCGGCTTCCTGCTCGCGCATCTGTTGCTGCCGCGGCTCAAGGCGAGCGCGCCGGCGCGCATCGTCAATGTCGCGTCGCTCGGCCAGCACCCGATCGATTTCGGCGACGTGATGATCACGAAGAACTACAGCGGTGCGCGCGCCTATGCGCAGAGCAAGCTGTCGCAGATCATGTTCACCATCGACCTGGCCGCGGAGCTGGAAGGCTCCGGCGTGACCGTCAACTCGCTGCACCCCGCGACCTACATGAACACCACGATGGTGCGCGCCAGCGGCGCGACGCCGATCTCGACCGTCGAGCAGGGCGGTGATGCCATTCTGCGTCTTGTCCAGGATGACGATGTGGCAGGCCGGAGCGGGCTGTTCTTCGACGGCAAGCGCGAGGCGCGCGCCCATGCCCAGGCCTATGACGCCGAGGCGCGCAAGCGGCTCAAGGCGTTGAGCCTGACGCTCACCGGGCTGCGGGCTTCCTGATCCGGCGCGAGACCGGCGCACTTTGGACGCGACCTTGGGCGCGGATCGCCTCGAACAGGCGCTTGCATGCGGCCGGAACGCCGCGATCCGGCACCGTTGCAATGCCGAGCAAGAGACCCGGCTGCGCGCGCTTCGGTGAGACATACCAGGGCGAGAGCGGGGCGGGCGCCAGCCCGTGCGCGAGCAGTGCCCTGACGATCTCGACATCAGCGGTCTTGTCCGGCAGCGTCAGCATGACGGCGAGGCCGGCAACCTGCACGTCGTTGCTCCAGCTCCGTAGCGCCGTCGTTAGCGCATCGCGGTTGTCGCAATAGGCCCGTTTGGTTCGCCTGAGATGGCGGATGTAGTGACCGTCGCGCATGAACTCGGCGGTCGACAGCTGCACCGCCGGGCCGGGAGCCGGGACGAGGCACGTCGCGACATCGGCGAACTGCGCCGCCAACGGCTCCGGAGCAACCAGGAAGCCGAGGCGAAGCGTCGGCGAGATCGTCTTGCTGAAGGAGCCGAGATGGATCACCCGGCCGGCGCGATCGAGCGAGGCAAGCGCCGGCGCGGCACGGCCATCGAGCTGCAACTCGCCGAGATAGTCGTCCTCGATGATGAAGGCTCCGGTTTGGGCGGCCCAGTCGAGCAGCTGCGTGCGACGTTGCGGCGACAGCGGCGGGCCGAGCGGTGCCTGCTGGCCCGGCGTCACGACCGCGAGCGCCGCGTCGGGGGCGTGCTTGAGGCCGTGGTCGACATCGACGCCGTTGGCATCGACAGGGATCGGGACGACCTCCAGCCGGCCGAGCTCGAGGCCCTTTCGCGTCAATGGAAATCCCGGGTCTTCCATCCACGCCCGGCGGCCTTCGAGGCCGAGCACGCGCAGCGCGAGGCCGAGTCCTCCGCTGAATCCCGAGGTGATGACGATCTGCGCGGGCGAGCATTCGAGCCCGCGCGCGATCGCGAGGTGCGCCGCGATCTCGCGTCTCAATTCGAGCTCGCCGCGTGGATCGACATAGCGCATCACCGCGCTCAATTCCGCCCGGACGGCGCGCGCGCGGATTCGCGCCAGCAGCTTGGCGGGGAGGCTATCCTGCGCGGGGACGCCCATCCGAAAGTGTCCCTGACCGCTCAGATCGCGAAACATCTCCACGACCGACCCGGGAGCGACCGGCACATCGGGCTTGGCGGCCTTCCTGGGCCGCCTCGCGACGGTGGTGCCGCCCGCCTTCGACGACACGATGTGCTGGGCGTCCGACAGCTTGTCGTAGGCCGCCCGCACCGTGCCGCGCGCAACGCCGAGCTGCGCGGCGAGGTCGAGCCACGATGGCAGTCGGGCGCCCGGCACCAGCACGCCGTTGTCGATCGCCGCCGCGATCGCCTTGCGGATCTGCTCGGAGAGCGGCGTCCTGGCCGACCGGTCGAGCGCGATGGGAAGCGGGTTGGGCATGGCTCGTGGTACACCAATTCAGTTCATTCTTGGTGCTTCTTTTTGGCCATGCGTGCCCGCATCTATCCGGTAGCAATGGAGGCACGAGATGAAGACCTTGATGACGACGCTGCTGGCCTGCGCGGCGCTTGCGACCCCGGCGATGGCGCAATCGGTGACGCCGAAGTTCGAGCATATGATCACGAACATTCCCGGCAAGTCGCTGATCGCGGTGGAGGTGAACTTCCCGCCGGGCGAGCCGTCGGCGCCGCATCATCACGCCAAGTCGGCGTTTCTCTATGTCTACGTGCTCCAGGGCGCGATCGAGAGCCAGCTGGAAGGCGAGGCCGCGCATGTCTATCGGGCCGGCGACAGCTTCTTCGAGCCGCCCGGCGCGCATCACGTGCTCGGGCGCAACGCCAGCGCGACCGAACCGGCGAAGCTGCTTGCGGTGTTCGTCGTCGACAGCAACGACAAGGCGCTGACTGTGTTCGACAAGGAAGGACACAAGCAATGAGCATGCGGATCGATTACAACAAGGTCGCCCCCGCGGGCATCAAGGCGCTCGGTGGCGTCTATGGCTACATCACGCAAAGCGGGCTTTCCGCGCAGCTCGTCGAACTGGTCTATCTGCGGATATCGCAGATCAACGGCTGCGCTTATTGCCTGGACTCGCATACCCGCAGCCTGCTGAAGATGGGCGTCAAGGTCGAGAAGCTTGCGGTGCTGCAGGTCTGGCGCGAGGCGGGGGAGCTGTTCGACGCCGAGGAACGCGCCGCGCTGGCCTGGGCGGAAACCGTCACCCGCGTGGCGGAGACCGCGATTCCGGACGACGCGTATGAAGCGGCGCGCGCCACCTTCAGCGAGAAGCAACTGGTCGACCTGACCATCGCGATCGGCCTGATGAATACCTACAACCGCATCGCAATCGGCTTCCGCAACCCGCCGCAGGCTGTGGTCGAGCATTCCGCTGCGGCGGCTTGATCTTGGCAGGATGGGTCAACTCCTCGACAGGAGCAACTCATTCGTTGCGGGCCGCATGCTCAGCAGCAGGAGTGCGCCGGAGAGCAAGTACAGCGCCATGACGAAGTACATGCCATAGATGTTGTCGCCGGTGTTCCGCACGATGAACCCGGTGATCGACGGGCTTACCGCCGGACCGAGGTTTCCGAGGCTGGTGACGAGGGCAAGGCCGCCGGCCGCCGCGCCTGCTGAGAGATACTCACTGGTCAATGCATAGAAGAGCGGCGGCGCTGACACAAACCCGATGACGGCGAAGGAGAGAGCCAGGATCGAACCAACAAAAGTGCCGTGGAGCAACATGAGAAAGAACAAGCCGCCGGCGGCAATCGTGGCGCAGGTCGCATAGTGCCAGCGGCGCTCACGCCGCTTGTCCGAATGACGACCGATCAGGATCATGCAGACGATACCCGCAGCGTTGGCTACTGCGTGATAGACGCCGACCAGTAGCGGATCCTTTACTCCCCAGCTATGGATCAGGGTCGGCATCCAGAACACCATCGTGTAGTTGGCGCCCAGCAGACAAAAACAGGCCAGCGACAACAGGTAGACCTTCGGGTCTCGCAGCAGCTGCCGGAACGTCCCCGAGGTCGCCTTCACGATGTTCTCTTCGTCATGCTGTAAAGCATCGTCCAGCAGCGCCTTCTCCCCCTTCGAGAGCCACGCGGCCTGGAACGGCTTGTCCTTGAGCAGGTAATACACGAGAACGCCGAGGATTGGCGCGGGCAACCCCTGGATCAGAAACAGCCATTGCCAGCCGTAAAGACCGCTGACGCCGTCGAAATACTTCAGGATCGAACCACACAGCGGACCAGCGATGAACATCACAATGGGGGGCGCCGACGCGAGGATCGCGATGACCTGCCCGCGCCTCACCGACGGGTACCAGTACGTCAAGTACAGCAGCACGCCCGGGGCGAAGCCGGCCTCAAAGACACCAAGAAAGAACCTCGCCGCATAGAACTGGAGCGGCGTCGATACGAACATCATGGCGGTCGCCGCCAATCCCCAGAGCACCATGATCCGCAACAGAGTCTTGCGCGCGCCGATCCTTTCCAGAAGAAGATTGCTGGGCACTTCAAACAGGAAATATCCGACGAAGAAGATGCCCGCGCCGAGCCCGTAGACTGCATCATCAAACGGCAGTGTCTGCTTCATCTGAAGCTGTGCGAAGCCGATGTTGATGCGGTCGAGAAAGGCGACCATGCTGGCGATCAGTAGCAAAGGTATAAGGCGCCAGTCGACCCTGGCGAACACGGCCTTGTACGCCGGGTTCTCCAATATCGGCGACGATGACTTGCTTGCAGCAGGCAGATGCATTCTTGTTCCTTCCAGAATATGCTCTTGCCTATGATGTCCTTCAAACCAGTCGCTGCTCCATTGCGCGCGAGTAATGGTCTGACCTCGAAAGCTCAGGTGACCTTTGCCTCGATGACGGTGAGACGCCCGGCCGGACAGGTCGCGGTGTGAGTAAAGCCGGATTCGCGAAACAGCCAGGCGTACTGCTTTTCCGTTCTTTCGAGACCGCCAGGCCCGCGAAGCATGAGCAGATCGGTCAGCGTCTGTTCCCTGTGCGCATCGCTTACGCTCGGGAATTCCGGCATGACCCGTTCGATAAGCAGGAGCACGCCCCCTCCGGGGAGCGCCCTTCGACAGTTTGCGAGGATGACCATGCTGCGCTCATCGCTCCAATCGTGAATGATGTTCTTCATGACGATGGCATCCGCGATCGATGGAATCGTCTGGAAGAAATCGCCGGCCATGAATTCGACGCGATCACTGAGCCCGCTGCGCCTCAGGTGGCCAGTCGCGGATTCGGCGCAGCGCGGAAGGTCGAAAATAGTCCCTCGGATATGCGCATGCTGCCCGGCTATGGCGCCAACGAGTTCGCCGGAGCCGCCGCCGACATCCATGAGATGAGCGAACGCACCGAAGTCGTAGGCCCCCAGGATATCCGGAATCGCCAGACGGGTCCCCTCCGTCATAGCGGCATTAAATATGCTGACCATCTCCGGATCGCGCGCCATCAGATCAAAGCTGTTTTCATGGTCAAGCAGTTGCGCGGCGGTCTTGCCGGTCATGATCGAGTCCAGCAACCCGGTCCACGATTCGGTCAGAAACTGGCCTTCAAAGATCGTCCAGTTCTTGAGGGACTGGGTTGCGGCCCCGTCAAGGCAAGCCCCCAGTTCGGTCAATGCGTATCGCTCTTCAGCGACCGTGCAAATGCCTATGGTCGAAAGCGCGGTCAGCAGGCGGCGGAGCGCCTGCTTGTTCGCACCGGTCGCCTCGACGAGTTCGCCAAGGGGCCGCGATCCATCGCGCATTAGCTCGGCGATCCCCAGCTTCGCGGCGACATAGATGACCGCGGTCACGCGCTGCGACTGAATAAGGTGCAGCAATCTTGCGGATGCGTGGACAGAGGCCATCGATCATTCCCTCTCATGTTGCTCGTTGGTGCCGGTCCAGCACTCCCGGGCAAACCTGCTCAGGCTCGAAAGCGGCGCGCTGCGCGGCATTGATTGGCCGATCCTGATCTCGGTGTCGGTGACGCCGGGGCCGCATCGCCGGTCCGTCCCCGCAACTGGGGAAGGGTTGAAACCTGAAATACTTAGCGCAGTATGGATGACAGAACTGATCATGGAGGCCTGCCTGGCGCTGACCGCTTTTGGTGGATCGCTGCTCGGGACGGTTTTGCTATCCCGCGCCGCAAGATGATGCTGTACAATTGCCGCCAGGTCCCGAAACCTCGCCGATATTCTGCCGATATTTTCCGAAATGGCCCAACGAGGCATTCTTGCTTAAGTCATCGCAGCCTTCGATTGTGATCGGCGACCGGACCTTGGACCTGGCCCGTGAATTGCTGCTCGACGGGCGCGGCGACATCGTGCCGTTGCGTCCTCAAGCCTGGGCGGTGCTGCGGCTCCTCGCGCAACGCGTCGGGCGCCTGGTGCATAAGGACGAGATATTGGATGAGGTCTGGTCGGACTGCGAGGTCACGGAAGACTCGCTTGTCCAGGCCATCGGCGACATCAGGCAGGCCCTGGGAGGGGCGGGCCGATTGGCCCTGAGAACCTTGCCTCGCCGCGGCTACATGCTGGTCGTGGATGGCGAGCAGGCCGACCGCCCGGCTTCTGCCAGTGTCACGACCTCGTCGATGCCGGACAACGCCGGAAGGCCAGCGGGTTCATCTTCGATCCCACACCTGTCCATTGTTGTTCTACCATTCACAAATATTGGCGGCGATCTGGAGCAGGAATATTTCGTCGATGGCGTGACTCACAGTCTGACCACCGACCTGTCGCGCATCGCCGGCGCGTTCGTCATCGGCCGGGGCACTGCGTTCACCTTCAAGGGAAAGGCGGTGGACGTGAGGGAGATCGGTCGCGAATTGAATGTCCGTTACGCGCTGGAAGGGTCGGTGCAACGCGGCGGCAATCGCTTTCGCCTGAACGTTCAGTTGACTGACACGGAAACCGGAGCCCATGTGTGGGCCGAGCGCTTCGACAAGCCCGCTGCCGACTTGCTGGACATGCAGGATGAGATCGTATCCCGGCTCGCCAATACATTGAACGCCGAGCTTATCAAGGCCGAAGCACGACGGGCAGAACGGTTGCCCCAGCCGGACGCGATGGATCTCTATTTTCAGGGCAGGGCTGTCCTGAACAAAGGAATAGCGCCTGCAGTTATGGCGCGAGCAAGGGATTTCTTCATGCGCGCCCTCGCGCTTGATCCCGACAATATTGAAGCAGCGGTTGCCGCGGCTCAGGTCGATTTTGCGATCGGTTCTTCCTCCATGGCCGATGACGGACCGGCATATTTCAGGGCCGCGGAGAAGGCGCTGAATGGCGTGTTGTTGCGTGCGCCCAATCACCCCCGAGCCCACATGTTGCTCGGCGCGGTTCAAATTCGGACGCACCGCGCTGCAAAGGGTATCGCTGAATGTCGCCAGGCGCTGGCGCTCGATCGGAATTTGGCCGATGCGCATGGGTTCATTGGCCTCGGGAAGCATGCGCTGGGGCGTGGTGAGGAAGTCGAGGGGCATATTCAAGAGGCGTTACGACTGTCCCCTCGCGATACGCGTGCCTTTCTCTGGATCATGGTTGTCGGGATGGCCAAGTTGATGTCCTGCACCAACGCAGACCTCGAGGCGCTGGACTGGCTTCGCCGGAGCATTGAGGCTAATCCCAATTTTGCGCTCGCTCACTTTCACTTGGCTGGCGCGTTGGCCATGATGGGAGACCTCGAGGAAGCACGATCCAGTGCCAAAGCCGGACTGGCACTCGATCCCAACTTCAGCATTCGTCGATACGACGTCAATGTCGTCTTCCTGTCCGACAATCCGGTATGGCTCGCCAAGCGTAAGCGCTTTTATGAGGGAATGCGCATGGCCGGCGTGCCGGAGAGCTAGTGCCGCGTTCGATCATCTGCGTGAATGGGATAAAGCTGCGACGAGGAGCTACATTTGAGCTCCAGCAGCGGCGCGCCATACACTCGTCTTGGTCAGCGGCGGAGCACCACTCACGAACCCGGCTTCGCCTCGACAGGCTTCTGCGCGAACTGCGGGAATGTCTCGGCGACGACAGGCCCATCCAGCCGCCATGAATAGCAGCCGCCGACGAAGAATGGCGGCTCGGTGACATCGCGCTGGTGATCGAGCGCGCCGCGGCCCTGCGGGTCCTTGCCGGAGGTTGCGGTCTGGAACAGCGTGGTCACCGCAGGACCCAGCAGCTCGGCGAGATGGGTGCAGGTTTCGAGCCTGCCGATCTTGCGACGGACCAGTTCGCGCCAGCCCTTGCCGATGCGTTCGCCGACCAGCCGCTGCAAAATGCCTTCTACATCGAGGCAGGACGGGTAGGGCGTCGAGGCCATCGTGGTACCGGTCTCGCGGATCGTAAAACTGTCGTCGACCGCGAGCCGCAGGCGGATGTCGTGCACGGGATCGTCCGGCTGCTGCAGGCCACGATGCTTGTCCTGCCGCGCATAGGGCTTGGTGTCGACCAGCCGCGCCTCGACTTCCCACAGCCCGTCGTCACGGAGATAGCCGAGACATTCGACGGAGCGGCGGTGCATCAGGCGGCGGGGCTTGCCGTCGGCATTGGTATCGGGTGCGGACATCGGAACTCGCTGGATTGAATCTAGAGCTGATCCAATCGGCCGTGCGCTCCGATGTCAACGCTCGCGGTCGAATGGCGTCATGAGACGTCGTCATTCCGGGATGGCGCGTTAGCGCCAGACCCGGAATCTCGAGATTCCGGGTTCGATGCTTCGCATCGCCCCGGAATGAGGGGGGTGACGTTGAGAGCTGTCCCTCAGCTCACCCGCCGTTCGCGGTTCTCCCAATACGGCTTGCGCAGCTCGCGCTTTAAGATCTTGCCGGCGCCGGAGAGCGGCAGCGGCGTCGCGGTGATGTCGACGCTGCGCGGGCATTTGTAGCCGGCGATCAGCACCTTGCAGTGCTCTATCAGCTCTTCCGGCGTGGCGCTGGCGCCGCTCTTCA
This sequence comes from Bradyrhizobium australafricanum, assembly GCF_020329495.1. Lineage (NCBI taxonomy): Bacteria > Pseudomonadati > Pseudomonadota > Alphaproteobacteria > Hyphomicrobiales > Nitrobacteraceae > Bradyrhizobium > Bradyrhizobium australafricanum. The sequence continues at coordinate 288,154 of NZ_JAGKJL010000001.1, read as the reverse complement.
TCACCACGACGGCGTGAACCTGCTCGCCCCAGCGTTCGCTCGGGATCCCGATCACGGCGCATTGCGCCACCGCCGCGTGCTGGGCGAGCGCGTTCTCGACCTCGGCCGAATAGACGTTCTCGCCGCCAGAGATGATCATGTCCTTGACGCGGTCGACGACGTAGACGAAGCCGTCCTCGTCCATGTAGCCGCCGTCGCCGGTGTGCATCCAGCCGTCGATCACGGCGCGCGCGGTCTCCTCCGGCCGCTCCCAATAGCCCATCATCACCATGTCGCCGCGCACCGCGATCTCGCCGACGGTGCCCGTCGGCACGACCTTGTCCTCCGCATCGACGATCTTGACCTCGGCGCCGAGCGTGGCGCGGCCGGCGCCGCGGTGCCGTCCCTTGGCGCGGCCGTCGCCGATATGCTCCTTCCAGTGCAGCAGCGTCGCGATCGGCGACAGCTCGGTCATGCCGTAGGCTTGCGTGAACTCGACATGCGGCAGCGCCTTCATGGCGCGCATCAGCACGGCGTCGCTGATCACGGAGGCGCCGTAGGAGATCCGCTTCAAGGACGACAGGTCGTAATTGCCGAGCGTCGGGTGATCGACGAACATCTGGATCATGGTCGGCACCAGCAGCACGTCGGTGATGCGCTCCTTCTGCACGGCGGCCGCGACGCCGTCAGGCGTAAAGCCCTGGATCACGACGTTGGAGCCGCCGGACAGCAGCACCGAATACATCGCCGCGCCATTGGCGAGGTGGAACATCGGCGCCGCGTGCAGGTAGATCGTGCTGCTCGGCCACAAGCCTTCGCCGAGCGCGTTGAGCGCGTTGGCCATCAGATTGCCGTGGCTCAGCATCACGCCCTTGGAGCGGCCGGTGGTGCCGCCGGTGTAGAAGATGCCGGCGAGATCGTCGCGGCCGCGCATCGCATCCGCCACCGGTTCGCTGCGCGCGATCAGCGTCTCGTAATTCGCCATGCCGGCAGGCGTCTCGCCCTCGTCGGCATAGACCAGCTTCAGGCCGGGGATGGCGCCGGCCAGCGCCGTGCCGACCGGCGCAAACGCCTTGTCGACGAACAGGATCGTTGCGCGGCAGTCGCGCAGCGCGTCCTCGTTCTCGATCGGAGACCAGCGGATGTTGAGCGGCACGATCACGGCGCCGGCCCAGCCGACCGCGAGGTAGAGCTCGAGATAGCGGTCGGAGTTCAACGACAGGATCGCGACGCGGTCGCCGTCCTGGGCGCCGAGGCCGCGGATCGCGGCGGCGAGGCGGGCGACGCGTTCGCCGACCTCGCGCCAGTTGCGCCGCCGCTCACCGCAGACGACCGCGAGCCCGTTTGGATTGACCTGCAGCGCGCGCCGCAGTCCGTGCGTGATGTTCACTCGTCTCCTCCCTTGGTGCGTTTCCCTTGCGAGGCGGTTTGTCCGCCTTCTCGTGCGCCGTTGTCTTGCGCGTTGATGTCATTTGCGTTGTTGTTTTGGCGATGCCTTCGGTGAGGCGGATCGCGAATTCCTCGGCGACGGCACGTCCGCTCAGCTCGCCGCCCGGCTGGAACCAGTGGCCGATCCAGTTCAGCGAGCCGGCGATCGCGAAAGCCGCGAGCTTCGGGTCGCACGGTTTCACCGAACCGTCTTCGACGCCCTGTGCGATATAGTCGCGGAAGGCGCGGTCGATCCGCCGCTTGGCAGTCTGCACGATCTTGCGGTTGTCCTCGCTGAGATCGCGGATGTCGAAGCGGACCAGGCTCTTGCCGTAGTCCGCGGTCATCAGCTCGGCATAGCGGACGGTGAGCTTGCGCAGCTTGTCGAGCCCCGAGCCGCCGCCCGCCGACGTCTCGGCAATGCATTCGTCGACCAGCTCATTGCCGATCGACCAGCACTCGAACAGGATCTCGTCCTTGCCGCGGAAGTAGTTGTAGAGCGCCGGCTTGGTGATGTTGAGCCGCTTGGCGACGTCGTTCAGCGTGGCACGGTGATAGCCCTGTTCAAGGAACAGGGCTACGGCCGTGCGCAGCACTGCCTCGCGCTTCTCGTCGCGGGCGCGGCGCCGGCTTTCGAATGGCAGCCATGGCGACTCGTTGCTGGAAGAGGGGGAGTGGGCGTCCATCGCGTCGGCTGTTGTCGCATTGACTCCGGAAGATCGTCCGTATATTACCCATGGGTAACAAATAGTCCAGTGGGTAATTTCCGGGAGGACACGCGATGACGTCACGCACCTATATTGCCGGGGTCGGCATGATCCCGTTCGTCAAGCCCGGCGCCAATGCGCCGTATCACGTGATGGGCGCGGAGGCCGCGAAGCTGGCGCTCGCCGACGCCGGGCTCGACTACGGCCGCGTGCAGCAGGCCTATGTCGGCTATGTCTATGGCGACTCCACCTGCGGGCAGCGCGCGCTCTATCCGGTCGGCATGACCGGCATCCCGATCGTCAACGTCAACAACAACTGCTCGACCGGCTCGACCGCGCTGTTCCTGGCGCGGCAGGCGATCGAGTCGGGCGCGGCCGATTGCGTGATGGCGCTCGGCTTCGAGCAGATGAAGCCCGGCGCGCTCGGGGCCGTGTTCACCGACCGTCCCAGTGCGTTCGACGATTTCGACGCCGCGGCCGACAAGCTGGTCGACGCGCCCGGCGTGCCGCTGGCGCTGCGCTATTTCGGCGGCGCCGGCCTCAGCCACATGAAGAAATACGGCACGCCGCTCTCCGCCTTTGCAAAAGTGCGCGCCAAGGCGAGCCGTCATGCCAAGAACAATCCGTTGGCGCTATTCCGCAAGGAGGTCACCGCCGACGACGTGATGAACGACCAGGTGATCTGGCCCGGCGTGATGACGCGGCTGATGGCGTGCCCGCCGACCTGCGGCGGCGCCGCCGCGATCCTGGTCTCGGAGAAATTCGCCGACCAGCACGGCCTCAGCAAGCAGGTCCGCATCGCGGCGCAGGCGATGACGACCGACACGCCCTCGACCTTCGGTGCGTCAGACATGATGCAGGTGGTCGGCTACGACATGGCGCGGGATGCCGCGCGCAAGGTCTATGAGGCCGCCGGCATCGGGCCTGATGATCTCGACGTCGTCGAGCTGCACGACTGCTTCGCGCACAACGAGCTGATCACCTATGAGGGGCTCGGCCTGTGCGGCGAGGGCGAGGCCGCGAAATTCATCGACGACGGCGACAACTCCTATGGCGGCAGGATCGTCACCAACCCGTCCGGCGGGCTGCTGTCGAAGGGCCATCCGCTCGGCGCCACCGGGCTTGCGCAGTGCTATGAGCTGACGCGGCAGTTGCGCGGCACCGCTGCGGCGACGCAGGTGGAGGGCGCGCGGGTCGGCTTGCAACACAATCTCGGCCTCGGCGGCGCCTGCGTCGTGACGCTCTACGAACGCGCTTGAGGTCGTCATGGTCGATCAATCCGCTGTCGGGCGTACATTTACGCCCGTGACCGCGCGCGTCGAGCCGGGGCGGCTGCGCTTCTTCCTCGATACGCTCGGCGAGACGAATGCCGTCTATCGCGACGAGACGGCCGCGCAGGCGGCCGGCTTCACGGCGGCGCCGGTGCCGCCGACCTATCTGTTCTGCCTCGAGATGATGGATGCGCCGGACCCGTTCGAGTTCCTCACGGCGCTCGACATCGATCTGGCGCGCGTGCTGCACGGCGAGCAGCGCTTCGACTATCATGCGCCCGTCGTGGTCGGCGACACCCTGACCTTCCGCCCGCGCGTCACTGGCGTGACCGACAAGAAGGGCGGGGCGATGACGCTGATCGTGGTTGACACCCCGGTCACCAACCAGAACGGTGTCCATGTCGCCGATGTCTCGCGCACCGTCGTGGTACGCAATGCGAGGCCGTCATGAGCAGCTCTCCCTCTGTCGGCGACCGCATCGTCCACAAGGAGTTTCCACCGATCACCCGCCATCGCCTCGCGCTGTATTGCGGCGCCTCCGGCGATCACAATCCGATCCATGTCGACATCGATTTCGCGAAGGCGGCCGGCTTCCCCGACGTGTTCGCGCACGGCATGCTGGTGATGGGCTATCTCGGCCAGGCGCTGACCGACGCGGTGGCGCCGTCGCGCATCCGCTCGTTCTCGACCCGCTTTGCGGCTATCACCCAGCTCGGCGCGAAGCTGACCTGCGAGGGCACGGTGACCGAGCTGGTCGAGCAGGGCGGTGAGAGGCGCGCAAAACTCGCGCTGACTACCAGGGATCAGAACGGCGAGATCAAGCTCGCCGGCGAGGCGGTTATCGCGCTGTAGCGCGAAGGTCTCGCCACGAAGGATTGTGCGCTCCCTCGCCCCGCTCTTGCGGGGAGAGGGTTGGGGTGAGGGGCTGCTTCCGCGCACTCTGGAGGTGGTGAGACCTGTACCCCCTCACCCGGAACGCATCTGACGATGCGTTCCGACCTCTCCCCGCAAGCGGGGCGAGGTGAGGCGGGCATACCGCAAAGATCACGTTGTTTGAGGGAGGTTTGAATGTCAAAGCTGCAAGGCAAAGTCGCGCTCGTCTCAGGCTCCGGCCGCGGCATCGGGCGCGCGATTGCGTTGAAGCTCGCCAGCGAGGGCGCGCGCGTCGTGGTCAACGACCTCGATGCCGAGCCGGGCGACGCGGTCGTCGCCGAGATCAAGGCCATGGGCGGCGAGGCGATCGCGGTCAATGGCAGCGTGACCGAAGCCGGCTTTGCCGATCGCTTCGTCGGCGCCGCGATCGAGCAATTCGGCGGTCTCGACATCATCGTCAACAATGCCGGCTACACTTGGGACTCGACGATCCAGAAGATGACCGACGAGCAGTTCCAGGCGATGCTCGACGTCCACCTGGTCGCGCCGTTCCGCATCATGCGCGCGGCGTCGGAGCCGATCCGGGTGATGGCGAAGAGGGAGGCCGAGGCGGGCCGCGAGGTGTTCCGCAAGGTCGTCAACATCTCCTCGATCGCGGGCCTTTACGGCAATGCCGGGCAGGCCAGCTACTCGTCCGCCAAAGCCTCGCTGATCGGGCTGACGCGCACGATGTGCAAGGAGTGGGGCCGCTACAAGGTCAACGTCAATTGCGTGGCGTTCGGCCTGATCAACACCCGCCTGACCCAGCCGATCGAGACCCAGCAGAAGACCATCGACGTCGCCGGCCGCGACATCAAGGTCGGCGTGCAGCCGCAGATGCTGGAGGCGATGGGCCGCATGATCCCGCTCGGCCGCGGCGGCACGCCGGAGGAGGCGGCCGATGCGGTCTATCTGTTCTGCGCTCCGGAATCGAATTACATCAGTGGTCAGGTGATCGTCGCCGGCGGCGGTCTTCTGATTTAACACGAGGGCAGAATGCACTACCGATCGTCCTGGATGACCGAGGAGCTGGACACTTTCCGAGACCAGTTCCGCAAATTCCTCGCCAAGGATCTGGCGCCGCACGCCGAAAAATGGCGCGAGCAGAAGCTGGTCGATCGCTCGGCCTGGCGCGCGCTCGGCGAGATGGGCGCGTTGCTGCCGAGCGTGCCCGAGGCCTATGGCGGCTTAGGGGCCAGCTTCGCCTATGACGCCGCGGTGCTCGATGACCTCGAGAGCACGGTGCCGGAGCTGACCACCGGCGTCTCCGTGCACAGCGCGATCGTCGCGCACTACATCGTCAACTATGGCTCGGAGGAGCAGAAGAAACGCTGGCTGCCGAAGATGGCGTCGGGCGAGATGGTCGGTGCCATCGCGATGACCGAGCCGGGCACCGGCTCCGATCTGCAGGCCGTCAAGACCACGGCGAAGAAGCATGGCAATTCCTACGTCATCAACGGCCAGAAGACTTTTATCACCAACGGCCAGGCCGCCGATCTCGTCATCGTGGTCGCGCGGACCGGGGCTCCGGGCGCCAAGGGCATCTCGCTGATCGTGGTTGAGACCGCGGGCGCCGAGGGCTACCGCCGCGGGCGCAACCTCGACAAGATCGGGCTGCACGCATCAGACACGTCGGAGCTGTTCTTCGACAACGTCACGGTGCCGCCGGAGAACCTGCTCGGCGCCGAGGAGGGCAACGGCTTCGTACAGCTGATGCAGCAATTGCCGCAGGAGCGGCTGTCGCTCGCGATCGGCGCGGTCGCCTCGATGGAGCGTGCGGTCAGGATCACCGCCGAGTACACCAAGGAGCGCACCGCATTCGGCAAGCCGCTGCTCGAATTCCAGAACACCGCCTTCAAGCTCGCCGAGCGCAAGACCGAGGCGATGATCGCCCGCGTGTTCGTCGACTGGTGCGTCGAGCGCCTGGTCGCCGGCGACCTCGACACCGTGACGGCGTCGATGGCGAAATGGTGGTGCTCGCAGAAGCAGGTCGAGACCGCCGACGAATGCCTGCAGCTGCATGGCGGCTACGGCTACATGCAGGAATATCCGATCTCGCGCATGTTCATCGATTCCCGCATCCAGAAGATCTATGGCGGCACCAACGAGATCATGAAGCTCCTGATCGCGCGTTCGCTGTAGGCGGGCGCGTCTTTGGCCGTCATTCCGGGGCACGCGAAGCGTGAACCCGGAATCTCGAAGTTGCGGCTTGAGATTCCGGGTTCGATGCTCGCGCATCGCCCCAATGACGCGGAGGGGTGAGTGCGCGCTCATGTCCTCCGCGAGCCGCTACATCGCGCGCACGTTCTTGAGGAACTTGTCGACCTGAACTTCCAACTCTGAGGCGTTGCTGGCGAGCTCTCCGGAGGCCGCCAGCACGTTCTCGGCGGCCTTGCTGGCATCGTCGATCGCCTTGGTCGTGCCGTTGATGTTGGCGGTGACCTCCTTGGTGGCCGCGGCCTGCTCCTCGACCGCGCTGGCAATCACGGTCGAGATCTCGCTGATCTGGACGATGACCTGGGAGATCGCCTTCAGCGCCGTGGCGGTGTTGCCGGTCGCGGCCTGCATCTCGTTGATCTGCGCCGAAATGTCTTCCGTGGCCTTGGCGGTCTGGTTGGCCAGCGCCTTCACCTCGGAGGCGACGACGGCGAAGCCGCGTCCGGCCTCGCCGGCCCGCGCGGACTCGATGGTTGCGTTGAGCGCAAGCAGGTTGGTCTGGCCGGCGATCTGGCTGATCAGGGCGACGACGTCGCCGATCTTCTGCGCCATGGTCACGAGGCCCGCGACCAGCTTGTCGGACTTCTCGGCTTCGTCGACCGCCATGCGGGCAATGCGGCTCGCCTCGGCCACCTGGCGGCTGATCTCGTTGACCGAGGACGACAGTTCCTCGGACGCGGACGCCGCGCTCGCCGAGCGCTGATTGACGAATTCGGCGGTCGTCGTCAGCGATCGCGCAGTGCCCTGCATTTGCGTCGACGCCGACGCCAGCATCCCGGCAAGGCCCTTCACGTCCTTCTCGAAATCGTCCGCCAGCTTCACATTGCCTGTCACGACCGACCAGCTCAGCATCGCGCCGGTGTAGTTGCCGCGCTTGTCGGTCAGCCCGGAGACCCGCAGGTCGAGCGTTTCCGGACCGAGCTTGATCTTGGCCGCATGCGGCAGGTTTTTGGGATCGCCGACGATGCGGCGCTGGTGCGCCGGGTTCTTGTGGAAGATGTCGAACGAGTTGCCGAGGATCTTGTCCGGCGCCACCGGAAGCAGGTGCTTCACGGTGTCGAGCGTCTTGAGGCTGGTCTGGTTGATGTAGGTGATGTTGAAATCGGTGTCGCACATCATGATGTTGATCGGCATGTTGTCGAGCATCTGCAACAGCCGTTCGGTCTGCGTTTCAAGCCGCGCCTTCTCGGTCGCGAGCTCCCAGGTCAGCATCGGGCCGGTGTAGCGGCCGCGCGAATTGGTCATCGCCGTCACGGTGAGATCGAGCGTCTCGCCGCCGATGGTGATGCGCGCCTTGTGCGGCAGGTTCTTCGGGTCGGACAGCAGCCGGCGCTGATGCTGCGGGTTCCTGTGAAATATATCGATCGATTGCCCGATCAGCGCGTCGACCTTTACCGGCAGCACATGCTCGATCTTCTTCAGGTTCTGCCGCGTCGACTCGTTGATGTAGGTGATTTTGAAATTGTCCAGCTCGCAGAGCATGACACTGATCGGCATGTCGTCGAACAGCCGGTACGAACTGTCCGAGCCGATCACGCTTGCGACGCTCTTCATCCCCAACATGCATTGCCTCCAGCCTTGATAATGATCTTGGTGAATTGAAACGGTGCACCTGATCGGCAGCGGAATGCCTTCCACCGCCGGCCCCACGCAGGTGCGCTACACGATTTACAATTTCTGACTGTGTGGAACGGTAAGCGATTCGAATTCCACCAAGAAGGGCACGCAATGCGCCGCGTGCGATCGCACAAGGTCGAACGCGCGATGCTCGCGATGAGCGCAGCCGAAAACGTCGCACAACACCGCGATTTGCCGTGAAATCCGCGCGATCCGGCGACGAAGATGTGAAGCGGCCGATCGCTGCACCGTAATCTTACGGAAGCACACGCGTGCGCTCCTAATGATTGTTATCGTGCACATAACGTGTGGCTCATGCAGATTGTGCCACGCCATCGCGCGCAGCGGAGAGCTCTTGACTGCAATCGTCTCGGCGGCCACGCGCTGTCGGTCTTGGCAACGTGGCGTGCGAGCATTCTTTCGCCTGCTCTCTGTTGCGTCGGTCGACGCCTCCGTGATGAGAGGCTGCCGCATCGTCGATGCGGGTGTTCGTGAAAGAAGCCCGCGCAGGTTGATAATGCCGCGCGAGACCCGATCGGGGGCACAGACCGGCGTCGTGACATCGGTCCCGCTTGAGCGCGGCGAGATCGCGCTGGAGCCGGCCGACGGTGACCTGCGCTGCTTGCCGGCCGGCGGCTTCAATCCTGCCGGCGATCGTCCGCTCTGCGGAAATCGATGACGAAACGGCGTTGCCCATTGCCTACCGCATGGCTTGGCGCCGCTGCGCGCGGGAGACGCAGCTTCGGCCTTGCACCCCATTTCCGTCTATCATACCCCGTGGGACCACGATCCGCGCGAAGCCCAAACGCGCGCCAGTACTTGCAGGGAGCCCTCATGACCAAAAGCAATGCCCGCACCGGAGGCCAGATCCTGATCGACCAGCTGGTCGCGCAAGGGGTGGAGCGCGTCACCTGCGTGCCGGGCGAGAGCTATCTGGCGGCGCTCGACGCGTTGCACGACAGCCCGATCGACGTCGTGATCTGCCGCGCCGAGGGCGGCGCCGCAATGATGGCGGAGGCCTATGGCAAGCTCACGGGACGTCCGGGCATCTGCTTTGTCACCCGTGGTCCGGGCTCGACCAATGCCGCCCATGGCGTGCACATCGCGATGCAGGACTCCACTCCGATGATCCTGTTCGTCGGCCAGGTCGACACCGGCATGCGCGAGCGCGAGGCGTTCCAGGAACTCGACTACAAGGCGGTGTTCGGCACGATGGCGAAATGGGCGGTCGAGATCGATCGTCCGGATCGCATTCCGGAACTGGTCGCGCGTGCCTTCCGCGTCGCGCTGCAGGGCCGGCCCGGTCCGGTGGTGATCTCGCTGCCGGAGAATATGCTGACTGAAACCGCCGCGGTCGCCGACGCGCCGAAGGTCGAGCCTGCGGCGACCTGGCCGGCGCCGGCCGATCTCGAGCGCCTCGGCAGCATGCTTGCCGGCGCCAAGGCGCCGATCGTGGTGCTCGGTGGCTCGGCCTGGACCGCGGAGGCCGCCAAGGGCATCGCGCGCTTCGCCGAGCGCTTCGACTTGCCGGTTACCACCTCGTTCCGCCGCGCCTCGCTGTTCGACGCCGACCACTCGCATTATGCCGGCGATCTTGGCATCGGCCCGAGCCCGAAGCTCAGGGATCGCATCACCGGCGCCGACGTCATCCTCCTGATCGGCGGCCGCATGTCGGAGATGCCGTCCTCGTCCTACACGCTGCTCGACATTCCGGTGCCGAGCCAGAAACTGATCCATGTCCATCCCGGCGCCGAGGAGCTCGGCCGTGTCTACCAGCCGGCGCTGGCGATCCAGGCGACGCCTGCGGCCTTTGCCGCCGCGGTCGAGACCATGAAGCCGGCGGTCGCGCCGGCCTGGAAGGGCGAGGCGGCCAAGGCGCACGCGGATTACCTCGCCTGGACCGACAAGCCGCGCGAGCTGCCGGGCAGCTTCCAGTATGGCGAGGTCGTGACCTGGCTGCGCGACCGCCTGCCGAAGGATGCCATCGTCTGCAACGGCGCCGGCAATTATGCCGGCTGGATTCACCGCCACCATCGCTTCCACGCTTTCGCCGCGCAGCTCGCGCCGACTTCGGGCTCGATGGGCTACGGCGTGCCGGCGGCTGTGATGGCCAAGCGGCATCATCCGGACCGGGTCGTCGTGGCGTTCGCCGGCGACGGCTGCTTCCTGATGAACGGGCAGGAGTTCGCCACCGCCGTGCAGTATGACGCGCCGCTGATCGTCGTCGTTATCGACAACGCGCAATACGGCACCATCCGCATGCATCAGGAGCGCGATTATCCGGGCCGCGTCGTCGGCACCCAGCTCAAGAACCCGGACTTCGCGCTTTATGCCAAGGCGTTCGGCGGCCATGGCGAGCGGGTCGAGCGCACCGAAGACTTCGCGCCCGCGTTCGAGCGCGCGCTGGCCTCCGGCAAGCCCGCGATCCTGCACTGCCTGGTCGATCAGCGCGCGCTGTCGGTCGGCAAGGATTTTGCGCCGCAGGCCACGCGCTAGGGCATGATCCGGAAAAGTGCGAAGCGGTTTTCCGAGGAGATCATGCCCAAACAAGAGTCCCGTCACGTCGCGATCATCGGGGCCGGCGCGGTCGGCGTCATCAGCGCCATCGAGGCGCTGCGTGCGGGCCACAGCGTAACCTTGATCGATCCGGGCGAGCCCGGCGGGACCCAGGCGGCGAGCTACGGCAATGCCGGCTGGCTGTCGTCGCATTCGGTGATCCCGCCGGCCGAGCCGGGCACCTGGAAAAAGGTGCCGGGCTATCTGATGGATCCGCTCGGGCCGCTGGCGATCCGCTGGTCGTATCTGCCGAAGGCCCTGCCGTGGCTGGTCAAGTATCTGCTGTCGAGCCGGACCGAGGCGCAGGTCGAGGCCACCGCGCGGGCGATGCGCGAACTCCTGAAGGATGCACCGCTGCTGCACCGGCAGCTCGCCGAGGAAGCCGGCGTGGGCGAATTGATCGAGCGGCGCGGGGTGATGCACGTGTTTCCCTCACGCGCGCCGTTCGACCGCGATCTCGGCTGGCGCATCCGCAAGCGTGTCGGCATCGAATGGCTGGAGCTTGATGAAGACGAGATGCGCCAGCGCGAGCCCGATCTGCATCCGCGCTACAAATTCGGCGTCGTGGTGGAGGAGGCGGGACGCTGCCGCGATCCCGGTGCCTATGTCGGGGCGCTCGCCGCGCACGCCATCGCGAATGGCGCCGAGCGCGTCGCCGCCAAGGCCACGGGCCTCAGGCTTGCCGGTGACAGGCTTGTCGCTGTGATCACCGAGAGCGGCGAGATCGCCTGCGACGCCGCGGTCGTCGCCGCGGGCGCGCGCTCCAGGCAATTGACCGCCTCGATCGGCGATCCGCTGCCGCTGGAGACCGAGCGCGGCTATCACGTCATGATCGAGAATCCGGAATCCGGCCCGCGCAATTCGATGATGGCCTCCGATGCCAAGATGGTCGTCAACTGGACCGACAAGGGCCTGCGCGCCGCCGGCACGGTGGAGATCGCGGGGCTTGACGCCGCGCCGAACTGGAAGCGCGCCGAAATCCTGCGCGAGCACCTCTTCAGCATGTTCCCGAAGCTGCCGAGGGATATTCCGCCATCGCGGATCAAGACCTGGTTCGGCCATCGGCCGAGCATGCCGGACGGGCGCCCCTGCATCGGCTATGCCCGTGCCACGCGCGACGTGGTCTACGCCTTCGGCCACGGCCATGTCGGCCTGGTCGGATCGGCCCGGACCGGCCGGCTGGTCGCGCAACTCCTGAGCGGCAAGGCGCCGGAGATTCCGCTCGCCCCGTTTGCGCCCTCGCGCTTCCTGTAGGAAGCAACGGCGGCGAAGCCTCAGCTGTCGCCGGCCCAGGCCGTGATCGCGGCCGGTGCGATCACGCGTCGCGGTGCGTGCGGATTGATCGTTCCGGCGCTGACGTCCTGCGTCTGAACGAGCAGCGTGCGCGCAAACGCCTTGGCGTCCTGCTCGGTCGTGAAGGTACGGGTCTGGCGCGCGAAGCGGTGATGTCCGGCGTCAGGATTTCGCATGGCGAACGAGACGTACCAGATGGCCTTGTCGGTCTTCATCGCGCCTCTTTGGTGGTAATCCGCCCGCGCGATCGCGACGTGATGCTCGATGCTCGATGTGCAAAAAGTGCCAAGACAAAGAATCCTGAAATACAACACATTGCGGCGAATAGGCTCCTCGGCGAACCAGCAATGCTACAACATCGGCACGTCTACCGATACTGGCGGCATATTACCTGTCAACCGATGGGTGAAATGACAATGCGCCGTTGCGACGTTGGTTCCATCCGGCAAATTGCCATGTCGGACGAGGCGCTGGTCGCGGTCCGCGAGGGCGAAGCGGCGGCCCTGGTGGCGAGCCGTCACGACAAGTGTCGATACTTTCGAACGCTCGACGTAGGCCTCGCTAGATGACTTGGTCCTTCTTGCGGGCTGCGTTGATGGTTTCCTCCACCTCGGCGGCAAGGGCCGTGAGATGTTCGGCGAGCTTGCTGAACAACTCGCGCTTGCGCATGTCAGTCGCCAGGTCTCGGATCAACGCACATTCCGCCGCGTCACGGCGAAGCTTTTCGAGATGCGTCAGCATGTCCTGCATTTTTCGTCCCCGAATGCCGTACTCCGCAACGCTAAGGCGGCACAGAACCGCGCAACAATAACCTGTGATAGTTTTCGCGAACCTTGGCGACGGTCGCGTATCTCTCCGACCTCTAGGCAGGCTTGGCTTGCGACATTCAGTGTCGTCCCTGCGAAAAGCAGGGACCCATAACCACAAGTGCTGATTGGTGTGCTTCGCTGGAATGACCAGTTCTGTTCACAACATCCGCCGCGGCGTATGGGTCCCTGCTTTTCGCAGGGACGACAGCGAGGATGAGGCGATAGCGCTGCCTCTCTCACGACCCGATCCGCACCACCATCTTGCCGAGCGCCGCGCGGGTCTGCATGGTGGTGAAAGCCGCGCGAAAATCGTCGAATGCGAACACCTTACCGACAACAGGCGTCAGTCGGCCATCGTTCAGCCATGCCGACAATTGCGTCATCACGCGCGCCTGCGCCTCGGGCTCGCGCCGCGCGATCTGGGCGGCATCGACGCCGATCAGGAGGCCGCCTTTCAGGAGCGGCAGATTGAACGGCAATGCGGGAATGCTGCCGGCCGCGAAGCCGACCACGACATGGCGGCCGTTCCAGGCGATCGAGCGGAACGCCTGCAGCGAGACCTCGCCGCCGACCGGATCGAAGATCACGTCGGCGCCGTGGCCGCCGGTCGCGTCCTTCAGCGCGTCGCGCCAGTCGGGCTTCGTGTAGTCGACGGCAGCGTCGGCACCGAAGCTTGCGGCGAAGTTGCGCTTCTCCTCCGTCGAGGCCGCGGCGACGACGCGCGCGCCGAGCAGCTTGCCGACTTGAATGGCGGCGATGCCGGTGCCGCCGGCGGCGCCGAGCACCAGCAACTGCTCGCCGGCCTTGAGCGAGCCGCGCTCGCCGAGCGCGTAGAGCGCGGTGAGGTAATTGGTGCGAAAGGCCGCGGCGGCCTCCATCGACAGTCCGTCGGGCATGATCTCGACGGCGTCGGGCGGCACCACGATGTGCTCGGCCAGCGCGCCCGAGCGCGCCGCGCCCATCACCCGCATGCCCGGCGCGATGCCGGCGACGTCGCCTGCGACCGCATCGACCACGCCGGCGAATTCCGCGCCCGGCGTAAAGGGCAGGGCATCCTTGGTCTGGTAGCGGCCCTCGACCTTCAGCCCATCCACGAAGCCGATGCTCGCGGCGTGGACCCGGACGCGGATCTGTCCGAGGCCGGGTTCGGGGGTGGGGATCTCCCTCAGCCCGATCTGATCGATGGGTGCGTATTGCTCGACGACGACCGCCTTCATCCTGTCCTGCTCATTGGTTGGTTTCCTCGAGAGCCTTTTCCGCTCCGATTGAATCGGAACGGGGCCCCGGATTCTTGTGCTGACGCGTTTTCTTCACGCGAACCGTTAGCCGTTTCGCGCGAAGACGCTTCCGGCAAACCTATCCCATGTCCGTTGTTCTACGGGGAGGGGTTTTGCACATGCAACGGCAGGCTCGCATGCGGAAAGCCAGCATCTTCAACGACATCGCGAAAAGACCGGCGTTTACCCGTTGTTATCCCTACCAAATTCGGTAACGCGTCCTTAATGGCGTTAACGTTAGGGTTTTCCACGCGGCCCGCCTTGGGCTGCGCGCCGTCCAGGACGGGCAGGTTGCGTACGCGTTGGAGTCTCCTATGGATATCATGACTGGCGCCGGGCTGTTGGCTGGCATCATCGTCATCGCGGTGATGATGTTCATGGGCGGCGACCTGCACATGTTCATCTCCGAACACGCCATGATCATCATCTTCGGCGGCTCGATCGCGGCGACGATGATCCGTTTTCCGCTCGGCGTGATGCTGCACGGGCTGCCGCTCGGCGCCAAATTCGCCTTCACCATGAGCCGCCTGTCGGCCCGCGATCTCGTCGACGAGCTCGCCCGCATCGCCGAGATCGCCCGCAAGCAAGGACCGGTCGGCCTGGAAAAGGTCGAGACCGACGAGCCGTTCCTCGCCAAAGGCATCCGTTACGTCGCCGACGGTTACGACCTCGAATTCATCCGCGACAACATGGAACGCGACCGCGACAACTTCCTGATGCACCTCGACGAGGGCAGCAAGATCTATCGCGCGATCGGCGACTGCGCGCCGGCGTTCGGCATGATCGGCACGCTGATCGGCATGGTGCAGATGTTCGCCAACATGACCGACCCCTCCAAGCTCGGCCCGTTCATGGCGACGGCGCTGCTCGCGACGCTGTACGGCGCACTGGTCGCCAATTTGTTCTGCCTGCCGATCGCCGACAAGCTGCACGGCAAGCTGCTCGACGAGGAGACCAACCGCACGCTGATCATCGACGGCATCCTGATGATCCGCGACTCCAAGAGCCCGGCGCTGGTGCGCGAGATGCTGCTGGCCTACCTGCCGGAGAAGCATCGCCAGGAGGAAGGCGAGCCGGTTCCGGCCTGACCGGACCGCGCTTTCGGGAAACGCAGCGATGGCCAAGAAAAAGCGCGGCGACGCCCATACCGGAGGTCACGGCTGGTTCGTGACCTTCGCCGATTTGATGGGCCTGATGATGAGCTTCTTCGTGATGCTCGTCGCGTTCTCCACCATGGACAACAACAAGCTGAAGATCGTCGCCGGCTCGATGCGCGATGCGTTCGGCGTGCAGACCAATGTGCGCTATTCCGGCATCGTCGAGTCCGACGGTCTGCCGACCCGGCCGAAACTGAAGAACGTCGAGCACATCTCGCCGGAAGAGTCCTCCGCCAATCCGACGCCGGACGAGAAGGAGCGCAGCCAGATCAACGGCGCGCGGCTGAAGATAGACCGCGAATTCGCTCTCGCCTCGGCCTCGCTTCGCCAGGCGCTGCAGGACATGCCGGAGCTGACCGAGATCTCCAAGAACATCATGTTCGAGGAGACCAAGGAGGGGCTCAATCTCGAGATCGTCGACCAGGATGGCCGCTCGATGTTCGCCGACGGCTCCAGGGAGCCGTATGACCGCACCCGCCGGCTGATCCAGAAGCTGGCCGCGCCGCTGAAGGCGACGCCGCTGCGGGTTGCGATCGTGGGGCATACAGCCGCAGGCTTCGTGCCGGCGCGCAGCGATTATGACGGCTTCGACCTGTCCGCGGACCGCGCCAACGCGGTGCGGCAGATCCTGGAGCGGGAAGGGCTGCCGCCGTCGCATATTTTCGCGGTTTCAGGCAAGGCCGACGGCCAGCCGCTGTTTCCCGACGATCCGACGCTGCCGGCCAACCGTCGCGTGACCATCACGTTGATGCGGGAAAATCCGCCGCTGCCGCCGGATCTGAAGCCGTAGCTCCGGGTTACCATACTACCGTCAACTACCATTGTTGCGCGGTTGACACGCGAAGCGGAAGCGTCGATAGCCGCGCGGATCAAATCAACCGATCGGGCGTTCCAACCTCGCCATGGCTGTCAGCGTCTCATCTACCGAAGCTCAGGAAGGACAACCCACCTCCAGCTTCTGGGCCCTGACACTCGGCAGCATCGGGGTGGTGTTCGGCGATATCGGAACTTCGCCGCTCTACGCATTCCGCGAGGCGGTCGGCGGCGCCGCGCACGGCCAGCCGGTCACCCGCATCATGGTGCTGGGCGTGCTCAGCCTGATCCTGTGGGCGCTGTTCACCGTCGTCACCGCGAAATACGTGCTGTTGCTGCTGCGTGCCGACAACAATGGCGAGGGCGGCACGCTCTCGCTGATGGCGCTCGGCCAGCGCGCGATCGGTCGGCGCAGCTGGCCGCTGCTCGCGCTCGGCGTGGTCGGCGCCTCGATGTTCATCGGCGATTCCATGATCACGCCGGCGATCTCGGTGCTGTCGGCGGTCGAAGGCCTCAAGCTCGCCACCCCGCATCTCGAGCACTATGTGGTGCCGCTGACGATCCTGATCCTGGTCGTGCTGTTCTCGGTGCAGAGCTCGGGCACCGCGCGCGTCGCTTCCGCCTTCGGTCCGGTGATGGTGGTGTGGTTCGCCTCGCTGGCGGTGATGGGGCTCGTTCACATCATGGACGACCCGTCGGTGCTGGCGGCGATCAATCCTTATTACGCGCTCCAGTTCATGCTGACCCACGGCACCATCGGCCTGGTGACGCTGGGCGCGGTGTTCCTCGCGGTGACCGGCGGCGAGGCGCTGTATGCCGATCTCGGGCATTTCGGCCGCAAGCCGATCCAGTCCGGCTGGCTGTTCTTCGTGCTGCCGTCGCTGCTGCTGAACTATTTCGGGCAGGGCGCGCTTGTGCTGTCCGATCCCAGCGCGATCGAGAACTCGTTCTACCGCATGGTGCCCGACGTGCTGCTGCTGCCGCTGGTCGGGCTCGCCACCGCCGCGACGGTGATTGCAAGCCAGGCGGTGATCACCGGCGCCTATTCGCTGATCAGCCAGGCGGTGCAGCTCGGGCTCTTGCCGCGCTTCGAGGTCCGCTACACCTCGGAGACCCATGCCGGGCAGATCTATCTGCCGCGCGTCAACCGGCTGCTGTTGATCGGCGTGCTGCTGCTGGTGCTGCTGTTCCGCACCTCGAGCGGGTTGGCTTCGGCCTATGGCATCGCCGTCTCCACCACCATGGTCGCCGACGGCATCATGGGCTTCATCGTGATCTGGAAGCTGTGGAACTGGCGCATGGCGTCGGCGGCGGCATTGATCATGCCGTTCGTGATCGTCGACATGACCTTCTTCAGCGCCAATCTCCTGAAGCTGTTCGAGGGCGCGTGGGTGCCGCTGCTGTTCGGCGTCGTGATGGCGACGATGATCTGGACCTGGCGCCGCGGCGCCGCCATCTTGGTCGCCAAGACCCGACGCATCGAGGTGCCGCTGCGCGACCTGATCCACAGTCTGGAGAAGCGGCCGCCGCATATCGTCAAGGGCACCGCGGTGTTCCTGACCAGCGATCCGAGCTTCGTGCCGACCGCGTTGCTGCACAATCTCAAGCACAACAAGGTGCTGCACGAGCACAACGTGATCCTGACCATCGAGACCGCACCGACGCCGCGCGTCGATCTATCCGAGCGCGTCAACATGGAGAAGGTGAGCGACAAGTTCACCGCGGTGCGGCTGCGCTTCGGCTACATGGAATCGCCGAACGTGCCCAAGGCGCTGGCGGTCGCGCGCAAGCTCGGCTGGCAGTTCGACATCATGTCGACCTCGTTCTTCGTGTCGCGCCGCTCGCTGAAGCCGTCGGCCCAGTCCGGCATGCCGCAATGGCAGGACCACCTGTTCATCGCGATGAGCCGGTCCGCCAATGATGCCACCGACTATTTCCAGATCCCGACCGGCCGGGTGGTTGAAGTGGGTACCCAGGTAACTATCTGACCGGGCGCAGGATTCTGACATTGATCGGCCGTGACCCATGCGTGACGTGCATGGCGGAGGCCTAAATCCGGGCTAACCTATGCATTCCTGCCGGGAGTATAGCGCTGCGACCCGGCATTGTGCGGTGCGGCAGAAGACAGAGGCACAGCTTCCCCATGTCATCCGAGAGTGCGATCACCGCGGCGGAAACGCCGGCGGCAAACGGCAATGGTGAGGCGCATTCAACCGCCACCTTCAAGGCCCTGATGCTCGGCAGCATCGGTGTCGTCTATGGCGACATCGGCACCAGCCCGCTTTACGCCTTGCGCGAGGCCGTCGTTGCCGCCGCCGGCGGCGAGGGCGCGGTGACGGCGCATGCGGTGCTCGGCGTGCTCTCGCTGATCCTCTGGGCTTTGATCGTCGTCGTCACGCTGAAATACGTCGTGATCCTGCTGCGCGCGGACAACAATGGCGAGGGCGGCACACTGGCGCTGATGGCGCTGGCGCAGCGCGCGGCGACTAAGGGCGGCGCCGCGATCGTGCTGCTCGGCATCATCAGCGGCGCGCTGTTCTATGGCGACGCCGTCATCACGCCGGCGCTCTCGGTGCTGTCGGCAATCGAGGGCATCAAGCTCGTCACCTCGACATTCGATCCCTATGTCGTGCCGCTCACGGTGGTGATCCTTGTCGTCCTGTTCGCGGTGCAGTCGCGCGGCACCGCGCGCGTCGCGGCCTTCTTCGGCCCGGTGATGTGCGTATGGTTCGCCCTGATCGCGGTCGCGGCGCTGCCGCAGATCGCGCGGCATCCCGAAGTGCTATACGCGCTCAATCCGATCCTCGCGGTGTCGTTCATGCTGCATCACGGCGTGATCGGCTTCATCACGCTCGGTGCGGTCTTCCTCGCGGTGACCGGCGCCGAGGCGCTCTATGCCGACCTCGGCCATTTCGGCAAACGCCCTATCCAGACCGCGTGGCTGTTCATCGTGCTGCCGTCGCTGGCGCTGAACTATCTGGGGCAGGGCGCGCTCTTGATCGGCAATCCCAAGGGCATCGAGAACCCGTTCTTCCTGATGTTCCCGGACTGGGCGCTGATCCCGATGGTAGCGCTGGCGACCATGGCGACCGTGATCGCGAGCCAGGCCGTCATCACCGGTGCGTATTCGCTGACGCGGCAGGCGATCCAGCTCGGCCTGTTGCCGCGGTTCGAGATCCGCCACACCTCGGAAGCGCATTCCGGGCAGATCTATATGCCGCGCATCAACCGCTTCCTGTTCATCGCGGTCATCGTGCTGGTGCTGATGTTCCGTTCGTCGAGCGCACTGGCCTCGGCTTACGGCATCTCGGTGACCGGCACCATGGTGGTGACGGCGATGATGGGCTTTGTCGTGATCTGGAAGGTCTGGCGCTGGTCGCCGATCGCGGCCGCCGCGCTGGTCGCGCCCTTCCTGTTCCTCGACATCACCTTCCTGGCCGCCAACCTGCTCAAGGTGTTCGAGGGCGGCTGGGTGCCGCTCGCGCTTGGCGGCGCCATGATCGTGGTGATGTACACTTGGCGGCGCGGCAGCCGCCTGTTGTTTGAGAAGTCGCGCAAGCTGGAATTCCCGCTCGCCGATCTCGTCGCGATGCTGGAGAAGCGGCCGCCGCAGCGGGTCTCCGGCACCGCTGTGTTCCTGACCAGCGATCCCGTCAGCGCGCCGACCGCGCTGATGCACAGCCTCAAGCACTACAAGGTACTGCACGAGAAGAACGTCATCCTGACCATCGAGACCGCGCCGACGCCGCGCATCGATCCGTCCGAGCGGGTGCGGATGGAGCAGCTGAGCGAGACCTTCTCCAAGGTGACGCTGAAGTTCGGTTTCATGGAACAACCGAACGTGCCGAAGACGCTGGCGATCGCCCGCAAGCTCGGCTGGCAGTTCGACATCATGTCGACCTCGTTCTTCCTCTCCCGCCGTGCGCTGAAGCCGGCGGCGCATTCGGGCATGCCGAGTTGGCAGGACCATCTGTTCATCGCGCTGAGCCGCTCGTCGAACGATGCCACCGACTATTTCCAGATTCCGACCGGGCGGGTGGTCGAGGTCGGCACGCAGGTCACGATCTAAGGGCCACGATCCAGCTTTTCCGCGTGGCATCTAACCCGTTTCGGACGCTTGATTTTCTCTGCGCAAGAGGCGACTTTGCGGCCCGGAACGGCGGGCCGCGCGACGCTCGCCAAGCTGATATCGGGAGGATATTTCCGTGGCGGACCACAAGGTGGAAGATTTGTTTCCGGACGAGGTGTCGAAGGGCATAGCGGAAGGCCGCTATCTGCTGGTCGACGTCCGCGAGCCCAACGAGGTCGCCGTCGAGGCCTATCCCGATGGCGTCGTAGTGCCGCTGTCGACGTTCGATCCGGCGGCGATTCCCGATCCGCAGGGCAAGCAGGTGGTGTTCGCCTGCCGCTCCGGCAAGCGCTCGGTGACGGCTTCGCTGGCCGCCCAGGCCGCGGGCCTGCCCTATGACAAGCACCTGGCGGGCGGCATCATCGGCTGGAAGGCGGCGGGACTGCCGACCAAGACCGGCGGCTGATCCCTGATATGACCTCCATGAACAAGGTCTTCGCGGACCTTCCTGTCACCATCTTCGAGGCGATGTCGCAGGCCGCGCGCGACAACAACGCCATCAATCTCGGCCAGGGCTTTCCCGACGATCCCGGTCCGGAGGACATCCGACGCGCCGCCGCGGACGCCTCGATCAACGGCTACAATCAATATCCGTCGATGATGGGCATCCCGGAACTCCGTCAGGCGATCGCATCGCATTACGGCCACTGGCACGGACTCAAGCTCGATCCGATGACCGAGGTGATGGTCACCTCCGGCGGCACCGAGGCGCTGACCGCCTCGATCCTCTCCGTGGTCGAGCCCGGTGACGAGGTGGTGTGCTTCCAGCCGGTCTATGATTCCTATCTGCCGATCATCCGCCAGGCCGGCGGCATTCCGCGGCTGCTGCGGCTCGAACCGCCGGAGTGGCGGCTGAGCGAGGAGATGCTGCGCAGCGTCTTCAACCACAAGACCAAGGCGGTGCTGTTCAACAATCCGCTCAATCCGGCGGCGGTGGTCTATCCGCGCGAGGACCTCGAACTGCTGGCGCGGTTCTGCCAGGAATTCGACGCGGTCGCGATCTGCGACGAGGTCTGGGAACACGTGGTGTTCGACGGCCGCGAGCACATCCCCCTGATCACGATCCCGGGCATGCGCGACCGCACCATCAAGGTCGGCAGCGCCGGCAAGATCTTCTCGCTGACCGGATGGAAGATCGGCTTCGTCTGCGCCGCGCCGCCGCTGCTGCGCGTCGCTGCGAAGGTGCACCAGTTCCTTACCTTCACGACGGCGCCCAATCTGCAGGCGGCGGTGGCATATGGCCTCGGCAAGCCCGACGACTATTTCCTCGACATGCGCAAGGACATGGCGCGGAGCCGCGACCGCCTGACCAAGGGGTTGGAGAGCATCGGCTTTCCGGTGCTGAAGTCGCAGGGGACCTACTTCCTCACCGTGGACCTGTCGCCGCTCGGGCTCAACGAGACCGATGCGGAGTTCTGCTGGCGGATCGTGCAGGACTACAAGGTTGCGGCGATCCCGGTGTCGGCGTTCTACGAGCAGGATGCGGTGACGTCGGTCGTGCGTTTTTGCTTCGCCAAGAAGGACTCGACGCTCGACGCCGCGCTGGAGCGGTTGTCGGACGCCGTTCACCGCCGCAAGAGGTAGGCCAGAATGCGAGAGCAGAGCCGTCGTCTCGTCAGCTTCGTCGGCGTGGTCGCGACGGTCCTGCTGGTCTCGGCCTCCGCTGACGCCGAGGAGCGCACGGTCAACTTCTACAACTGGTCGAACTACATGGCGCCGGGAGTTCTCGAGGACTTCACCAAGGAAACCGGCATCAAGGTGGTCTACGATACGTTCGACGCCAACGAGACGCTGGAGACGCGGCTGCTCGCTGGCAAGTCGGGCTACGACGTCGTGGTGCCGACCGGCTACTTCCTGCAGCGCCAGATCACCGCGAAGGTGTTCCTCAAGCTCGACAAGTCGAAGCTGCCGAACCTCGCCAATGCATGGCCCGTGGTGACGGAGCAGCTTGCGACTTACGATCCCGGCAACAATTACGGCGCCAACTACATGTGGGGCACCACCGGCATCGGCTACAACGTCAAGATCGCGGAGAAGATACTCGGTCCGGACGCGAAGATCGACAGCTGGGACATGGTGTTCAAGCCGGAGAACCTCGCGAAATTCAAGGATTGCGGCATCCACATGCTGGATTCCGCCGACGACATCCTGCCGGCGGCGCTGAGCTATCTCGGCCTCGATCCGAATTCGACCAAGCAGGCCGACCTCGAGAAGGCCGCCGATCTCGTCATCATGATCCGGCCCTATGTGCGCAAATTCCACTCGTCCGAATATCTCAGCGCGCTGGCCTCGGGCGAAATCTGCTTCGTGGTCGGATGGTCGGGCGACATCATGCAGGCGCGCAGCCGGGCGGCGGAAGCCAACACCGGCGTCGAGATCGGTTACACGATCCCGAAGGAGGGCGCGCAGATGTTCTTCGACAATCTCGCGATCCCCGCGGATGCGAAGAATGTCGCTGAGGCCTATGAGCTGATCAACTACCTCTACCGTCCCGAGGTCGCGGCGAAGAACTCGAACTTCCTGTCCTACGCCAACGGCAATCTGGCGAGCCAGAAGCTGATCGATCCGAAGATCTTCAACGACAAGAACATCTATCCCGACGAAGCGATGCAGAAGAAGCTGTTCGTGATCACGGCGCGCGATCCGGCGACGCAGCGGATCATCAACCGGTTGTGGACGAGGGTGAAGACTGGGAAGTGACACACTCGTCGCAGTAGCGTGCCGTTATTGCGAGGAGCGTCAGCGACGAAGCAATCCATGGCTCCGCAAGTGGCGAGATGGATTGCTTCGCTTCGCTCGCAATGACGAATGACAGTCTCCGTCTACCGCCAGCGCCGGTGCAGCCAGAGCCATTGATCGGGATACTCACGGACCCAGCCCTCGACGACGTCGGTGACCGCCTGCATGGTGCCCTGGATATCGATCTGGCCGGATGCGTCGAACACCGGCTTGATTTCCTCGGTGACCTCGCCGCGGAAGCGGCCGTCGGGCAGGCGGATGATCCGCGTGCCGTGGATGGGGCAATCGATCTGCCGGCGCAGGCGCGCCAGCAGCGGATTTGCGGTGGTCTTGCGGCCGAAGAAGGTGACGGGAACGCCGTTGGTCAAATACTGATCGACCAGCATCGCGACGTGCTGGCCGTTCTTCAGCGCCTGCGCCAGCTTGAGCGGCGCGTCGCGGCCGGCCGGGACCAATGTGCCCAGGTTGACTGCGCGGATGCGCTCGATGGCGCGGTCGGCGGCTTCGATGTTCGGCCGCCGAAACAGGATGGTGGCGTCGAGCCCATGCGCTGCGGCGGCAATTGGAGAGAGCTCCCAGTTGCCGAGATGTGCGGCGAAGAACAGAGCCGGCTTGCCGTCGTCACGCAACTGATCGAACAGCTGCTTGCTGCGCGCCGAGAATTCGACGCGACCCGGCTTGTCGGGATTCTGGGGATCGTGGTCCCAGATGCGGTCGATATGCGCGAATTCAGCGCCGATGCGTCCGAGGTTGTGCCAGACGCCCGTCAGGATCTCCTCGATCTCCTCCGGTGACTTTTCCGGGAAGGCGGCCTTGAGGTTCTCGCGGCCGATGCGATCCTCGCGCAGCCGGCGGCCGATGAAATGCG
This sequence comes from Bradyrhizobium australafricanum, assembly GCF_020329495.1. Classification (NCBI taxonomy): domain Bacteria; kingdom Pseudomonadati; phylum Pseudomonadota; class Alphaproteobacteria; order Hyphomicrobiales; family Nitrobacteraceae; genus Bradyrhizobium; species Bradyrhizobium australafricanum. Next base: position 264,382 of record NZ_JAGKJL010000001.1, on the reverse strand, counting down.
CGGCGCGGCCGAAGAACCTTGCGGTCTTCTCGGGATCGAAATAGCGCGTCGTACGCAGCAGGCCGATCGTCAGCCCGCCGATCGCCGCGTCGGTCACGGGCTTCGCGGCGTCACGCAGGTGCGCCCTGGTGCGAAGGAGCAGGCGTTTCATCTGATGAGGCGAGAGCGCTAGGCCGGCTCGCGCGTCAGGATCAGTGAGGCGTTCTGCCCGCCGAACCCGAACGAGTTCGACATCACGGCGGTCACCTTGGCATCGCGCGCCTTGTTGCCGACCACGTCGAACGGGATCGCGGGATCTGGCACCTCGTAGTTGATCGTCGGCGGAATCCGCTGATGCTCGAGCGTGAGCAGCGAGAAGATCGCCTCGACTGCACCGGCGGCCGAGATGGTGTGGCCGACCATCGACTTGTTCGACGACACCGGAATGTTTTTGGTGTGTTCGCCAAACACGGCCGACGTCGCAAGATACTCCATCTTGTCGTTTTCCGGCGTCGAGGTCCCGTGCGCGTTGATGTGATCGATTTGCTCGGGCTCCATTCCAGCATCGGCGAGTGTCTTGCGCACGCAGCCGATCGCCGGCTTGCCGTCCGGGGCCGAGCGGGTGCGATGGAAGGAATCGGTGAGCTCGCCGCAGCCGGCGACGACGCCGAGGATGCGCGCGCCGCGGGCCATCGCGGCCTCGTAGCTCTCGAGCACCAGCGCGCCGGCGCCTTCGGCCATCACGAAGCCGTCGCGGTTCTTCGAGAACGGTTTCGAGGCGGCCTGCGGCGGGTCGTTCTGGGTGGAGAGAGCCGACAGCAGCGAGAAGCGCACCATGGCTTCCGGGTTCACCGAGCCGTCGGTTGCGACGCACAGCGTCGCATCGGTTTCGCCGCGGCGGATCGCCTCGACGCCGAGCTGGATCGCGGTCGCACCGGAGGCGCAAGCCGTCGACAGCGAAATCGGGGACCCTTTGGTACCGAAGGTCTCGGCGAGGTTGAGCGCGACGGAGCCGAAGGTGAAGCGCCGGTGAAAGTGCGCGAACTTCCCGCCGCTGCAGGTCGCCAGGTATTCGATGATTCCAAAGTCCTTGGTCGGAACCTCGCGCGCGACTTCGAGCCGCTGCGGCCACTCGGTCTCGATCGGGGCGACTGCCAGAAACAGCGGGCCGGGAAAGTCGCCCTTGCTGCCGATGCCGGCTTGCTCGAGCGCTTCTTCGGTCGCGATCTCCGCCAGACGCTGCGACAGGCTGGTCGAGGAGAACGGGTCGACGGTGACGAAATCGACGGCGCCGGCCATCGTCGTCTTCATACTGTCGAGCGGGAAGCGTGTCACGGTCTTGATGCCGGACTCACCCGCGGTGAGGCGCTTCCAATTGTCGGTCTTGCCGCCGCCGAGCGACGTCACGATTCCCATGCCGGTCACGACGACGATCGGTCGGCCGAATTTATCGCGTGGTGCTGTCATGGTGTCCCCGTCGGTGCTTGCGCCGAATTACTTGACGGCCTCGACCAGTGCCATGCCTTCGCCCTGCCAGTGGCCGACCCCCAGGACAACAATCTGGGTTGGCGCTTCGGTCTTTTCAACCTCCAGCCCGGTCGGGTCGTTGGCCGGATAGAGCGCGCCGCGCGAGATCGACAGCGCGGCCAGCGCGAGCCCGAGCGGGAACTGCGCCTCCATGGTGTGGCCAAAGGTCGTTCCGGTGGCGCGGACGGCAAAGCCGGCATGCTGGCTGAGGAATGCACGCTCTTCAGCGGTCGCAGGTTCGGCGCCGGTCGCGCCCGTGATCAGGATACCGCTGTCGCCGCTGACGCCGAGCTGCGGCCACAACGTCTGCAGCGATTTCGTCACGGCGCCCGGCTCCTTGCGTCGGGCAAGGTCGGCGACCACCTTGGTCAGCTTGGCGTACGGCTTTGCGCCGCGGGCCTCGGCATGTTCGCGCGATTCCATCACGAGGAAGGCGCCGGCGGAGCCGATGGCAAAGCCCGGGTTGTTCCTGCGGGCCCAGACCGAGCTATGCTGGTCCTTGAGGGCGAGATCGCCGAATGCATAGAGCATCAAGAGGTCGCCGCGATCACCGTTATGAGCGGCGCCGACCAAGGCGATGTCACTCTGGCCGGCTCCAATGCGCGCGACCGCGATCCGTGCCGCGTCGATGCTTGAGGCTTCCTCGCCCATGAAGGTGCGCGAGGTCCCGCACACGCCGTGAACGATCGCGATGTTGCCGGCGAGCAGGTTGGAGAGCTGCGCCAGGAACAGCGTCGGGCGCAGCTCGTTCATCAGCTTCTCGTTGAGCAGGGCGGGCGGCAGCTTGCCCTGCGCATCGGCGTTCATGATCGCCAGGTCGACAGTGAGGTCACGCTCGCCGCCACCGGCTGCGATGATCATGTCCATCCGCGACAGGATTTCCTGATTGCCTTTGACGCCGGCGGAATCGAGCGCCAGCCCGGCGGCATAAGTGCCGATCCGCTGCCACGTTTCCATCTGACGCTGATCGCCCTTCTTCGGGATCTGGGCGTCGAAGCTGACGGGAGCGATCGGATGGATCACGTATGGCGCGAGACGCTTCTCGTCGGCATTGACGCGCCGGGCGCCGAGCGCCTCCCAATGCGCATCCAGTCCCTCGCCAAGCGAGGAGAGCAGGCCTACGCCGGTGATCCAGACTTCCTTCTCAGCCATTACTCATTGCCTGCTGCGGAAACCCGATCTTGGCGGCCATCGCATCCATGTGCACGCGCAAGTCCGGGCTGGGGAAGGGGATGTGACGGAAGGTCAGCTCGGCATTGCACTTGAGCTCCTTGCCGACGCGAACCTTCGCCGAGGCCACGGCGAAGCCTGAACCTTCGTGCTCGATCTTGGCCTCGATGGTCAGGACCGAGCCGGGGCTGACGAAGCCGCGCATCTTGGCTTCCTTGACCATGGCGAGGAAGGGCATGCGCTCGAACTTGGTCAGACCAAGGATCAGCCAGCCCGAGCTCTGGGCCATTGCTTCGGTCAGCAGTACGCCGGGCATGATCGGGTAGCCCGGGAAGTGCCCCGCGAACACCGAATGGCTGCCGGGCGGAACATCCGCCTCGACGACAATGGTCCTTGCGTCGAGGTTGAGGTCGACGATCCGATCAATCAGCTGAAAGATCTCGAGCTGCATGATGGGCGATTACGAGCCCGTGCCCGTGCCCGCGTTCTTGGCTGCAACCAGCTCGTCGATGCGGTCGGCGAGATTCTTCAACACGAAATACTGCTCCGTCGTGGCCTTGCCGTCGTTGACCTCCTGGGTCCACTTTTCGAGCGGCATCTTGATCCCGAAGGCCTTGTCGATGGCAAAGGCGATGTCGAGGAAGTCGAGGCTGTCGATCCCCAGATCGTCGATCGCGTGGCTCTCCGGCTTGATCGTGTCGCGCGGGATGTCGCAGGTCTCCGCGATAATGTTGGCGATCTGCTCGAATGTGGAGGACATCATTAAGCCTTTGATATATTGAAGGTAATTCCGGGTCGGCTCAGAGGAGGCGGGCGCGTTGCCCCGGAATGCCCGATTGCTGGTGCCGGAGTCGTGTGCCCGTATATCGGAGCAGGGCCGTTAGTTCAATGGAGCTTGGCCGGCATCGCAAGGACGGTTTTTGGGCAGGGTTCCGGCCAGCCTAGCTGCGCGGCATCACCGTAATCTTCGCGCAATCCCGGCGGCCCATCAGCACGCAATCCTGGGTCTTGCGCAAATCGGCGATGCTCATGGCAAGCCAGATGCCGATCGCGGTGAGCGCCACCGTGAAGGCGAAGGCGGCGATGTTGGCGAGCATGCGCTGGCGGAAATCGTCCGGCTCCTCGCGCGGCTTCTCATAGCGAGAGAGATCGTTGGCAACGGAAGCCGGGCGCGTCGTTCGGTGCGGCTCCTCGCGCTTGCCGGGCGGCTGCGCCGAGGTACGCGGCCGGAATTTGAGCACCACGTGCTCGGCATCCGAGGAGATTGGCCGCTGCGTCTTCACTGTTGTCAGTCCGGTCGCGTCGCCGGTTATGTTTAGCATGTTCGCTGCACTTCACACCTAAAATCTTGGTGCGCGCAGAGGTGGTATTCATGCGTCGATCACCTCCAGGAACTGGCTTGCCGTCGAGGCGGCTGCTGCGGCGCGCGGGATGCTCGGCGATGACCATGTCGACATATTCGTTCGACCTTCGCGCATGCACAGTTTGCGCTGCAACGCCGTCACGGAGGTTGAGGCTGCGCGCCCGGGCATTGACAGCCCGGGCATTGACAGCCCGGGAGCATCGACAGCCGAGGGCGGACCATCCGGCCATCGGCCCCCACCGCTTCGTGAAGCCATTCCGGCACACCGGACTCTTTCACCCGCCTGCGGGCTCATGACATAGTGGAACCCGTTCCGGAGTGCCGGTCAAAAGGGAGCATAAATCATGGCCCACACGCGCGAGCCTTACGTCAAACCGGTCCCGATCCTGTCGCTGCGGCCGACCCAGATGACGGTCGGCATGCAGGAGGTGACGGAGAAGCGGAAGCGCTGGCGCGAGCACAAGTCGGACAAGAAGCGCGCCGAACTGCTGGGCAAGCACATGATCCCGGTCGTCCATGGTCCCGACGATCGCTACTACGTGGTCGATCACCATCACATGGCGCGGGCGCTGCACGACGAGGGCGTCAAGGACATCCTGGTCACGGTGATCGGCGATCTCACGATGGTCGAGCGTGACGTGTTCTGGGGCGTGATGGACAACAAGCGCTGGGTCTATCCCTACGATTCCAAGGGCGAGCGCCGCCACTTCAAGGACATTCCGAAATCGATCAAGGACCTCAGGGACGATCCGTTCCGCAGCCTCGCCGGCGAGATGCGCAGGGCGGGCGGCTTTGCCAAGGACACGACGCCATTCAGCGAATTCCTGTGGGCCGATTTCCTGCGCCGCCACATCCCGCGCAAGACGGTGGAGAACAATTTCGCCAAGGCGCTGGAGAAGGGACTGGCGCTCGGCCGCAGCAAGGACGCAGTCTATTTGCCCGGCTGGTGCGGGCCGGCATCTGACGACTGATCTGCCGCCACCGCCGGCCCGTGCTGATCCTCCCTGCCGCCGAGCGCGTGGTGCAGCCACCGCTCGGTCCGCTTGCCGAAGGTCAACAGCAGGAACGCCAGCGCGACGGCGGTGACGACGATCGGCCAATGTCCGGCGCCGCAGACGATGCCGACGCAAGCGGCGAAGAAAGCGCATGCGGCGCTGGTCAGGCCGCGGACCTGGAAGCGGTCGCCCTGCCGCACGATCACGCCGGCGCCGAGGAATCCGATGCCGGTCAGCACGCCCTGGATCACGCGGCTCACCGCGTCGGTGAACTTGCCGGGCTCGACGGCCTGCAATGCCAGCAGCACGACCATGGCTGTCGAGAGGCTGACGAGACCCAGCGTCTTCAGGCCGATCGGCTTGCCGCGCAGGTCACGGTCGAGCCCGATCGCGCAACCGGCAAGGGTGGCCGCGCCGAGACGCAGGACGATCTCGCTCCAGTCCGCCAAGGCGTCCTCTATTTCGGCTGCCGGCCGAGCATGTAGAACTCGCTGTTCGGCCGCATGCCGGTGACGTTGGCGAGCCGGTTCGACAGCGCGAAGAATGCCGCAACCGCGGCGATGTCCCAGACGTCGTCGTCGCTGAAGCCGTGGGCGGCAAGCGCGGCGAAGTCCGCCTCCGAGACTTCCTCGGCGGCGCGGCTCACCTTCATGGCGAAGTCGAGCATCGCGCGCTGCCGCGGCGTGATGTCGGCCTTGCGGTAGTTGACCGCGATCAGGTCGGCGATTTCCGGATTCTTGGCGCGGATGCGCAGGATCGCGCCGTGGGCGATCACACAATACTGGCACTGGTTGGCGGCGCTGGTCGCCACCACGATCATCTCGCGCTCGGCCTTCGAGAGGCCGGAGTCCTTCTCCATCAGCGCGTCGTGATAGGCGAAGAAGGCGCGAAACTCGTCGGGGCGATAGGCCAACGTGAGGAAGACGTTCGGCACGAAGCCGGATTTCTCCTGCACCGCCAGGATGCGGGCGCGGATGTCCTCGGGGAGCTTGTCGAGAGCGGGCGTCGGGAAGCGTTTTGCGGTCGGCTGCGTCATGAGATGGTTCCGGCGTGCCGCCTGGATGCGGCGTCACGCGAGACCATAGTGGATGACGCCTTGGGCGCAAGGCGCATCGGCGCCTTGGCGGAATTCGGCTAACGCAGCGGCTTCTTCAGCAGCGAGAAGCGGTCCGGATCAAGGCCGAGCGAGGGCTGCAGCATCGGCGCCTCGGCCGGCGCCATGCTGCGCGCCGGCGCGGGAGAGTTGAAGTTGGCGTCGCCGCTCGGGCTGTCGCGATGCGAGGTGGCGCCGCGCCAGCGCTCCAGCACGGCGCTGACGAAATGCATGTCATGCCCGGCGGTGACCGACGGTACCGTGGCGATGGTGGCCTCGCCGCGCGGCAGCTGGTGCGGCGGCACCTCCTTGAAGCGCAGCCGGGTCGGCAGCGCCACGCCTTCGCCGAACGCCAGCACCTCGCGGGTGCCGAGCGAGGGCACGAAGGACAGCAGGTTGGCGGCGGCGTCCGAGACCGCGGAACGCAGCAGCGCCTGGTCGCGGTCGTTGGCGAGGCGCATCGTGAACAGCGTGTTGCACTGGGAGATGATGGTCGCGTCGAGCTCGGCCGGACGCTGGGTGATCAGGCCGAGATAGATGCCGTATTTGCGGCCTTCCTTGGCGATGCGCGACACCGCCTTGCGGGTCGGCCCGAAGCCGATATTGCGGTCGGCCGAGGCGTAGCGGTGCGCTTCCTCGCAGACGAACAGCATCGGCGAGACGCCGTCGCTCCACAGCCCGAAATCGAACGCCATGCGGCACAGCACCGACACCACGGAATCGACGACTTCGGCGGGGAAGCCGGCGAGCTGCATGATCGTCATCGGCTTGCCGTTGGCGGGCAGGCGGAACAGATGGCTGATCACCTCGGCCATGGTATCGCCGCCGACATTGGCATTGTCGAACATGAAGGCGTAGCGCGGATCGTTGCGCACCGCGTCGATGCGCGAGATCAGCTTGTGATAGATGATGCGCGAGGAGCGGTTCTCCAGCTTGCCCATGCGCTCGTCGATCAGCGAGATCAGGTCGACGAGGCGATAGGGCACCGGCGTATCGACGGTGTAGCCGACCTGCTTGGGGTCGATGCGCTTCAGCCCGAGACCGACCCGGTCGGAGTTCTGGTACTGGGTGTAGATGCCCTTCGCCATCGGGATCACCTCGGCGAGAATGTCGAGCTCCTCGGGCACGCCGGGCCGGCCGCCGAACAACACGTCGACGATCTCTTCGAAGTTGAACAGCCAGAACGGCAGCTTCAGGTTCCGCGGGTTGAGCACCTGGGCGCGCTCGCCGAAGCAGCGGCCATATTCGTTGTGCACGTCGAGCAGGAAGATGCGCAGGTTCGGCCGCGACTTCAGGATCTCGTTGAGCAGCAGCGACACGCCGGTCGACTTGCCGACGCCGGTCGAGCCGAGCACCGCGAAGTGCTTGGAGAGCATCTCCTCGACGTCGACATAGGCGATGACAGAACGATCCTGCTGCAGCGTGCCGACATTGATCTGGTCCGAGCCGCTCGGCGCATAGACCGTGCGCAGCTCCTGGTTCGTGATCAGATCGGTGCTGTCGCCGATGGTCGGATAGTGGGTGACGCCGCGTTGGAATTTCGGGCGGTCGCCGCCCAGGATCTCGCCCAGCAGGTCGACCGAGGCGGTCGCCATGTATTCGTCGGATGCCGGCAGGTTCTCGCACGTCACTTCGGTGATCATGGCGACGATGACCGAACTTGCGCAGCGGATACTGACGAACCGGCCGACGGTCGCTCGCATTTCCGAAAGTTGCATCTGGCCGCCCGCCAGCAGCCCAACCCGGGCCTGCGAGCCGCGCACAGAGATCACACGTCCGAAGGGTGTCACAGTTCCAGCCTGGCTCGTTCTCAAAATCTAAATGTCCGGACCAATATGCCCGCCCGGGATTGGAAAAACCGTTAAGTCGCCGGGGGTCCGCATCGGCTAAATCTACACCTTCCCGGTGACGATTTGTTTCTATCGTACCGGGAGAATATGCGCTGTCGCGCGCATCGGCAGCGGAATCGTCGCTTTCCGGCACAGCCGCGTTTGTTTCCCGGTTTTTCCGTTAAGGCGGGATTCACCATCTCCGAGGAGTGCATCGGCAGCTCCGTAGGTTTACGGGGCATTGGGCGCGATTTGTCATACGCTGTCACCCGGTATCGCGTAACCGATTGCTAACTGCGAGTTGTAACGACCTTTCCATTTGTGCTGCGTAACGATGCCGCGCCCTGGGAGAGATCAGCGTGCGCATCGAACACCGCAATTCATCGTCAGGAAATGCCGATGCCGGCTCGACCAAGGGGCTGGCGTTCTGTGCCGGCCTGTTGGTCGGCAGCCTGCTCGGAAGCGCGACCGCGCAATGGAGCGAGCGCGAAGGCCTGCTGATGGCGGCATTCGCGATCATGGCCGTGATCGTCTTCCTGTTGCTCAAGCGGCACGAAATCTCCGACGAACGGCTCGCCAGCGAACGTCGCAATCTCATGACCGCCGTGAACAACATTCCGCAGGGCCTCGTGCTCTACGATGCATCGGCGCGCATCATCATCTGCAACCGTCCCTACATCGAGATGTTCGGGCTTTCGCCCGACGTCGCCAAGCCCGGCTGCACGATGCACCGGCTGATTGCGCACAGACAGGAGACGGGCTCGTTCGACGGCGACGTCGACGACTTCTGCGACGCCATCATCGGCAACGTGAAGCTTGGCCGCGCCACGCGTCAGCTGACGCAGGCGCCGGGCGGGCGCGCGATCGAGATCGTCAACAAGCCGCTGCCGGAAGGCGGCTGGGTGGCGACCATCCAGGATGTCACGGAGCGCACGCGCACCGAGAACAAGATCGCCCACATGGCGCATTATGATGCGCTGACCGACCTGCCGAACCGCGTGCTGTTCCGCGAACGCCTGGAGCGGTTGCTGAAGGCGATCCGGCCGGATCAGCAGCTCGCGGTCATGTATATCGACATCGACGAGTTCAAGGCCGTCAACGACGCGCTCGGCCATCAGATCGGCGACGAATTGCTCAGGGCGGTCGCCGACCGCCTGCGCGGCTGCGTTGGGGACACCGACGTCGCGGCGCGGCTCGGCGGCGACGAGTTTGCCGTGATCCAGACCGCCGTCCGCGATCAGACCGAGACCATGCAGCTCCTCGCTGCGATCTATCAGGCGATCCGCCGGCCGATCGACTGCAGCGGGCATCTGATCACCACCGATGCCAGCATCGGCATCGCGGTTGCGCCCGCCGACGGCCTCGACATCGATCAATTGCTGCGCAATGCCGACCTCGCGCTCTACGGAGCCAAGAGCGACGGCCGCCGCACTTACCGGTTCTTCGAGACCGGCATGGATGCACGCGCCAAGGCGCGGCGCAGCCTCGAGCTCGAGCTGCGCCAGGCGATCGCCGACGGCAGCTTCGAGCTGCACTATCAGCCGCTGCTCCATCTCGAGGAGGGGCAGGTCAGTTGCTGCGAGGCGCTGGTGCGCTGGCGTCATCCCGAACGCGGCACCATCTCGCCGGCGGATTTCATCCCGATCGCCGAGGACACCGGCCTGATCAACGATCTCGGTCACTGGGTGCTCAACACCGCGTGCCGCGAGGCGATGAACTGGCCGGAGCATGTTCATGTCGCGGTCAACGTGTCTCCGATCCAGTTCAAGAGCCAGACGCTGGCACTCAACGTCGCCGCCGCGCTCGCCGCGACAGGTCTGGCACCTTCGCGGCTCGAGCTCGAGATCACCGAGGCGGTGCTGATCCGCGACGACGAGGCTGCGCTCGATATCCTGCATCAGCTGCGCGAACTCGGCGTCCGTATCGCGCTCGACGATTTCGGCACCGGCTATTCCTCGCTGAGCTATCTGCAGCGCTTCCCCTTCGACAAGATCAAGATCGATCGCGCCTTCATCAAGGATCTCGCCGGGACCGGCGCGTCGTCCACGATCGTCCAGGCCGTCGTCAACATCGCCGCTGCCAGCGACATGACCACGACCGCGGAGGGCGTCGAGACCGAGCAGCAGCGCAACCTGCTGCGCATCCTCGGCTGCACCGAGATGCAGGGCTATCTGTTCAGCCGGCCGGTGTCATCGGCTGAAATCCGCAAGCTCCTGTCGTCGGATCGCGAGAAGGCCGTCTCGGTCGCCTGACGCCTGCCTTGACCGCTTTCACGAGGTGATTCCGGCCACGGAATGCCCTGCGAGCGCAATTGCCGTCGCCAGTAATTTGTTGACGGGACCTAATCATTTGTACACTAGTACAAATCGGCGCGCCGCTCACCTGTCCAACCGCAAGTCGTCGATCCGGCGTCGTCGCGGAGGGAGGCCATCCATGCAGCCGGAACCGATCTTCGATCTCGCGCATCTCGGGCACATGGAGCTTTTGACGCCGAAGCCGGACGAGAGCTTGAAATTCTTTGTCGACGTCTTGGGCATGACCGTTAGCGGCCGCAAGGGCGAGTCGGTGTATCTGCGCGGCTGGGACGATTACGAGCGTTATTCGCTGAAGCTGACGGCATCGAAGGCTTCAGGGATGGAGCACATGGCGCTGCGGGCGCGCAGCCCGCAGGCGCTCGAACGCCGCGTTGCCGCGCTGAAGGGCTCGGGGTTCGATATCGGCTGGATCGACGGTGACATGGGGCAGGGGCCGGCATTCCGCTGCCGCGACCCCGACGGCCATGTCATCGAGCTCTATTACGAGACCGAGTGGTACGAGGCGCCGGCCGAGCTGAAGCCCGCGCTGAAAAACCAGGCGCAGCGCTTTCCGGCGCGCGGCGTCAATGTGCGGCGGCTCGACCATCTCAATTGCCTCGCGGTCGATATCAAGGCCAACCGTCTGTTCTTCGAAGACTACCTCGGCTGCCGCACCACCGAGCAGATCGTACTCAACGACGGCACGGAAGCCGCGATGTGGATGACGATGTCGAACAAGAGCTACGACTTCGCCTATACGCGCGACCATTACGGCAAGCGCGGCCGGTTTCACCATGTTACCTACGCGCTCGACAGCCGCGAGGAGATCCTGCGTGCTGCGGATATTTTTCTCGAGCACGGGGTGCATATCGAGACCGGGCCGCACAAGCACGCGATCCAGCAGACTTTCTTCCTCTATGTCTATGAACCCGGCGGCAACCGCGTCGAGGTCGCCAACGCCGGCGCACGCCTGATCCTCGCGCCGGACTGGAAGCCGATCGTGTGGACCGAGGAAGAGCGCAGGAAGGGACAGGCGTGGGGGTTGAAGACGATCGAGTCGTTTCACACCCACGGCACCCCGCCCGTGATCGACTAGATGCCAGACCGCCGCACGAAAAGCCGCCCGAGCGCGTCGATACGCCGCCGCGAACACGCGCGCTCGCTGACGACAACACCGACGCGCAACCGATATGATCCGGTTCGCGACGGCGGGCGCTGCGCTGCACGCGAGACGTGAACCGGTGAGAGCGGGCACAATGGCTGGCAAGACGCCAAAGACGTCGGCGAAGGGTGCGAAAAAGAGCGCCGCGGCGTGGCACTGCAAAGCCGCGTCTGCTCGCGGGCGGCAATCCGCAGATCGCCAAGGGATATGGTGACGCTCCGGTGCAAGCCTATATCGCCGCGATGCCGGGGTGGAAGCGCGACGTCGGACGCAAACTTGACGCGCTCATCGTGCGTGCCGTCCCCGGCGTGCATAAGGCGGTGAAGTGGAACTCGCCGCTCTACGGCATGGAAGGGGAAGGCTGGTTCCTCGGCATCCATGTCTTCACGCGCTACGTCAAGGTGGCGTTCTTTCGCGGTGCGTCGCTGCATCCGGTGCCGCCGGGCGAGTCCAAGCAGCAGCACACGCGCTATCTCGACATTCACGAGAACGACGAGCTCGACGAAGCCCAATTCACCGCGTGGGTGAAGCAAGCCAGTCAATTGCCCGGCGAACGGATGTGAACGCAAGCAAACACTGTCGAACAACGGCCATCACGCGCCGTCGATGCAGCTCTGCGCGATAGAGCATTGCCTCGCCTCAGCCCTTTGGTGTTAGGCTGCACCAAAGCCCGATGAATCGTCATCGCGCTTTGGATTGTTGTCCTGGCATGATCTTTTCGGAAAACCGCTTCGCACTTTTCCGGATCATGCTCTGGTAACGTCAGAGGAAAACGTCGATGAGCGAACACACGACGGACAAGCGCGTGCGAGAGGCGTCTCGCAGGCGATTCCTTCAGGCCGGTGCAGCTCTGGCCGGTGGCTCCGCGATATCGGGAGTTGCCGGTTTTACCGCGCTTGCCGAACAGGGGAATAATCTTCCGCCCAACGTGCCGGAATGGATGAAAGCGCCCGGCGACCCGATGGGAAGCCAGCCCTATGGCACGCCGTCGGTTCACGAGAAGGCTGTTGTCAAGAACATCTCGAAGACGCTGCCGCAATACATCTCCGCTTCAGGCCGCACGCCGTTGCAGGAGCTCGACGGCATCATCACGCCGAACGGTTTGTTCTACGAACGCCATCATGGTGGCGTGCCGACCATCGACCCGGCCGAGCACCGGCTGGTGCTGCATGGCATGGTCGATCGCCCGCTGGTGTTCACGATGGAGGACATCCGCCGCTTCCCGTCGCAGTCGCGCATCCACTTCCTCGAGTGTTCCGGCAATCCGGTTTACACCAAGCCCTACGGCAAGACGGCCTCCGACCTCGTCGGCCTCCTGAGCTGTGCGGAATGGACCGGCGTGCCGCTCAAGACGGTGCTGGACGAGGCGGGCCTGCAGGCCGGCGCCAAATGGATCGTGGCCGAAGGCGCCGACGCCGCTGCGTTGACGCGCTCGATCCCGATCGAGAAATGCCTCGACGACGCCATGCTGGTCTACAGCCAGAATGGCGAGCGGCTGCGCCCGCAGCAGGGCTATCCGCTGCGCCTGTTGCTGCCCGGCTTCGAGGGCAACATGAACGTGAAGTGGCTGCGCCGGCTCAAGGTCGTCGCCGAGCCGGCCTATTCGCGCGAGGAGACCTCGAAATACACCGACCCGATGCCCGACGGCACGTCGCGCGAATTCACCTTCTATATGGAAGCCAAGTCGATCATCACGCGGCCGTCCGGCGGGCAGAAGCTGACCGCGCAGGGCTTTCACGAGATTACCGGCATCGCCTGGAGCGGTCACGGCAAGATCAAGAGCGTCGAGGTCTCGCTCGACGAGGGTAAAAGCTGGCAGCAGGCCGAATTGCAGGAGCCGGTGTTGACGCGCGCGCTCACGCGCTTCCGCTTGCCCTGGCATTGGGACGGCAAACCCGCCGTGATCCAGAGCCGCGCCATCGACGAGACCGGATACGTGCAGCCGACGCTGGCGGAATTGGTCAAGGTGCGCGGCCTCAACTCGTTCTACCACAACAACGCGATCTGGCCCTGGCGCATCGATGCGAATGGTGAGGTGACCAATGGCCAGGCATAAGCTCAAGGCGGCGTTCCTTGCGAGTGCGGTCGCGATGCTCGCGACTGCCGGGCAGGCCGAGGATCGCTTTGGCATCGGGCGTGCGGCGACGCCTGCCGAGATCGCCGGCTGGAACATCGATATCGGCCGTGACGGCTCCAACCTGCCGCCGGGCAACGGCAGCGTCGAGCGCGGCCGCACCGTGTTCAGCGAGCAATGCGCGGCGTGCCACGGCGACAATGGGCAGGGCGGCGTCGGCGACCGCCTGGTCGGCGGACAGGGCACGCTGGCGAGCCCAAAACCGATCCGCACCGTCGGCAGCTATTGGCCCTATGCCCCGACGCTGTTCGACTACATCCGCCGCGCGATGCCGCAGAACGCGCCGCAGTCGCTGAGCAATGAGGACGTCTATGCGGTGTCCGCCTACATCCTCAGTCTGAACGGCATCGTGCCGGCCAATGCGGTGCTCGACGCCAAGTCGCTGGCCGCCATCAAGATGCCGAACCGCGACGGCTTCGTCTCCGACCCGCGGCCCGACGTGCACAACCACTGAAGCGTCGGCAGGACGTATGTCTCGGGCTGCGGTTGCAGTGCCGCGCAGACCGCTGGGCTCGCGCCATTGTGACCTCCCGGTCCCTGGGTCCGGACCTTGGCCGGCACCATATCGATCGCGGGCACAAGAGCGACACCGCCGCTCTTGGACAGTTTTCAGTTGATGCATCGGAGAGGTCATATGGCCGGATTCAAGGCCGTTGCAGCCGTTGTGCTGCTCGTGGGAATGACGTTCACGCCGGTCGCGGCCCAGATGTCGGAGCCGGCATATTTCGACGCGCAAAATCCCGGGCGCAGCGCAATCAACGGCGGCGCCCTGACGCCATGGGGTGAGGCCCAGGAGGCCGCGCAGCGCGGGCGCAATCCGGCGAACGCCTACGGTGCCATGCCTGCGGCGGAGCCATCTTCCGCCTGCGCGCGTTACCGTTCATTCGATCCAGCGTCCGGTACCTTCCTTGGCCGCGACGGCCGCCGCCATCCCTGCCGATAAGGCCTGCACCGCGCTTGGCGGTGGATAAGGGCGCCGGCACTCGCCCGGCGCGCGAACGACTGGACGTTAGGCGCGTTATAGTCCGCCGATCGTGTCGGGTCCCGCCGGACCCGAGCGGCGGAGGACACCCGGCGTGACAGATGCTCTGGCCGGTTTCTGGGACCGAAAGTCGACCTCGGACCTGTTGCGGGAGGCGGCGCGCGCCGATGGCGACGCGGAGACGCCGATCTTCAGGCGCTCGCTGTCGGCGTTGCAACTGGTCACGCTCGGCATCGGCGGCATCATCGGCGCCGGCATCTTCGTGCTGACGGGCCACGCGGCCGCTGCCAATGCCGGTCCCGCGGTCACGCTCTCCTTCATGCTTGGTGCGGTGGCCTGCGCCTTCGCCGGCCTGTGCTACGCCGAGATGTCGTCGACGGTACCGATCTGCGGCAGCGCCTACACCTATGCCTATGCCACGCTCGGCGAACTGATCGCCTGGATCATCGGCTGGGACCTGATCCTCGAATACGCGGTCGGCGCGATCGCGGTCTCGGTCGGGTGGTCCGGCTATTTCGTCAGTCTGATGCGCGATTTCGGCATCAACCTGCCGCCGCAATTCACCTCGGCGCCGCTCGCCTACGACGTCAACACCGGCGCGTGGTCGTCGACCGGTGCGGTCATCAACATCCCGGCGATCGCGATCATCGCCTTCGTGACCACGCTGCTGGTGGTCGGCATTCGCGAGTCCGCGCGCTTCACCAGCTTCGTCGTCGTGGTCAAGCTCATCGTGATCGCGCTGTTTCTCGCCACCGCGGCTTCCTCGGTGACGCTGGCGAACTGGGTGACGGCGAGCAACCCGGAGGGCGCGCTGATCCCGCCGAATGCCGGTCCTGGCGTGTTCGGCTGGTCCGGCGTGGTCCGCGGCGCGGCAGTGGTGTTCTTCGCCTATATCGGCTTCGACGCGATCTCGACCGCGGCGCAGGAAGCGAAGACGCCGGAGCGCGACATGCCGATCGGAATTCTCGGCTCGCTCGTGATCTGCGCCGCGCTCTATGTCGCGGTCGGATTTGTGCTGACCGGCATCGTGCCCTATGACCGGCTCAGCGTGCCCGATCCGATCGCCGTCGGCATCGATGCGATCGGTATCGGCTGGCTCGGTCCGTTCATCAAGCTCGGCATCCTGTTCGGATTGACATCGGTGATCCTCATCATGCTGCTGGCGCAACCGCGGATCTTTCGCGCCATGGCGCATGACGGATTGCTGCCGGGCTTTGCCGCTAAGATCCATCCGCGCTTCCAGACCCCCTATGTCTCGACCATCTTCGCCGGCACCGTGGCCGCTCTTCTCGGTGGGCTGTTGCCGATCGGGCTGGTCGGCGAACTGGTCTCGATCGGCACGCTGTTCGCATTCACGGTGGTCTCGATCGGCACGCTGGTGCTGCGCGTGCGCGATCCGGAATTGCCGCGTCCGTTCAAGGCGCCGGCGATCTGGCTGGTGGCCCCCGCTGCCGCTGCAACCTCGCTGTTCCTGATGTTCGGCCTGCCGCTCGACACCTGGATCAGGCTCGCGGTGTGGCTAATGATCGGGCTTGTGATCTATGCGGCCTATGGCAGACGGCACAGCCGGCTGCGGGCAAGCAGCGGTGACCGCGCGGGCCTATAGTGCGCGCGCGTGCGGCCTGCTAGATGTACGCGTTGAAATAGCACCGCAAGCCGCGACAAGCCGGCATTCCCCGGGGAGACTTTTATGCAAAATCCAACGGCCCGCGCGCGATGGATGGTCGCCGCGCTCGTCTCGATCGGCATCGTGTCGGCTGCTCCCGGTCGGGCAGCCTCGGTTGCGCCGGTCGCGGCCGAGAACGGCATGGTGGTGTCGGCGCAACGTCTTGCCACGCAGGTCGGCGTCGAGGTGTTGAAGCAGGGCGGCAATGCGGTCGATGCGGCGGTCGCCGTGGGTTACGCGCTTGCGGTGGCCTATCCCGCCGCCGGCAATCTCGGTGGCGGCGGGTTCATGACCATTCAATTCGCCGACGGCCGCAAGACCTTCCTGGATTTCCGCGAGATCGCGCCGAAGGGCGCCACTGCCGACATGTATCTCGACAAGGACGGCAACGTCATCCCGGGGCTGTCGACCAAGGGGCATCTCGCTGTCGGTGTACCGGGTTCGGTGGCCGGGATGGAATATGCGCGCGAGAAATACGGCACGATGAAGCGCGCTGACGTCATCGCGCCGGCGCTGCAACTTGCGGACGATGGTTTCGTGCTCGACCAGGGCGACGTCAGCATGCTGCAGACCTCGACCAAGGATTTTCAGGACGATCCGGCCTCGGCCGCGATCTTCCTCAACAACGGCAAGCCGTTCCAGGTCGGCGAGCGGCTGACGCAGCATGAGCTCGCCGAGACGCTGCGCGAGATCAGCAAGCGCGGCACGGATGGCTTCTACAAGGGCTGGGTCGGCGCGGCGATCGTCGCCGCGAGCCAGGCCGGCAAGGGCCTGCTGACGCAGGAGGATCTGGACAACTACAGGGTTCGCGAGCTGGCGCCGGTCGAATGTGACTATCGCGGTTACCACGTGGTCTCGGCGCCGCCACCCAGTTCGGGTGGCGTGGTGATCTGCGAGATGCTCAACATCCTCGAGGGCTATCCGCTGAAGGAGCTCGGCTACCATTCGGCGCAAGCGGTGCACTACCAGATCGAGGCGATGCGCCACGCCTATGTCGACCGCAACAGCTATCTCGGCGATCCGGACTTCGTGAAGAATCCGCTCGAGCGCCTGCTCGACAAGACCTACGCCGCGAAGATCCGTGCCGCGATCGACCCGGCCAAGGCCGGTGTGTCCAGGGACATCAAGCCCGGCGTTCCGCCGCATGAGGGCAGCAACACCACGCACTATTCGATTGCCGACAAGGACGGCAATGCGGTGTCGGTCACCTACACGCTGAACGACTGGTTCGGTGCCAAGGTGACGGCGGCCAAGACTGGCGTGCTGCTCAATGACGAGATGGACGACTTCACCGCCAAGGTCGGCGTGCCGAACCTGTATGGGCTGGTGCAGGGGGAGGCCAACGCGATCGTCCCCGGCAAGCGTCCGCTGTCCTCGATGAGTCCGACCATCGTCTCCAAGGACGGCAAGCCGGCCATCGTGATGGGCACCCCGGGCGGCAGCCGCATTATCACCGCCGTGCTGCTGACGATGATCAACGCCATCGACTATGGCATGAACGCGCAGGAGGCCGTGGACATGCCGCGCTTCCACCAGCAGTGGCTTCCCGAGGCGACCAACCTCGAGGACTACACGCTGTCGCCGGATACGCGGAAGATCCTGGAGGGCATGGGCCACAAATTCGGCCCGCCGCATCCGGCCAACCACCTCGCGGTGATCATCATCGGCGCGCCGTCGCTGGGCGGCAAGCCGGTTGGCAACAACCGCTTCTATGGCGCGAACGATCCGCGGCGCAATTCGGGGCTCGCCGCAGGTTATTGATGGTGACGCCTGCCGTAGCCCGAATGAGCGAAGCGATATCCGGGTCTTGTTGAGCTCCCGCATGTCGCTCCGCTCATGCGGGCTACTGCTCCAATTGATCGGCGCCGCGCGTCATGCGACGGCGGTCGACCTGTGGTCGTCGTGCCCGCTGGTCAGCAGCAGGCGCCGGCGGATCGCGTCTTCGACCAGGGCCAAGGATTGCTTGGCTTCGCGCGCCTCGGCTTCGGCGGCCTGGGCGCGGAATTCGGCCGCATCGAGTTGCTCCTGTTGGGACTCGATGCGTCGTCGGGCTTCCTCAAGCGCCCGCGACGCATCCCTCAATTTGCGCTCGGTGGCGGCGATGATTTCGAGCTGCGCCTGTTCGGCGGCCTCGGCGCGCGCCTCGCCGGCGCGGGCCCGGTCCTCGATGCTGCGGAACAAATCCGCCGCCTGATAGACGAGGTCCAAGGCTTCTGTGCCCATGGCCGACGTGGGTGGTTTTGGAAATCCAAGGACATTCGGGTCGGCCGTAAAAGGCCGTCTAAATCCGCGCAGTGCCATCAAAATCAGCCCGTCGCGAGTCGGTGTATGCCAACAACTTGCGGTAGTTATAGTTAACAAATCCTTAATGTGACTGGCGCGCCGGCGCTGTCCACCGGTTTCTGATGTCGCAGCACCCAAATCGGCGGCCGGATAAGGGGAATCGATCCGTCCGGCCCGCGCTTTTCTTTCGTAACGTGCTCTCCGCGCGAGCGTATCGAGACCGCAGCGCTATCAGGCGCGGCGCACGAATCGCCCAGCGCTGCAGCGAAGATCGATGCAGCCTCCGCGGGCAGCCCCAGCCGGCGAGGTCTGCCGATTTGGCTGCGGGCGCGAGCCGGGCTCTATGGCATAAGTTTGACGCCTGGCTTGCTTTAATTCTCCGGTGTTGAATTGCAGGTCCCTGGAGCGACCGATATACCGGGCGACCTAAGTGGCACGCAGCGCGCTCAGAACGAGCGACGTATTCGCCACGGAAATCTGGTCGATGAAATTTCTGTTGCGGTTCTTCGGGTTCCTGTTCACCGCAGGCACCATCCTGTTCCTGGCTGGTCTGGCCGCGGTCGCAGGGCTGTTCTGGCATTTCTCCAAGGACCTGCCCGACTATTCGCAGCTCCAGAACTACGAGCCGCCGGTGATGACCCGCGTGCACGCGGCCGACGGCTCGCTGCTCGGCGAATACGCCAAGGAGCGCAGGCTCTATCTGCCGATCCAGGCGGTGCCGAAGCTCGTGATCAACGCGTTCCTCGCCGCCGAGGACAAGAATTTCTACGAGCATGGCGGCGTCGACTACACCGGCATGGCGCGCGCCGGCGTCGCCTACATCCAGAACTTCGGTTCCAACCGGCGGCCGCAGGGCGCCTCGACGATCACCCAGCAGGTCGCCAAGAACTTCCTTTTGACCAACGAGGTGTCGTTCACCCGCAAGATCAAGGAAGCCTTGCTGGCGATGCGAATCGAGCGGGCTTACTCCAAGGACAAGATCCTCGAGCTCTATCTCAACGAAATCTATCTCGGCCTTGGCGCCTACGGCATCGCGGCGGCCTCGCTGGTGTATTTCGACAAGTCCGTCAATGAACTGACGGTCGCGGAAGCGGCCTATCTGGCGGCGCTGCCGAAAATGCCGGCCAGCCTGCATCCGGTGCGCAACCGCGCGCGCGCCGTCGAGCGGCGCAACTACGTGATCGACCGTCTGCAAGAGAACGGCTGGATCACCGCCGCCGACGCCGACAAGGCGCGCAAGGAGCCGCTGACCGTCACCAGCCGCAGCAATGGCGCGCACACCTTCGCCGGGGAATATTTCTCGGAAGAAGTCCGCCGCGACATCTTCGAGCGCTATGGCGAGAAGAAGCTCTATGAAGGCGGCCTGTCGGTGCGTACCACGCTCGACCCCAAGGTCCAGGTGATGGCGCGCAAGGCGATGGTGGCGGGGCTCGTCAACTATGACGAGCAGCAGGGCTATCGCGGCGCGATCCAGAAGCTCGACCTGTCCGGTGACTGGGGCGTGCCGCTCGCCGAGATCAAGTCGCTCTCCGACATCTCGCCGTGGCGGATGGCGGTGGTGCTGGAGAGCAACGATCAGTCGGCACGGATCGGCTTCCAGCCGGGCCGCGAGCTCGGCGGCGCCGTGAGCAAGCAGCGCGAGACCGGCATCATCACGATGGACGGCGTGCGCTGGGCCAAGAGCAAGGGCAAGACGCCGACATCGGTGGCGCAGGTGCTGCAGCCCGGCGACGTGATCTACGCCGACCCGCTCTTCAGCAAGGACGGCCAGCGCGTCGAAGGCCAGTACCGGCTGCGCCAGATCCCCGAACTGTCGGGCGCGATGGTGGCGATG
The DNA here is from genome assembly GCF_020329495.1 of Bradyrhizobium australafricanum. Classification (NCBI taxonomy): domain Bacteria; kingdom Pseudomonadati; phylum Pseudomonadota; class Alphaproteobacteria; order Hyphomicrobiales; family Nitrobacteraceae; genus Bradyrhizobium; species Bradyrhizobium australafricanum. The sequence continues at coordinate 244,071 of NZ_JAGKJL010000001.1, read as the reverse complement.
GATCCGCACACCGGCCGCGTGCTGGCGATGGTCGGCGGCTTCTCGTTCGACCAGAGCCAGTTCAACCGCGCGACGCAGGCCTACCGGCAGCCCGGCTCGACCTTCAAGCCGATCGTCTATTCGTCGGCGCTCGACAACGGCTACACCGGATCGACCATGATGATCGACGCCCCGATCGAGATCGACCAGGGGCAGGGCAACATCTGGCGGCCCGAAAACTTCTCCACCGGCAAGTATCAGGGCCAGGTGACGCTGCGCAACGCGCTGCGGCTGTCGCTCAACACCGTGACCGTGCGGCTGGCGCAGGAAATCGGCATGCCGCTGATCGGCGAATATGCAAAGCGCTTCGGCGTCTATGACGAGTTGCCGAACTATCTCGCCTACGCGCTCGGCGCCGGCGAGACCACGGTGATGCGGATGGCCACGGCCTATTCGATGATCGCCAATGGCGGCGTCCGCGTGAAGCCGACCTTGATCGACCGCATCCAGGACCGCTACGGCCACACCATCTTCAAGCACGATCAGCGCGAATGCCGCGGCTGCGACGCGCCGGAGGGCTGGAAGAACCAGCCGGAGCCGCAGCTCGTCGACCGCCGCGAGCGGGTGCTCGACGCGATGTCCGCCTACCAGATCACCTCGCTGATGGAGGGCGTGATTCAGGCCGGTACCGGCACCGCGCTGAAGGACGTCGGCAAGCCGCTCGCCGGCAAGACCGGCACCTCGAACGAGGCCAAGGATCTCTGGTTCGTCGGCTTCTCGCCGGACCTCGTGGTCGGTCTCTATGTCGGCTACGACAAGCCGCGCTCGCTCGGCCGCAACGCGCAGGCCGGCCACACCGCGGCGCCGATCGCGCGCGACTTCCTGAAGCTCGCGCTGGCCGACAAGCCCGCCACCCCGTTCAAGCAGCCGGTCGGCATCCGGCTGGTCCTCGTCGATGCCAAGACCGGCCTGCGTGCCACGCCTGGCCAGAACAGGGGCGTGGTGCTCGAAGCCTTCAAGCCGGGCCAGGCGCCGCCGTTCAATGATCCCGGGATGGTCGCCGGCACCGACGTGATCGACGGCACCCAGCAGGGCATTTCGCCGGACGCCGATCGGGCCGTGATGCGGTCAGGGACGGGCGGGCTGTACTGACGCTTGGTGGAAGGGCCTTCGCGGGCAGCGATTTTCACGCCCATTCCCCGCCAACAATGCTTGCCAAGGGCGGGATCAAGCGGGTAGAAGGTCGCTCTCGCGGGGGCGCTGATTTGGCAGGCGAACCCGCTACACCGAGATGTCCAGTCATCCAGCTAAGCTGTTGATACCACGGATTATTCTTGGGGAATGGTGTAACGGTAGCACAACAGACTCTGACTCTGTTTGTCTTGGTTCGAATCCAGGTTCCCCAGCCAATCCGCCTCGGTGGCGTGATCATCCTCTGAAATCCCGACGAGATTGCCGGCTGCAGCTGCCGACGGTGGTCAGTCGTATGTGTGCCATCACGGCATGAGGGTGGATTGGTCCGGCGTAATCCACCATGGTCCCGCGCGTGTGGTCCGGCCCGTTGCGACTGAGGTCAAGCTGATGGACGAAATTCTCTATACCCGCGAGTCCTCGATCGGCGTCGACGAGTTCATCGAGGTGCTGCGGCAGTCGGGCCTAGGCGAGCGGCGGCCGCTGGCGGATGTCGAGCGGCTGGAGCGCATGATCGCCAATGCCAATCTGATCGTGACGGCGCGGCGAGGGCACACGCTGGTCGGTGTGTCGCGCGCGCTGACCGATTTCGCCTATTGCTGCTATCTGTCCGATCTGGCGGTCGATCGCGCGTATCAGGGGCATGGCATCGGCAAGCGTCTGATCGCGGAAACGCGGCGCCTCGCCGGACCCGAATCGATGTGCCTGCTGTTGTCGGCGCCGGACTCGATCGGGTTCTACAAGACCATCGGCATGCCGCAGCCGGACAACGCGTTCCTCTACAAGCGGGAGCGATAGCGAACGGCTCCGCTGCGCGGCGCTACTTGATCTTGTCGTAGACCGTTGCGAAGTCGGCGAGCGGCATCGGGATGGAGATGGTTTCCTTGCCGAGATTCTGGAACGACACCTTGAGCTGCTTGCCCGATTTCAGCTGGGTCAGGACATCGGCGGCGATTGGCGTATTGATGTAGCAGCCGCGCGCTTCGCAGGTCTGGATCGGCACGTCGACGGCCTTGCCGTCGTCGACCTGCAGCTTGGCGCCGACCGGCAGGTTCAATCCGAGTGGAAGCTGGATAAGCGCCACCGGCGTGCGGGTGTCGCCGGGAACGCGGATGTTGACCAGCACGATGAGCTGGCCGGTCTTGGTGAGCACCGCGGTCTGTTCCATCGCGCATTCGAGCGGAGCGTCGCGGCTCGCACTGGTGCAGCGCGCGATCCAGCCGGAATTGTTGGGGGCTGTTGCATCGCTCTGAGGAGCCGCGGGCGCAGCTGCCGGAGCGGGCGCGTTCTTGCCCTTGGCTGTCTGGGCGTGGCCAGAGTGGGCCATGCCGAACGCGGTCAGCAGGACGAAGAGCGACTTGGCGACAATCTTCACGGCACCGGCTCCGAAATGAACATCTTTCGGATGTGCCGGGATGCCGTCAAAGTCAAGTCACTCGGCGGCTTCCTTGACCGATCCATGCTCGCCGTCGTCAGCGTCGTGGTCGGCGCGCGGCGAGCGGCCCCAGTTCGCAAACGCATTGGAGAGCTTGTCGAGATAGAGGTAGACGACCGGCGTCGTGAACAGCGTCAGCGCCTGGCTGACGATCAGGCCGCCGACCATGGCGTAGCCGAGCGGCTGGCGGATTTCCGAGCCGGTGCCGGTCCCTAACATCAACGGCACGCCGCCGAGCAAGGCGGCCATCGTCGTCATCATGATCGGACGAAAGCGGAGCAGGGCGGCCTGGCGGATCGCCGCCACAGGCTCCATGTGCTGGTCGCGCTCGGCCGCGATCGCGAAGTCGACCATCATGATGCCGTTCTTCTTCACGATGCCGATCAGAAGGATGATGCCGATCAGCGCGATCAGCGAGAAGTCGAAGCCGGCCGCCATCAGGATCGCGAGCGCGCCGACGCCGGCCGACGGCAGCGTCGATAGAATCGTGATCGGGTGGATGTAGCTCTCGTAGAGAATGCCGAGGATCAGGTAGACGACCACGAGCGCCGCCAGGATCAACAGCGGCACTGTCGACAGCGATTGCTGGAACGCCTGCGCGGTGCCCTGGAAGCTCGAGCTCAGGGTAGGCGGCGCGCCAAGGTCGACCATCGCCTTCTGCACCGCTTCCGTCGCCTGGCCGAGCGCAACACCCTGCGCCAGGTTGAACGAGATCGTGATCGCCGGGAACTGGCCCTGGTGGCTGATAGAGAGCGGCCGTACCGGCACGCTGGTCCAGGTCGCGAAGGTCGAGATCGGCACCTGTTCGCCGGTCAGCGGCGACTTGATGTAGATCTTGTTCAGCGTGTCGATCGCGCCCTGCAGCTCAGGCAACACCTCGAGGATGACGTGGTAGCTGTTGAGCTGGGTGAAGTACTGCGTCACCTGGCGCTGGCCGAACGCATCATAGAGCGTGTCGTCGATCAGCTGCGGCTGGATGCCATAGCGTGAGGCGGTGTCGCGGTTGATCTTCAATTCGAGCGTGGTGCCGTTGGTCTGCTGGTCGGTGGCGACGTCACGCAGCTGCGGCAGCGTCTGCATCTTGCCGAGAATCTTAGGCGCCCATTCGTTCAGTTCGGCGAGGTTGGCATCCTGCAGCGTGAATTCGAACTGGGTGCGGGTCGGGCGGCCGCCGAGGCGGACGTCCTGCGCCGCCTGCATGAACAGCCGGGCACCCTCGACCTTCTCCAGCTTCGGCCGCAGCCGGGCGATGACCTGCTGCGCGTTGGCGTCGCGATCCTTCAGCGCCTTCAGCGTGATGTACATCGCGCCGTTGTTGCCGGCGCGGCCACTGCCGCCGATCGCCATCGCCACCGTCGCCACCGCGGGATCCTGCAGCGCGATCTTGCCGAGCTCCTCCTGCTTCCGCTTCATGTCGGCGAAGGAGATGTCCTGGTTGGCTTCCGAGGTCGCGGTGATCAGGCCGACGTCCTGCTGCGGGAAGAAGCCCTTCGGGATGATGACGAACAGGTAGACCGACAGCGCCAGCGTCCCGAAGAAGATCATCAGCGTCGTGAACTTCCAGCGCAAGGCGAGGTCGAGCACGCTCTGATAGCCGCGCAGCATGGCGTCGAAGCCGCGCTCGCTGAGCTGGTAGAACCGACCGTGCTTCTCGTCATTGTGGGCGCGCAGGAAGCGCGAGGCCATCATCGGGGTCAGCGTCAGCGACACGAACATCGAGACGAAGATGGTCATCGCCAGCACGACCGCGAATTCGCGGAACAGGCGGCCGATGATGCCGCCCATCAGCAGCAGCGGGATCAGCACCGCGACCAGCGAGATGCTGATCGAAACGATGGTGAAGCCGATTTCCTGCGAGCCCTTGAAGGCGGCAGCCATCGGCTTCTCGCCCTCTTCGATGTAGCGGCTGATGTTCTCCAGCATCACGATGGCGTCGTCGACCACGAAGCCGACCGCGATCGTCAGCGCCATCAGCGACAGATTGTCGAGGGTGTAGCCGAACACCCACATCAGCGCGCAGGCGCCGAGCAGCGCCAATGGCACCGTGACCGTCGGGATCACGGTCGCCCAGAAACTGCGCAGGAAGACGAAGATCACCATCACGACCAGGAAGATGGTCAGCAGCAGGGTGAACTGGACGTCCTCGACCGCCGCGCGGATCGTGGTGGTGCGGTCGCTGATCACGTCGATCTTGATCGCCGGCGGGATCGCGGCGACCAACCGGGGCAGCGTCGCCTTGATCTTGTCGACGGTGTCGATGACGTTGGCGCCGGGCTGCTTGAAGATGACGAGGAATACGCCGCGCTTGCCGTTGGCCCAGGCGGCCTGCTTGGCGTCCTCAGGCCCGGTGACGGCCTGGCCGATGTCGCGGATCCGCAGCGGCCCGCCATTGCGGTAGGCGATGATGACGTCGTTCCACGGGCCCGCCGTGAGCAGCTGGTCGTTGGCGTAGATGGTATAGGCGCGGGTGGCGCCGTCGATGTTGCCCTTCGGACTGTCGACGGTGGCGATGTTGATCGCGGCGCGGACGTCCTCCAGCGACAGGCCCTTGGCGACGAGCTTGGCCGGGTCGATCTGGACGCGAACCGACGGCTTCTGCTGGCCGCCGATGATGACCTGCGCAACGCCCGAGATCTGGCTGATCTGCTGCGCCAGCTGGGCGTCGACGGCGTCGCTGACCGTCGTCAGCGGCAGCGTGTCCGATGTGGCCGACAGCAGCATGATCGGCGAGTCCGCCGGGTTGACCTTGCGGTAGGTCGGCGGCGAGGGAAGGGTTTTCGGCAACTGGCCGCTGGCCGCTGGCCGCGTTGATGGCGGCCTGCACGTCGTTGGCGGCGCCGTCGATGCTGCGGTTGAGGTCGAACTGGATGGTAACCGCCGCCGTGCCGAGATAGCTCGTCGAGGTCATCTGCGCGATGCCCGGGATCTGCGCGAACTGGCGCTCCAGCGGCTGGGCGACCGAGGTTGCCATCGTTTCCGGGCTGGCGCCGGGCAGGGTCGCGGTGATCTGGATGGTGGGGAAGTCGACCTGCGGCAGCGGCGCGACCGGCAGCAGGGGATAGGCGACGAGACCGACGAACAGGATGCCCGCCATCAGCAGCGAGGTGCCGATGGGGAAACGAATGAATGGTGCGGAAATTCCGGCGCCGACGCTCATTCCTGCGCAACCTTCGACTGGGACGGATCCGAGCTCGCCACCGCCGTTGTCACCGGGGTTCCCGGCGAGACCTTGTACTGGCCCGCGGTGATCACTTGCTGTCCGGGCGACAGGCCCTCGTCGATCACCGACTTGCCGTCGATCGACTGGCTGACCTTGATCTTGCGAAGCTCGGCCTTGTTCTCCTGATTGACTGAATACGCGTAGAGGCCATCGGTGCCATGCTGCACCGCGTCATCCGGGACGACGGTGGCATCCTTCAAGGTTCGGACCAAAAGCCGGGTCGAGACCGACTGGCCCGGCCACAGCGCGTGGTCCTTGTTATCAAACACCGCCTTCAGCCGGACAGTCCCGCTTGATGTGTCGACCTGATTGTTGATCAGCGCCAGGGTTCCCGTGGATAGTACCCGCTTGCCGTCGGTGGTGAGTGCAATGGTCTTAGGCGGCGCCACCGAGAGCGCCGCCTTGATATCCGGCAGCTGGTCTTCCGGCGCGGTGAAGATCACCGTGATCGGCTCGATCTGGGTGATTGTGACAATGCCGGTCTGGGCCGAGGCATTGACGATGTTGCCGATATCGACCAGTCGCAGGCCGACAATGCCGTCGATCGGGGATTTGACGGTGGTGTAGTCCACCTGGGTCTGGGCGTTGAAGATGGCGGCCTCGTCGGCCGTGATCTGGGCGGTCAGCTGCGCCACCGTGGAGCGCTGGGTGTCGAGCTGCTGGCGCGTCGCGAACTCGCCGAGCCTGGTGGTGCGCTGCAGGTCGAGATTGGCGTTGGCGAGATTGGCTTCGTCCTGGGCCTTCTTGGCCTTGGCCTGGTCGAGCGTCGCCTGATAGGGCCGCGGATCGATCTCGACCAGCGTGTCCCCGGCCTTGACGAACTGGCCTTCCTTGAAAGCGATCCTGGTGATCTGGCCGTCGACCCGGGTGCGGACCTGGACGGTGTTGAACGCCTGCACGGTGCCGAGGCCCGTGAGATAGACCGGGAAGTCGGCTTTCTCGACCGGCGAGATCTTGACCGGGACGGCCGGGCGTTGGGCGGAGCGCTTCTGCGCGGCTTCGGCCGCCTGCTGGTTGCTCGTGTGTTTCTGCCAGCCGAAATAACCGGCGGCGCCGACCGCAGCGATCACTAAAACCCAACCGATGGTGCGTGACTTTGACATGCGGACTCTTGGGTTCGACGTAACAATAAAGGCTGATCGAAACGGTTCACAGAGCTTGCGGATATAATATGCGTGCACTTAATGTGTAAACACACCAAGGCTTGAGAATCCTAAACATTTGGAAAGGTTTAGGTCAGAAACGAGCAGAAACAATTCGCCTGGGAAACGCACCGAGGACCCCTATGTCGCTCGATCTCAAACGCCAGTTTATCGCGCAGCTCGTCGAGAGTTCCCGGCTGCTGCGCAATTATATCGATCATCGCGCCAAGGCGCGAGGCACCACGCGTGCGCAATGGATCGTGCTCTTCCGCCTGCGCGAGCAGGAGGGACTTTCCCAGGTCGATCTCGCCGACGTCCTCGAATTGCAACCGATCTCGCTGGTGCGGCTGCTCGACCGCCTTGTCGAGCATGGCCTGCTCGAACGGCGTCCCGATCCCAGGGATCGCCGTGCCAATCGCCTGTTCCTGACCCGGAGCGGGCGGCGTCTCGTCGACGATCTCGACAGTTTGCGCGACGCGATCGCCGGCGACGTGCTGCGCGACGTCTCGGACAAGCATGTCGAAAGCGGCCTCGCCACGCTGCGCGAGGTCAAGGATCGCATCAAGGCGCTCGGCGAGGAGGCGGAGCGCATCGCCGCGAAATAGCGCATCTCATCGCACGCAGATTCCTGCGCTCCATCCATTCACCCGTTGCAGCGTGCGCGAGCCGGTTGAATCGTCGCGGGATGTCGTTCATATCGCGCAGCGACGATGCGAGAGGATGAGGGCCGCGATGGATGAGTTGAACGGGCGCATGATGGCATGCCAGATCCTGGTTACAGGATTGATCGCGCGCGTCGCCAACGAGCAGCGCGACCCGCTGCGCTTTCTCACAGACTTCCGCGACGAGATCAAAGCGGTCGTCAACGGCGTCAACATCGCCGGCCTCGAGAACAGCGATCGCGTGCGGCAGGTCGCGCAGCGGACGATCGACGAACTGTTTTCGCTGATGAAGCCGCCAAGCGCCGAGTAATCGCGTGGTCGCATGGACAGCGCCCGCACGCGGCAGCCAATGACGGGCAACACCGATTTAGAACGATTATTAGAATGCTTAAAAACTACAGTTTAGAACGATTTCAAACCGTAGATTAGAATCGCTTTGAATTGGGGCGATTCAAGCCGACTGTTGCGCTCGCCGCATTGATAAAAAAGGTCACGCTCGATAACCGATGGAGACAGTTCGTCGCAGCTTCATTTCGCGAGCGAGCTGATTTTTCTGGGGCGAGCAAGACATGAGCAATGTGAAGGCGCCGAGATCGCTGCGCTTTGATGCAGCGATCGGTTCGGCTGATGACACCGGTTATTCCGCCACGAAGGTCTCCGCAGTCGCGAGCCTGATCGCGGTGGCGTCGTTTTCGGGGGCTGAAGCGCAGCAATCCAACCTGCCGCCGGTGAACGTCGATGCCCCGGTCGCTCGCCCGCGGCCCGTGACGTCAAAGCCCACTGCGGACCAGGTCCGCGCCCGCAACGCGCTGCGCCGCGCCGCGCGCCGCAACAATCAGCAGGCACAGCAGACGCCGGTGCCGTTTCCCAACGCCGGCGGTCTTCCCGCCGACCGCGATCCCTATGCGGATCCGGCCGCGCCGTACAAGGGCGACCGTTTGCAGTCGTCCGGGAAATATCCCGAGCCGATCCTGAACACGCCGAAATCGGTCACGGTGCTGACCAAGGACGTGCTCGAAGACAAGAACGCCACATCGCTGAAGTCGGCGATCCTGTCGACGGCCGGCGTCACGCTCGGCACGGGCGAGGGCGGCAATGCCTTCGGCGACCGCTTCTTCATCCGCGGCTTCGACGCACGCAACGACATCTTCATCGACGGCGTGCGCGACTCCGGCGTCAGCGTCCGCGAGAACTTCTTCACCGAGCAGGTCGAGATCCTGCGCGGCCCGGGCTCGTCCTTTGCAGGCCGCGGCACCACCGGCGGCGCGATCAACATCGTCACCAAGCAGGCGACGACGCAGAACAGCTTCTACAACATGGACACCACGTTCGGCACCGATCGCACCAAGCGCGTGACGCTCGACGTCAACCAGGTGATCAGCCCGACGCTGGCGATCCGCGCCGGCGGCCTGTTCCAGGATGCCGGCGTCGCTGGCCGCAGCTATGTCACCGACGACCGCAACGGCGCGTTCGTCGCCGGCACGTGGAAGCCGGTCGACGCGGTGAAGATCACCGGCAATTACATCCACACCGAGCTCACCGGCATCCCGGATTTCGGCGTGCCGTACTACCGGCCGAGCACCGCGAGCACGGCTGGCGGTCCGTTCCCGGATTTCGGCGTCAACCGCAACAATTTCTACGGCTTCGTCAACCGCGACTTCTTCAGGACCGGGCAGGACATCGGCACGATCAACGCCGAGGTGCAGATCACGCCGGACCTCGTGGTCAGCAACAAGATCCGGGAATCGCGTTCGACACAGAACTACATCGGCACGCTGCCGGAAGCGCCGACGCTGGCCGCCGGCGCTCCGTTCACGGCGTATACGCTGAGCGCCAATCCGCAAAGCCGCTACCAGGTCACCGACGTGTTCGCCAACCAGACCGAGGCGACCTACAAGTCGGTCGACGGCCTCGGCTTCAAGCACACGACGACGGCCGGCGTCGAATACGACAACGAGCGGTCCTCGATCGACAGATATCTCGGCCTGAGCTCGGAAATAACGACCGGCACATCGGCATTCACGGGAAGCGGATCGCTCTCCGGCGTCAGCGTGTTCAATCCGCAATACACCAACATTCCGTTCCCGATTCCGTCGGGGCTGTCCGGGATGCCGACCAAGATCGGGATCGACACCACCAGCGGCTACATCATGGATACCGCGAACTACAATGACTTCGTGATCCTCAATGGCGGCATCCGCTACGACGACTACAAGATCAACACGTCGGGCTATCTGACTTCGGGCGGCAGGACCACATTCGGCAGTCAGTCGGCCGACTTCGGGATGCCGAACTTCAACCTCGGCCTCACGTTGAAGCCGTTGCCGAACGGCAGCGTCTATGCGGCCTATGCGACCTCATCCAACCCGGTCGGCGCCGAATTCGACGGCACCAGCACGGCGTATGGCGGTCTGTCTCCCGTGCTGAACGGCGGCAATACCCAGATCTTCGGGCCGGAAAAGAACAAGGCGATCGAAGTCGGCACCAAGTGGGAATTGTTTGATCGTCATCTGCTGGTGACGGCGGCGCTGTTCCAGACCGAGAAGGAAAATGCGCGCGAATCGCAGAACGTGAACAACGCAACCGCGGCCGCGGCCCTTGGCTGCTCCTATCCGACCGGGACGACCGGCAATATCTCCTGCATCACCGCGGGCGCGGCCTACCGCATCCGCGGCATCGATCTCGGCGTCGGCGGCAAGATCACCGACAAATGGAGCGTGTTCGGCGGTCTCGTGCTGATGCAGTCGGCAGTGACGAGGTCGCTGGCGCCGCCGGCCAACACCATCCTGTACTCCAGCAATGTCGGACTGCCGCTCGCCAACGTCGCGCACCAGTCGTTCAGCATGCTGACCAAGTACCAGCTCACCGACATGTGGGAGCTAGGCGGGCAGGCGGTGTATCGCTCGAAGGTCTATGGCGGCACGCTGCTCGCGGCCAACCAGGGCACCTCGATCCCGAGCTATTGGCGCTTCGACGCCTTTGCCGAAGCTAAGATCGACAAGCACTGGACCATGAAGCTGTTCGTCAACAACATCTTCGACAAGCGCTACTACGACGCGCTGTACCAGAGCGCGGCGCCGTTCGTGCTCGAAGCGCCGGGACGCGCCGCGTATCTGGTTGTTTCTGCGCGTTACTGACGGAGGCTTCGCGGCGACAGATGCTGGTCTGTGTTCCCAACGTATTGAGCAAGGCTGATGTGGCGGACTTCCGCCGCATCATGGCGCAAGCCGAATGGGAGGACGGCCGCTCGACCGCCGGCGCCGCGTCCGCGATGGTCAAGCGCAACGAGCAGCTGCCGCCCGACAGCGAGGTCGCGCGGCAGCTCGGCAACCGGATCCTGTCGGCGCTGTCGGCGAGCCCGCGCTTCATCTCGGCGGCGATCCCGCTTAGAATCTTTCCACCCTTGTTCAACCGCTATGCCGCCAGCGACGGGCACCATTTCGGCCTGCACGTCGACAATGCGGTGCGCGGCGACAGGCTGACGGGCATGAGGATCCGCACCGACCTCTCGGTCACGCTGTTTTTATCGGAGCCGGAGGACTACGACGGCGGCGAGCTCGTCATCGAAGACCTCTACGGATCCCATGAAATCAAGCTGCCGGCTGGCGATCTGGTAGTTTATCCTGCTTCCAGCTTGCATCTGGTCACGCCGGTCACGCGGGGGACGCGGGTAGCGTCTTTTTTCTGGCTGCAGAGCATGGTACGGGATGCACACGCGCGCAGTCTGATCTTTGATCTCGATACCGCGATCCAGGCTCTGGTGGAGCGGCTGGGGCGCGATGACCCCGAAACGGTCAAATTGACCGGGATTTATCACAACCTGATCCGTCACTGGGCTGAAGTGTAACTGATGATGACATTCAAGTTCCCCGCTGCATCCGCCATGATCGCCTCGCTGGCGATGCTGATGCTGGCCGCGCCGTCTTCGGCGCAGCAGCAAACGGCGCCTGTAGCGCAGCCCGCACCCGTGACCCGGCCTCAGGCCGCACCCGCCCAGCCGGCGGCGGCCCAGCCCGCGCCGGCTGCCCAGGCCGCGCCGGTGGCCGCCCAGCCGGCACAAGCGGCGCCGCAGGCACAGGCCGCGCCGGCCCCTGCCGCGGCAGCTCCGGCTCCGACGGCGAACGAGGCGTCCCTGGCTGCGCCCGCGAGCGGCGACAGCAAGGCGCTGAAGTCGACCTCGACCGGCCTGCACGAATTGTCGCCGTGGAATATGTTCTTGAACGCCGACATCATCGTGAAGGCGGTGATGCTCGGTCTCGCTTTCGCGTCGCTCGTCACGTGGACGGTGTTCATCGCCAAGATGGTCGAGCTGACGGTAGCGCAGCGCAAGCTGCGTGGCGCGCTGGCCAAGATCGCTGAATCCCGCTCGCTGGCCGAAGCGCAGTTCGCGCTCGGTGCCAAGGGCAGCGTGCTGTCGTCATTCATCGCAGCTGCGATGCGGGAGGGGCGCCTGTCGGCGGGCATCTCGAGCGACAGCGGCATCAAGGAGCGCGCGGCGTCGAGCTTCGCCGAGATCGTGCGCGCCGAAGCCCGCAAGATCCGCATCGGCATGGGCCTGCTCGCGACCATCGGCGCGACGTCGCCCTTCGTCGGCCTGTTCGGCACCGTCTGGGGCATCATGAACAGCTTCATCGGCATTTCGAAGTCGCAGACGACCAACCTTGCCGTGGTGGCGCCGGGCATTGCGGAAGCGCTGCTCGCGACCGCGATCGGCCTCGTCGCGGCGATCCCCGCGGTCATCATCTACAACCATTTCTCGCGCGTCACGAAGGTCTATCTCGAGTTGGTCAACCGCGCCTCGGGTGCCGCAGGACGGCTGTTGTCGCGCGATCTCGACCGCACCCATGGCGACGTTCCGCGTAACGCGCATGCGCGCGCCGCGGCGGCGGAGTAGGCGATGGCAGTCTCGATCTCCGAGAACGATGGCGACGACGATTTCGCGGAATCCCACGAGATCAACGTCACGCCGTTCATCGACGTCATGCTGGTGCTGCTGATCATCTTCATGGTGGCAGCACCGCTCTCGACCGTCGATCTTCCGATCGATCTGCCGACCTCCAGCGCGACGCCGCAGAAGAAGCCGGACAAGCCGACCTATCTCAGCATCAAGCCGGATCTGACGCTGGCGATCGGGGAGAACGCGGTGAAGCGCGTCGACCTGGTCAATTCGCTGGATGCTGTGCCCGACATGACCCGGGACAAATACGTGTTCCTGCGGGCCGATCGGATGGTACCCTATGGCGAGCTGATGGGCGTGATGGAGCTGCTGCGCGCCGGCGGCTACACGCACGTGAAGCTGGTCGCGCTCGAGGGCGTTCCGGGAGCGCCCGCGGCGGCGCAGGCCGATCCTGCCAAACCCTGACGGCGAACGCGATGTCCACCAACCCCGATCTCGATCTGCGGACCTCGAAGCGGCTCTGGGTGATCGCTGCCGTGACGGCAGTCGGGCTGCATCTAGGCGGTGCCGCGCTGGCACTGACCAATTTGCGCGGCGACGACGGCGACGAGGGGCTCGGCGCTGCCGGCGCGGAGTACGCCGTCGAACTGGCTTCCGCGGATGCAACCGAAGAGGCCCTACCGCCCGGACCGCTGGCTGACGAGCAGCAGGCTGTGCAGGAAATGGCGCAGCAGAAGGCCGAGGTGAAGGACACCGACCTGCCTCAGGAAAAGCCGGTCGAGTCCGACGACCCCGATCGCATCGTGACGGAAGACACTGCCAAGAAGCAGAAGGAGGAGGAGGCCAAGGTCGCCAAGGTCGAGACCAACGCGCAGGAAGCGCAGCAGGCCTCGGAGGCGGCCGCGCCGACCAAGCTGGAGGACGCGCGTCAGTCGGACACCACCAAGGCACCCAACCCAGGCATCGGCAAGGACAAGCTGCTGCTGACCGCCAAGTGGGGCAAGAAGATCAGCGCCTATCTCGACCTGCACAAGAAATTCCCGGAGAAAGGCAAGGCCAAGGAGGCCAAGGTGAAGGTCGCCCTGGTGCTGAATCGTCTGGGCAAGGTGCTGTCGGTTGCCGTGCTGGAATCGTCCGGAGATGCCGCCTTTGACGACGCGGCGATCTCGATGGTCCACCGGTCCGATCCGGTCCCGGCGCCGCCGGCCGACCTGACCGACGATCAGTTCTCCTTCAGCCTCGACGTCAATTACAACAAGCCGAAGAAGTAGCGAGCCGCGGCTGCTTGCGATCAGACGCCGGCGTCATTCCGGGGCGCGACACGTCGCGAACCCGGAATCCATTTCTCCATTGAATGCGCCGCTGGTCGATTCCGGGTTCGCGGTTCACGAGCCCCGGAACGACGTTGCCTCAGCTCTTCTTCACCAGCGGGCAGACGCTCTTCTCGAGCGGGAGGAAGGCTTCGTCCGCGGGGATGGTGGCGACCAGCTTGTAATAGTCCCACGGATATTTCGAGTCCGACGGCTTCTTCACCTCGAACAGATAGGCGGGGTGGATCTTGCGGCCGTCGACGCGGATCGAGCCCTTGCCGAACAGGGGATCGTCGGTCGGCAGCTCCTTCATCTTGGCGACAACGGCGCGACCGTCATGCGGATTGCCGCCGAGCGCTTCCAGCGCCTTGAAATAGTGGATCAACGACGAATAGACGCCGGCCTGCACCATGGTCGGCGGGTTCTTCTTGAAGCGCTCCATGAAGCGCTTGGAGAAGGCGCGGGTCTGGTCGTTCACGTCCCAGTAGAATGTCTCGGTGAAGTTCAGGCCCTGCGCGACGTTGAGGCCGAGCGCGTTGATGTCGGTGATGAACAGCAGCATGCCCGCAAGCCGCTGGCCGCCCGAGGCGATGCCGAATTCCGCGGCCTGCTTGATCGCGTTGGTGGTGTCGCCGCCCGCATTGGCGAGTCCAACGATCTTGGCCTTCGAGCTTTGCGCCTGCAGCAGGAAGGACGAGAAGTCGGCATTGTTGAGCGGATGCTTGACGCTGCCGAGCACCTTGCCGCCATTCGCGGTGACCACGGCCGAGGTGTCGCGCTCGAGCGCCTGGCCGAACGCATAGTCCGCGGTGAGGAAGAACCAGGTGTCGCCGCCGGATTTCACCAGCGCCTTGCCGGTGCCGTTGGCGAGCATGTAGGTGTCATAGACCCAGTGCACCGTGTTCGGCGAACATTGCGCGCCCGTGAGGTCGGACGAGGCGGAGCCCGAGTTCAGGTTGACGACGTTCTTCTCCTTCGAGAGGTTGGCAATCGCGAGCCCGACATTGGAGGCCGCGAGGTCGACGAACACATCCACCTTCTCGACGTCGATCCACTGCTTGCCGATGTTGACCGCGACATCGGGCTTGTTCTGGTGATCGGCCGAGATCAGATCGATCTTCCAGCCCTTCGCCAGCAGCCCGGAATCCTCGATCGCCATCTGCGCCGCCACGGTCGAGCCGGGACCGCCGATATCCTGATAGAGGCCGGACTGATCGCCGAGCGCGCCGACCTTGGCGACCTTGTCCATCGTCTGCGCCGAAGCACCGCCGCAGAACACGAGACTCGTGGTCATGACCAAGGCCGTCGTGACCGAGGCTGCAATGGAACGCTTCATCTTCCCTCCAGTATGATTTTGTTTTTTGAGTTCCGGATTATGCCCGGCATCGGGCGCATCGCCTAGAGCGCCGGCGCAATCGCTCGCGCGCGATATTCCACGCCACGGCGATTGCGCAGCCGGTGACGCGCGACGGGATGCCGCGGTGTGCGTGGTTCGATCATCGGACGCGGATAGGGTGAAGTGCGGACGGCGCTATTTCCAGTAGTACCGGATCGCGACATAGACCACGACGAGGCAGGCGAAGATCAGTGCCACCGGCATCGAACGCTTGGCGTTCGGGTCGGAGGTGCTCGTCTTCTTGGGGGGCAGGCGGCGGAACGTCGTGACGTTGCCGCTGTCGGCGACCGGCTCGCGCGCGCGCGCTGGAACCTCCGGCGCTTTGCCGGCGCCGCCCATCTCGACATAGTAGGTGCGGTACATCTCCTGGATGGTCGCCTCGCCGGCGTCGGCTTCGCTCATCTGTCCCAGCAGCTTGTTGTAAATGGCCAGGAAATTCTGCGCCTCAGGCGGCAAGGCGGAGGCGCCGTTCAGCTTGGCCATCATCTTCCAGGTCGCAAAGTCGGCCCGCGCGCGGGTGTCGGCGCGTCGTGCAATCAGCATATCGGCAGCTTTGATCACCATGGCCTCGAAGCGTTCCTGTCCTCAACGCATGACCGGGAAAATTGGCTACCGGTTTTCGATCGGGTCGTGCGTAAATCAAGGCTATGTGTTTCCGGTAATGAGGAGAAGGGCGTTCCTCACATAGCCGGTCAGAATTCCTAGTATCGTTGAAATAACATCAAGATTTAGGCCGACTTGCTGGCCGATCACCGGTAGCAGGATCAACAGCCCGATGAGGATCAGCATGCCGTAGGGCTCCAGCCGGGCGAGCGGGATCGCCAGCGGCCTTGGCAGCAGCCCGACCGCGACCCGGCCGCCGTCGAGCGGCGGGATTGGCATCATGTTGAAGATCGCGAGCACGATGTTGATCAGGAAGGCGTTTTTCAGGTTGTCTGCGGTCCATTTCGCGGCATCGGCCGGCACCAATGGCAGCGCGTGGAATGCCAGCGCCGCGGCGGTCGCCAGGATGATGTTGGTGGCAGGGCCGGCCAGCGCCACCCACACCATATCGAGCTTGGGATGATTGAGCTTGCGGAAGTTCACCGGCACCGGCTTGGCGTAGCCGAACAGGAACGGCGAATGCGCGAACAGCAGCACCGCAGGCAGGATCAGCGTGCCGAACGGATCGATGTGCTTCAGCGGGTTGAAGCTGACGCGGCCGAGCTGCCAGGCGGTGTCGTCGCCGAGCCGATGCGCGACGAAACCGTGCGCGGCTTCGTGAAACGTGATCGCAATGACCACCGGCAATACCCAGACGGAGATGTCATAGAGGGAGATGTTCAATGGCGTGCCGCCTCAGGTTCGCTGGGACCGGACCTCAGGCTAGCACGGATTCGCTGAAGGGCTTGCTGGCGAGCGTTGCCGCGGTCAGCGCATGTCGGGGGCGACCGCGTGCGCCAGGGGCGGCTCGGTGGTCGCGATCCTGATGCCGACAAAAACGGTGACGATGCCGGCCACCAGATTCCAGCTCAGCGGCTCGCCGAGCAGGGCTGCGCCGACCAGCGATGCCGAGATCGGATTGACGGTGACCGAGATCGCCACCCGGGTCGGCGTCGTCCGCTCCAGCGCGAAGGCCCAGAGATAGAAGGTGAGCGCAGCGCCGAAGGCGCCGAGATAGATCGCGCCGAACCATTGCGGCGCGCCGAAATCGGCAACCGGCGCAAAACTGCCGCGCAGCAGCGAGGCGACAATGAGCACCACCGCCCCGGCGGCCATCGCGAGCGTAGTGAAGGGGATCGGGCCGGAGCAGCGGATATAGGGTTTTGACCAGATGCTGTAGAGCGCCATGCACAGCGCGGCTGCGATCATCAAGAGGTCGCCGCGCCAGGCACCAGGCGGAGCCGTGGCGAGGCCGGAGAGCAGCGCCATCGAGACGCCGAGGATGGTGATCAGGACGCCTGTGGTCTTGCGCGCGGTGAGCGCTTCGGCGCCCAGCACCGCGCCGACCAGCATGGTCAGCAGCGGCAGTGTCGACAGCGCGAGTGCGCCGCGCGCGGCGGTGGTGAAGATCAATGAGGCGTTGAACAGGACCGGAAACGCCGCAAAGAACAGCAGGCCGAGGCCGGCAACGCCGAGCCAGGCCGCGTCGGCCAGCTCCGGCGTTGCAGCAGTGCCAGCGGCAGCAGCAGCAGGACGCCGATGCCGAAGCGGAACGCGCCGATCGCCAGCGGGTCGATGGCGCCGACCAGAAACCGCGTCGCGCCGATCGAAGTGCCGCCGAGCGCGCTCGAGGCCACCGCCGCCAACACCCCCCAGATCTCGCCCATTCCGTTGGCCCCTTGGTTTTGCTTGCGCAAACTAGGGAAGGGAACATAATCAGGGAATGGAATAGATGTGATTGACTAAATCACAGATCGTTATGAGCGCGCCCATCCTGAACCCGGATCTTCTGCAGGCCTTTGTCGCGGTGGCGGAGCATCGCTCCTTCACCCGCGCGGCCTCGGCGCTGAACCGGACCCAATCCGCCGTCAGCATGCAGGTGAAGCGGCTGGAAGAGCGGCTGCAGGCCGAACTGTTTCACCGCAGCACGTCCAGTGTCGACCTGAGTGCAGCCGGCGAGGGATTGCTCGGTTATGCCCGCCGCATCCTGAGCCTCAACGCGGAGGCGGTCGGCCGGGTGCGCGAGCATGGCACGGATGGACGGGTTCGCCTCGGCGTGATGGACGACTATGGGACGATGATCGTCCCGCCGCTGCTCAAGGACTTCATCGCCAGCTATCCGCTGATCCATGTCGAGATGGAGACCGGGCTGACGTCGACAATGACCGATCGGCTCGGCGAAGCCTATGACCTCGTGATCGCGATGCACCCCGAGGGACGCGGCGAGGGCGAGTTGCTGCGCACCGAGCAGGCGGTGTGGGCCGCGAGCGCTGCGCATCGCGTCGAGGAGCTCGATCCGCTGCCGGTCGCGCTCTATCCGCAGGGCTGCCTGTTCCGGAGCTGGGCGATGCAGGCGCTGGACCAGGCGAACCGGCCGTGGCGGCTCGCCTTTGTCAGCCACAGCCTGTCCGCGGTCGAGGCGATCGCGGCGCAGGGCCTCGCCGTGACCGTGGTCAAGTCGGGGACATTTCCGCCGACGCTGCGTCGGCTGACCGCGCGCGACGGCATGCCGCGGCTGCCGCGGGCCGAGATCCGGCTGCATCGCGCGCAAAACCTGTCGCACGCGGCGTCACTCCTGGCCGATCATCTCGTCGCGGCGCTGCGGCAGCCGGCGAGGCGAGCGGCGATCTAATAGGTCGCGCGGCCGCCGGAGATGTCGAACACCGCGCCGGTGGAGAAGGCGCAGTCTTCCGACGCCAGCCATGCCACCATCGAGGCGAGCTCCTCGACCTGGACGAAGCGGGCTTTCGGGATCTTCGACAGCATGAAGTCGATGTGCTGCTGGGTCATCTGGTCGAAGATCGCGGTCTTCGCTGCGGCCGGCGTCACCGCATTGACCAGAATGTCGTGCTGCGCGAGCTCCTTGCCGAGCGATTTGGTGAGCGCGATCAGGCCCGCCTTCGACGACGAATAATGCGCCGCGTTCGGATTGCCTTCCTTGCCGGCGATCGAGGCGATGTTGACGATGCGGCCGTATTTCTGGCCGATCATAGTCGGCACGATCGCCCTGCAGCAGATGAAGGGACCCTCGAGATTGATGCGCATCACCCTGCGCCAGTCGTCGAGATCGGTTTCCCATACCGGCTTGTTGGCTCCGGTGATACCGGCGTTGTTGACGAGAATGTCGATCTTGCCGAACGCCCGCAGCGTTTGATCGCGCGCGGCGTCGACCGCGTCGGGATTGGTGACGTCGGTCTTGATCGCGATCACGTTCTCGCCGATCGCCCGCGCGGTCTTCTCGGCCAGCGGCTGGTCGAAATCCCAGATCGCGACCTTGGCGCCCGACGCGACAAAGCGCTCGGTGATAGCGCGGCCAAATCCCTGCGCGCCGCCGGTGACGACGGCACAGCGGCCGTTGAGATCGATCTTGTTCATGTTGCCTCCCGATTAGAGTGTCCAGCCGCCGTCGATGACATGCGCGACACCTGTCGTGAACGAGCTTTCGTTGCTGGCAAGATAGACGGCGAGCGCGGCGATTTCCTCGGCGGTGCCGAGCCGGCCCATCGGCTGGCGCGCAACGAACATCTCGCGTCCCTGCGGGCCGGCAGCCGCCGCACGCTCAAGCATCGAAGGTGTCTCGATAGTGCCGGGGCAGATGCAGTTGCAGCGGATGCCCTTGGTGATGAAGTCGGCCGCGACCGAGCGCGTCAGTGCCGCAACCGCGGCCTTGGTGGCGCTATAGACGTAGCGGTTCGGCGCCGCCTTCACCGCGCCGGCGGCGGAGGCGATGTTGACGATGGCGCCGCCGCCCTGCGCCAGCATGCCGGGCAGGAAAGCGCGGGTAGTGCGGTGCATCGACTTGACGTTGAGGTCGAAGGAGAAATCCCAGTCGTCGTCCGAGCACTCCAGGGCGGTGCCGTGATGCACAAAGCCCGCGGCATTGAGCAGGATGTCGGTCTTGCCCGCGCGTTTTGCCATTGCCTCGACGGCTGCGGTGTCGCGCACGTCGAGCTTCGCAACCTCGGCGACGCCTTCCTGCTTGAGCAGCGCAAGTTTGCCTTCGTCGATATCGGTCGCGAACACGCTCGCGCCCTCGCGGGCAAAGGCCAGCGCGCAGGCGCGGCCGATGCCGACGGCCGCTGCGGTTACGAATGCGCGTTTGCCCTTCAGGCGGTCTGACATGCGTTTCTTCCTTCTTTGACGATTTGCAGTGTCATGCGCGGGCTTGACCCGCGCATCCATCTTTCGAAGAACGATGGATTGCCAGGCCGCGCCCGGCAATGACGGTTTGCGTCCTAGTGATTGTCGCGCGCCACGCCGACCTTGCCGGCGATGTCGTGATAGCGCGTCGCGAGCTCGAGGCAGGCGCCGGTCGCGTGCTGGCCGACGGTCTTGCGATAGAGCTCCTGCCACGGCGTCTGGTTGGCCGGGTGCGGGAAGCCGCCCTTGGCCTTCAGCTCGGCGCGGCGGGTGCGCAGCTCATCCTCCGAGATCATGATGTTGGCGCTGCCCTTGTTGAGGTCGATGCGCACCTTGTCGCCGGTCCTCAGGATCGCGAGCCCGCCATCGGCGGCGGCCTCGGGCGAGGCGTTGAGGATCGAGGGCGAGCCCGAGGTGCCGGACTGCCTTCCGTCGCCGATGCAGGGCAGGGACAGGATGCCGCGTTTGATCAGCGCGGCGGGCGGCTGCATGTTCACCACCTCGGCGCCGCCGGGATAGCCGATCGGGCCGGTGCCGCGGACGAACAGGACGCAGTGCTCATCGATGTCGAGCGCGGGATCCTCGATACGGTTGTGATAATCCTCCGGCCCCTCGAACACGATGGCGCGGCCCTCGAAGGCATTGAGGTCCTTCGGGTTGGACAGATAGCGGTCGCGGAATTCCTTCGAGATCACGCTGGTCTTCATGATCGCGGAGTCGAACAGATTGCCGCGCAGCACGATGAAGCCGGCGTCCTTCACCAGCGGCTTGTCGTAGCCCCAGATCACGTCGCCGTCGGGCGCAGGTGCTTCCTTGCAGTTCTCGCCCATGGTGCGGCCGTTGACGGTGAGGGCGCCTTCGTGGATGCGCTTGTGCTTGATCAGCTCGCGCACCACCGAGGGCACACCGCCGGCGCGGTGATATTCCTCGCCGAGATAGAAGCCGGCCGGCTGCATGTTCACCAGCAGCGGGACGTCATGGCCGTATTTCTGCCAGTCGTCGATCGACAGCTCGACGCCGACATGGCGCGCCAGCGCATTGATATGGATCGGCGCATTGGTCGAGCCGCCGATCGCGGAGTTGACCACGATGCAGTTCTCGAACGCCTCGCGCGTCAGGAAGTCCGACGGCTTCAAATCCTCCCAGACCATGTCGACGATGCGTTTTCCTGTCTCGTAGGCGATCTGGCCGCGTTCGCGATACGGCGCCGGGATTGCCGCGCAGCCCGGCAGCGAGAAGCCGAGGGCTTCCGCGAGCGAGTTCATGGTGGAGGCGGTGCCCATCGTGTTGCAATGGCCGACCGAGGGGGCCGAGGAGGCCACGATCTCGATGAACTGCTCATAGTCGATCTCGCCCGCGGCGAGCCGTTCGCGCGCCTTCCACACCACGGTGCCGGAGCCGGTGCGCTGGCCCTCGTGCCAGCCGTTCAGCATCGGGCCGCCCGACAGCACGATCGCCGGCAGGTTGACGGTCGCCGCCGCCATCATGCAGGCCGGCGTGGTCTTGTCGCAGCCGGTGGTCAGCACCACGCCGTCGAGCGGATAGCCGAACAGCACCTCGACCAGGCCGAGATAGGCGAGGTTGCGGTCGAGCGCCGCGGTCGGGCGCTTGCCGGTCTCCTGGATCGGATGGGTGGGAAACTCCATCGCGATGCCGCCGGCGGCGCGGATGCCCTCGCGGACGCGGTGTGCGAGCTCGAGGTGATGCCGATTGCAGGGCGACAGGTCGTTGCCGGTCTGCGCGATGCCGATGATCGGCTTGCCCGACTGCAATTCCTCGCGCGTCAGGCCGTAGTTGAGATAGCGCTCGAGATAGAGCGCGGTCATGCCCGGATTGTGCGGGTTGTCGAACCATTCCTGGGAGCGGAGCCTGCGGCCCTTGCCCTTGCTGGTCGCGCCTGCGGCGTCGTGCCCGTTGGTGGGGGGTTTTGTCATTGGTTTCTCCCGCAATGCAAACTGGTGGGCCCATTCAAGGGCTCTGGTTCAACGTCGTCTCTACCTTGCGCAAATCGTCGTGCATTACAAACCCGACCGATCACGCACAGGTGTTTCGTGTGATGGATTGGACCTTAGTTGAAGGGTCTTGGTTGCGCTATCATTTTATCATTTTTCGCGTCCCTTGTGACGGGCAGCTGCCGGGCGAGGTCAATTGCGTCGCGCCGAGCTTTGCCGTTCCATGACACTGAAGCCGAGATCGACGACAGGCTCGGCGGGCCGGCGCCCTTCCAGCGTCTCGATCACCATCACGGCAGCGTTTCTGCCCATTTCGTAGCGATTGGTGCGCACGCTGCTCAAGGTCGGCTCGCTCGACGCCATGAATTCGAGGTCATTGAAGCCGACGATCGCCATCTGCTCCGGCACCGCCATGTGCCGGCGCTTGCATTCGAACAGCGCGCCGAGCGCAAGGTCGTCATTGACGCAGAACACGGCATCGATGTTGGGCGCCTTGGCGAGCAGGTCGGCAAACAGCGTGCCGCCGAGCGTGACCGAGGTCGGGATCGCCGTTGTCACAATAAGCTGTGGATCGAACAGCCCAGCGTCGGTCATCGCGGAGCGATAGCCGTCGAGCCGGCGCTGCACCCGCGGGTCCATCCGCGCGCCGAGGAATCCGATCCGCCGGTAGCCCTGCGCGAGCAGGTGGGCGATGGCGGCTTTTGCGGCCTCAAAATGCGAGAATCCGATCATCATGTCGATCGGGGAGGGACCGACCTCCATGATCTGGACGATGGGACAATCCACCGTCTCCATGATGCGGCGGGAATCGGCGGTCTGGTTAATGCCGGTAATGATCAGCCCGGCGGGCTTCTGTGCCAAAAACAGACGCAGCAGGCGCTCTTCCTGCAGGATGCTGTAGCGCGTGTTGGCGAGCTGAATGCTGTAGCGGCTGCCGTCGAGCGCGTCGTAGATGCCGCGCAGCACGTCGGAGAACACGTTGTTGGTCAGCGACGGGATCAGGACACCGATCACCTCGGTGCGCTGCGACGCAAGCGCGCGTGCCGCGAGATTGGGCACGTAACCGAGTTCTTTTGCCGCACTGTCGACCCGCGCGCGCTTGCCGGCCGAAAGTGCTTCCGGATTTCTGAAGAACCGTGAGGCCGTAATCGGACTGACACCGGCGAGCTTCGCGACTTCGGCGAGCCGGATCTTGCCTGGCGTGATGCGCTTTCGGGCCATTTGCCGCTCATATCACGACGTTCGTCGCAGACAAACTGATATTGACAGCGCTACCAAGCGATTGCTAATCGAACGATTGCCAAAACCGGATAAACTGCGGACAATAACGCCAGTCCAACAGCGCCGCGCACCCAGCGCGGCCGGAACAAAACAGAGCGGTGGCGGCACTCGTCGTACGTCGTCGGGAACTTGAGGAGGGAAGTGGATGTCGTCGGTCCAGATTCGCGACGTGCGGAAATCGTTCGGCAATTTTGAGGTCCTGCACGGCGTGTCGATCCCGATCGAGGACGGCGAGTTCGTCGTTCTGGTCGGCCCCTCCGGCTGCGGCAAGTCGACCCTGCTGCGCATGCTGGCGGGGCTCGAGAACATCACCTCCGGCACGATCTCGATCGGCGACCGCGTCGTCAACAATGTCCAGCCCAAAGAGCGCGACATTGCGATGGTGTTCCAGAACTACGCGCTCTATCCGCATATGACCGTCGCCGACAATATGGGCTTCTCGCTCAAGCTGCGCGGCGCCAAGCCCGAGGAGATCTCGACCGGCGTCAAGCGCGCCGCGGAAATCCTTGCGCTGACGCCGCTGCTCGAGCGCTATCCTCGCCAGCTCTCCGGCGGCCAGCGCCAGCGCGTCGCGATGGGCCGCGCCATTGTGCGCGATCCGCAGGTGTTCCTGTTCGACGAGCCGCTCTCGAACCTCGACGCCAAGCTGCGTGTTGCGATGCGTACCGAGATCAAGGAGCTGCACCAGCGGCTGAAGACCACGACCGTCTACGTCACCCACGACCAGATCGAGGCCATGACCATGGCCGACAAGATCGTCGTGATGCACGACGGCATCGTCGAGCAGATGGGCTCGCCGCTCGAGCTCTATGACACGCCGGCGAACCAGTTCGTGGCCGGCTTCATCGGCTCGCCCGCGATGAATTTCCTCAAGGGCAATGTGAAGGTGAACGGCGCCGCCTATTTCGAGGGACCGAACGGCGTCAAGCTGCCGCTGAAATCGGCGCCGGCCAATTCCGACGGCCAACCCGCGGTCTACGGCGTACGGCCCGAGCATTTCACCATCGCCGATGACGGCGCCGAGGCCGAGATCGTGGTGGTCGAGCCGACCGGTTCGGAGACCCAGGTGTTCGCCAAGCTCGGCGGCGAGCAGGTCGTCGCCGTGTTCCGCGAGCGCCATCTGTTCAACCCGGGCGACAAGGTTCGGCTCAAGCCGGATCCGTCGCTGGTCCATCTGTTCGACGATTCGACGGGGAAACGACTGAACAGCTGACGGACCGATCGATCTTAATGGCCGACCAACAGGCCAGATCAAAAACAACAAAAACACAATCATAGGGAGAAGGACGATGCACGATTTTACTCGCCGCTCGCTACTTCAGGGCGGCACGGCGCTGGCTGCAACCGGCATGCTCACCGGGCCGGCGCTGTTTGACTTCGCCAAGGCCTGGGCGCAGAGCGCGCCCTGGAAGGCGGAGCCCGGCGCCAAGCTCACCGTGATGCGCTGGAAGCGCTTCGTGCCCGCGGAAGACGATGCATTCAACGCCATGGTCGCGGCCTTCAAGTCGGCAACCGGCACCGAGATGAACGTGTTCAGCGAGTCCTTCGAGGACGTGCAGCCGAAGGCCTCGGTCGCCGCCAACACCGGCTCGGGTCTCGACCTCGCCTGGGGCCTGCACACGCTGCCGCAGCTGTTCCCGACCAAGGTTCTCAAGATGAACGACGTTGCCGACTATCTCGGCAACAAATATGGCGGCTGGACCGAAGCCGCGGCCAAGACCTGCAAGCAGGGCAATGACTGGCTCGGCATTCCCGTCGCGACCATCGGCGGCTATTTGACCTATCGCAAGTCGGCGGTCGAGAAGGCCGGCTTCAAGCAGGTGCCGTCCGATTTCCCGGCCTATCTTGAACTGTGCAAAGCGCTGAAGAAGAACAACACGCCGGCCGGCTTCGCGCTCGGCCACGCCACCGGCGACGCCAATGCCTGGGTGCACAACATCCTCTGGGGCCACAACGCCTGGACCGTCGACAAGGACGACAAGGTCATCATCAATTCGCCGGAGACGATGAAGGCGCTGGAGTATGCCAAGGCGCTGTCGGAGACCTTCATTCCGGGTGTCGCGTCCTGGAACGATTCCTCCAACAACAAGGCCTTCCTGTCGGGCGAGCTGTTCCTGACCTCGAACGGCATCTCGATCTACGTCGCGGCCAAGGACGATCCGAGCAAGAAGGAGCTCGCCGAGGACATCGACCACGCATTGTGGCCGGTCGGCTCGATCGGCAAACCGACCGAATTGCAACTCGCGGTTCCGATCCTCGCCTTCAACTTCTGCAAATATCCGAACGCGGCGAAGGCCTTCATCGCCTTCATGCTGGAGAAGGAGAATTTCGAGAAGTGGCTGTCGGGCGCGCGGGGTTATCTCACCCACACGCTCAATGCCTACGACTCGGCTCCGGTGTGGACCGCCGATCCGAAGAACGCGGTGTTCGGCCAGGCCTCGAAGCGCGCGCTGCCGGCCTCCGGCATCGGCACGCCCGGCGAGAAGGCCGCAACCGCGATCGCCGACTTCATCGTGGTCGACATGTTCGCGAACTACTGCACGGGTGCCAAGGACGGCAAGGCCGCGATGGCGGAAGCCGAACGGCAGCTGAAGCGTATCTATCGCTGATGTGATGACGCGGGCGGCGGAGAGCCGCCGCCCGCGTCATCATTGGAATGCCATCATTGGAATATTGCGTAGTCATGCTCAATCCGTTGAGCAATCGGGACATCGCCTATGGCTGACATCGCCCTCGCGCCGCGACGTGCGAAAACCGAAATCCGCGAAGCGACCGCATGGGATCAGCTCCGCCACAACAAGAACTGGCTCGGCTTCTGGTTCATGTTGCCGGCGATGGCGTTCCTGATCTTCTTCCTGGCCTATCCGCTGGGGCTCGGCATCTGGCTGTCCTTCACCGACACCCGCATCGGCCGCGTCGGTCATTTCATCGGCAGCGAGAATTATGAATGGCTGTGGGACGACGCCATCTTCTGGCTGTCGGTCTTCAACACGCTGATCTACACCTTCATCGCGAGCGCCGTGAAGTTCGCGGTCGGGCTCTATCTGGCGCTGCTGCTCAACGAGCGCATGCCGTTCAAGGCGCTGTTGCGTGCCGCGGTGCTGATCCCCTTCATCGTGCCGACCGTGCTGTCGGCGCTGGCGTTCTGGTGGATCTTCGATTCCCAGTTCTCGATCATCTCCTGGTCGCTGAAGCATCTCGGCCTGATCACCCAGAACATCAATTTTCTTGGCGACACCACCTGGGCCCGGATCTGCGTGATCTTCGCCAATATCTGGCGCGGCGTGCCGTTCGTCGCGATCACGCTGCTGGCCGGCCTGCAGACCGTGCAGCCGTCGCTGTACGAGGCGGCGACCCTGGATGGCGCCTCGCGCTGGCAGATGTTCCGCTACATCACCTATCCCTTGCTGACGCCGATCATCGCCGTCGTGATGACGTTCTCGGTGCTGTTCACCTTCACCGACTTCCAGTTGATCTGGGCGATGACTCGCGGCGGTCCGGTCAACGCCACCCATTTGATGGCGACGCTGTCGTATCAGCGCGCGATCATCGCAGGGCAGCTGGGCGAGGGCGCCGCGATCTCGAGCGCGATGATCCCGTTCCTGCTCGCCGCGATTATGGTGTCATGGTTCGGCCTGCAGCGCAGGAAGTGGCAGCAGGGAGAGAGCAATGACTGATCTTCCCGCCTCCAAGGTCGACCTCAAGAGCATCCTGTCGACGTCGTCGCGCGTCGACAACAGCGAGGGCATGAGCTACCTGCAGTCGGTGCCGCGGCGGATCGTGACGCTCTACATCCCGCTGTCGATCATCGTGATCATCCTGCTGTTCCCGTTCTATTGGATGGGGCTGACGGCGATCAAGCCGGACGAGCAACTGCTCGATCTCGACAAGTACAATCCGTTCTGGACCTGGAATCCGACCTTCAAGCACATCCACAAGCTGCTGTTCGAGAGCTACTATCCGCACTGGCTCTGGAACACGATGTATGTGGCGGTGGGCGCCACCGTGCTGTCGATCATCGCGAGCGTGCTCGCGGCCTATGCGATCGTGCGGCTGCGCTACAAGGGCGCCAACGTCGTTGGCGGCCTGATCTTCCTGGCCTATCTGGTGCCGCCGTCGATCCTGTTCATTCCGCTCGCGACCGTCGTGTTTCAGTACGGCCTGTTCGACTCGCCCCTGGCGCTGATCCTGACCTATCCGACGATCCTGATCCCGTTCTCGACCTGGCTGTTGATGGGCTATTTCAAGACCATCCCGTTCGAGCTCGAGGAATGCGCATTGATCGACGGCGCCAGCCGCTGGCAGATCCTGATCAAGATCGTGCTGCCGCTTGCCGTCCCCGGCCTGATCTCGGCCTTCATCTTCTGTTTCACGCTGTGCTGGAACGAATTCATCTATGCGCTGACGTTCCTGCAATCGACCCCGAACAAGACCGTGCCGGTCGCCATCGTCAACGAATTCGTTGACGGTGACATCTATCGCTGGGGGTCCCTGATGGCAGGGGCGCTTTGCGGCTCGCTGCCGCTGGTTATTCTTTACGCGTTCTTCGTAGAGCATTATGTCTCGGCGATGACGGGTGCCGTGAAGGAATGAGCGCGCAAGGCCCGCAGCTGAATTCGAACAAGACAAGAAAAGGAGCAGGGTCGTGCACATTCTGATTCTGGGCGCCGCCGGCATGGTCGGCCGCAAGCTGACCGAGCGTCTCTTGCGCGAGGGCCGCCTCGGCAAGCAAGAGATCACCCGGATGACGCTGCAGGACGTGGTCGCGCCGGCCAAGCCCGCGAATGCCTCGATCCCGGTCAATGTGGTCGCATCCGATTTCGCCGATGCCGGCGCCGCGACACCCCTGATCGCCGAGCGTCCCGAGGTGATCTTCCATCTCGCCGCGATCGTCTCGGGCGAGGCCGAGGCCGAGTTCGACAAGGGCTACCGGATCAACCTCGACGGCACCCGCTATCTGATCGACGCCATCCGTGCCGTTGGCGGCGGCTACAAGCCGAGGCTGGTGTTCACGTCCTCGATCGCGGTGTTCGGCGCGCCGTTCCCCGAGAAGATCGGCGACGAGTTCTTCCATACGCCGCTGACGAGCTATGGCACGCAGAAGTCGATCTGCGAGCTCCTGATCAACGACTACACCCGCAAGGGTCTGCTCGACGGGATCTCGATCCGCCTGCCGACAATCTGCGTGCGTCCGGGCAAGCCGAACAAGGCGGCGTCCGGCTTCTTCTCCAATATCATCCGCGAGCCGCTGGCGGGCGAGGAGGCAGTGCTGCCGGTCTCCGAGGACGTTCGGCACTGGCACGCCTCGCCGAAATCGGCGGTCGGCTTTCTGGTCCACGCCGGCACGATGGATCTCAATGCGATGGGGCCGCGGCGCAATCTCAGCATGCCCGGGATGTCCGTCACCGTCGGCGAGCAGATCGCAGCGCTGGAGCGCGTCGCCGGCAAGAACGTCACCGCGCGGATCAAGCGGGTGCCCGATCCGACCATCATCGGCATCGTCTCGGGCTGGCCGCGCGATTTCGCCACCGACCGCGCGCTGAAGCTCGGCTTCACCACGGCCGAGAAGACGTTCGATGACATCATCCGGATCCATATCGAGGACGAACTCGGCGGCAAGTTCGCCGCCTGAGCGGCGTCCGGGCTAAAGCATGATCCGGAGAAGTGCGAAGCGGTTTTCCGAGAAGATCATGCTCAGACAAGGGGCTAAGGCGCGATGATGATGCAACCAGGCTTCATCGCGCTTTAGCGCGGCGCTTGAGATGACCAGAGTTGCCAGCATCGGCGAATGCATGATCGAGCTGCGCCAGGCCCCTGGTGGCCAGCTCGGCGGGCTGTATTCGCGCTCCTTTGGCGGCGACACGCTCAACACCGCGGTCTATCTGTCCCGGCTCGGCGTCCACGTCGATTACTTCACGGCGCTCGGCGATGATGCGCTGAGCGATGAGATGATCGCGGGCTGGGCGAGCGAAGGCATCGGGACCAAGCATGTCGCGCGCTCGGCTGGCAAGCTGCCCGGCCTCTATCTGATCCAGACCGACGACAAGGGCGAGCGGCGCTTCTTCCACTGGCGTGACAGCGCCGCCGCCCGCGACCTGATGGATCTGCCCGAAACGGAAGACATCCTGAATTCACTCGCAACCTATGATGTCGTTTATCTCTCGGCGATCACGCTCTCGATCCTGCGCGAGGATGGGCAGGAGCGATTGCTGGCGGCGCTGAAACGTGCGCGGCTGCTGGGGACGCGGTTTGCGTTCGACACCAATTTCCGCGCCCGCGGCTGGCCGGACCTGAGCGTCGCGCGGAAGGTCTTCAGCAGCGCGTTCGAGACGGCCGATATCGTGCTTGCCTCGACCGAGGATCTGGCGCCGCTTTATCCTGGCGAGAGCAACACGGCGCTGCTGGCGGGCATCTCGAGCCCCGAGGTGGTGCTGAAGCTCGCCGAGCCGGCCTGCATCGTGCGCTCGGCCGGCGGAACGCGCGAGGTGAAGGCGGAGCAGCTCACCAAGCCGGTGGTCGATACCACCGCGGCTGGCGACAGCTTTGCCGCCGCCTATCTCGCCGCGCGGCTCGGCGGCGCCGAGCCCGAGGAGGCCGCGCGCGCCGGCCATCGGCTGGCCGGTGTCGTGGTGTGCTATCCCGGCGCGATCATTCCGCGCTACGCCATGCCGCCGAAAAAGGCGCTTCGTCTCCCACCATCCCGCAAGGCCTCGCAATGACAACGACATCGAAGCAGGACCGGATCGCCGAGCTGATCCGCCAGGCCACCGTGATCCCGGTGCTGACCATCGACCGGCTCGAGGACGCGGTGCCGCTGGCGAACGCGCTGGTCGCCGGCGGCGTGCGGACGCTCGAGGTGACGCTGCGGACGGCGGTCGCGGTCGACGCGGCCAGGGCCATCATCGCCGGTGTGCCGGAGGCGATCGTCGGGATCGGCACGATCCTCAATGGTGACGACCTGGCGCGCGCCGAGGGGCTGGGCGCCAAATTCGGCATCAGCCCGGGTGCGACGCCCGAGCTGTTGACGGCGGCAGCCTCCAGCCGGCTGCCCTTCGCGCCAGGGATCGCGACCGCCTCCGAGCTGATGCAGGCGCTGGCCCACGGCTTCGACGTCGTCAAATTCTTCCCGGCCGAGCAGGCGGGCGGTATCAAGGCACTGCGGGCCCTGGCCGGGCCATTTCCGCAGGTCAGGGTGTGCCCGACCGGCGGGGTCAGTGAGGCCAATGCGGCGACCTGGCTCGCCGAGCCAAATGTGCTTGCGGTCGGCGGTTCCTGGCTGTGCCCGGCGGCCGATATCCGCGCCGGCAATTGGGCGGGCATAACCGCCATGTGCGCGACGGCGATGAAAACGCTGAAAGCCGCCTGAAGATACGCTACATAACTCTCCGAACAGGAACAGGGAGATACAGCCATGACCGCCAGCATCGTGGGTTGGGCGCACACGCCATTCGGAAAGTTCGACACGGAGACCGTCGAGGGTCTCGTGGTCAAGGTCGCCAACGAGGCGCTGGCTGACGCCGGCATCGCCGCGTCCGATGTCGACGAAATCATGCTCGGTCATTTCAACGCCGGCTTCTCGCCGCAGGATTTTACGGCCTCGCTGGTACTGCAGGCCAATCCGGCGCTGCGCTTCAAGCCGACCACCCGGGTCGAGAATGCCTGCGCCACCGGATCGGCCGCCGTGCATCAGGGCATTCGCGCCATCGAAGCCGGCGCCGCGAAGATCGTGCTGGTGGTCGGCGTCGAGCAGATGACGAAGACGCCGGGCCCGGAGATCGGCAAGAACCTGCTCAAGGCGTCATATCTGCCCGAGGACGGCGACACGGTCGGCGGCTTCGCCGGCGTGTTCGGCAAGATCGCGCAGGCCTATTTCCAGAAATACGGCGACCAGTCGGATGCGCTGGCGATGATCGCCGCCAAGAACCACAAGAACGGCGTCGCCAATCCCTATGCGCAGATGCGCAAGGATTTCGGCTTCGAGTTCTGCCGCGCCGAGAGCGACAAGAACCCGTTCGTCGCCGGTCCCTTGAAGCGTACCGACTGCTCGCT
Source organism: Bradyrhizobium australafricanum (assembly GCF_020329495.1). NCBI lineage: Bacteria > Pseudomonadati > Pseudomonadota > Alphaproteobacteria > Hyphomicrobiales > Nitrobacteraceae > Bradyrhizobium > Bradyrhizobium australafricanum. The sequence continues at coordinate 212,775 of NZ_JAGKJL010000001.1, read as the reverse complement.
GGTCTCGGACGGCGCCGCCGCGCTGGTGCTGACCGATGCCGAGACCGCCAAGACCATGGGCAAGGCGGTGAACATCCGCGCAACCGCGCATGCGCAGGATTTCCTGCCGATGTCGAAGCGCGACATCCTGCAGTTCGAAGGCTGCACCACCGCCTGGCAGCGCGCGCTGCAGAAGGCCGGCCTGCAGCTCTCCGACCTGTCCTTCGTCGAGACCCATGACTGCTTCACCGTCGCCGAGCTGATCGAATATGAAGCGATGGGCCTGACGCCGAAGGGACAGGGCGCGCGCGCGATCATGGAAGGCTGGACCCAGAAGGACGGCAAGCTGCCGGTCAATCCGTCCGGCGGCCTCAAGGCCAAGGGCCACCCGATCGGCGCCACCGGCGTCTCCATGCATGTGATGAGCGCGATGCAGCTCACGGGGCAAGCGCCCGAGGGCATGCAGCTCAAGAACCCGCAGATCGGCGGCATCTTCAACATGGGCGGCGCCGCAGTCGCCAACTACGTCTCGATCCTCGAGCCGGCGAAGTAGCTTGAACATTGCCGAATGGCTGGCGGCGACGGCACGGGCGCGTCCCGAAGCGCCGGCGCTGCTGACCGGTTTCGATCTCGACGCCGACTACGCCGCCTTTGCCCGCCGCGCCGCCTCGATCGGGGCGGCGTTGGCGCGCGATCACGGCATTGCCGCGGGCGACCGCATCGCGCTGTTTGCGTCGAACTGCACGCAATATCTCGAATGCCTCTACGGCATCTGGTGGATCGGCGCCGCCGCGATCCCGATCAATGCCAAGCTGCACGGCCGCGAGGCGGCGTGGATCTGCGGCAATGGCGGTGCCAAACTCGCCTTCGTCTCTGACGACACGATCGGTGCGTTGAACGAGGCGAAGGACGACTGTCCCGCCGGCATGACCACGCTGTCGGTCGACAGCGACGCTTACAAGACGATGCGAAGCGGCGAGGGGCCACCTGCACCGCTGCCGCGCGAAAACAACGATCTCGCCTGGCTGTTCTACACATCGGGCACCACCGGCCGTCCGAAGGGCGTGATGCTCAGCCACGGCAATCTGGTCGCGATGTCGCTGTGCTATCTCGCCGACGTCGATCCGGCGACGCCGCACGATGCCTCGCTCTATGCCGCGCCGATCTCGCATGGCGCCGGCCTCTACAATTTCCCGCATGTCCGGATGGGCGGCCGCCACGTCGTGCCGGAGTCCGGCGGCTTCGATCCTGACGAGGTGCTCAACCTCGGCCGCCAGCTCGACAATGTCGTGATGTTCGCGGCCCCTACGATGGTGCGCCGCCTGGTCGATGCCGCGAAGAAGCGCGGCGAGAACGGCGAGGGGCTGCGCACCATTATCTATGGCGGCGGTCCGATGTACACGGCCGACATCACCGATGCGATGGCGACGATGGGCCAGCGCTTCGTGCAGATCTACGGCCAGGGCGAGTCGCCGATGACGATCACGGCGCTGTCGCGCGGCTGGCACGCCCGGAGCGATCATCCGCGCTATCTCGAACGGCTGGCTTCGGTCGGGCTGGCGCAGAGCGTCGTCACCGTGCGCATCACCGACAGGGACGGCAATCCGCTGCCTGCCGGGGAGACCGGCGAGATCGAGGTCAAGGGCGCGACCGTGATGCTCGGCTACTGGAACGATCCCAAGGCCAATGCCGAGACGTTGAAGGACGGCTGGCTGCGCACCGGCGATGTCGGCCGGCTCGACGCCGACGGCTTCCTCACGCTGTCGGACCGCTCCAAGGACGTGATCATTCCGGCGGCACCAACATCTATCCGCGCGAAGTCGAGGAAGCCCTGCTGACCCATCCCGATGTCAGCGAGGTCTCGGCCGTCGGTGTGCCGGATCCGGAATGGGGCGAGATCGTCGTCGCCTGCGTCGTGCTGGCCGGCGGCGCCGCCGCCGACGACGGCAAGCTCGACGCGCATTGCCTTGCCTCGATCGCCCGCTTCAAGCGGCCGAAGCGCTATGTCTATCTCGGTGCACTGCCGAAGAACAATTATGGCAAGGTGCTGAAGACCGCGCTGCGGGAGATGCTGGCCAAAGGCATGGGCTAAATCGCGGCGAGGCTGGGTTGAATCGAAAACATCGAAAACAACCCCATGCACAGTAGGGATTGGGGTCACTAAGGTGGTTAAGGGATAGGCCGCCGCCTCCCGCCGCGCTAAGCTGCCTGTGCTTGTCACCGGGAGAACGGACCATGGGAATCGAGACGTCTCTGTCGCTGTCGGAAGTGAACGATCGCATCGCGATCCTCCGGGACAATATCAGGCAGCTGATCGAGCAGGCCGCGGGCGCAGCCGGCGCCGAAGTCGAGGAGCGCATCGCCGAGCGGCTCGAGCAGCAGAATGCGGAACTGGAAAAGCTCCTGAAGGCGCGCGAGGTGATGACGGGGCAGTCGCCGGCATAAGGGCGGCGGTGAATACGCTTCGTTTTGCCCACCCTGCGTTCCGCCGCACGGAAGCTCCCGGCGGCAGCCATGCATACGCCCATACGCCCGGCGCAGCTTGATCTCTTGGAAAAGCTCCCGTTACTAGCTCCATAACCACGACATCCGGGAGCGAACAGGACGATGGGACCACTGCAGGGTATCAAGGTCGTCGACATGACGACCGTGCTGATGGGACCCTACGCCACGCAGATGCTGGGCGATTACGGCGCCGACGTCATCAAGGTGGAATCCCCCGACGGCGACGTGACGCGGCAGATCGGTCCGACGCGGCATCCCGGCATGGGACCGGTGTTCCTCAACACCAATCGCAGCAAGCGCTCGGTCTGCCTCGATCTGAAGAAGCCGGCGGGGCGCGAGGCGGTGCTGCGGCTGATCGCGAAGGCCGACGTGCTGGTCTACAATGTGCGCCCGCAGGCGATGGCGCGGCTGCAGCTCGGCTATGACGTCGTTTCCAAGGTCAACCCGCGGCTGATCTATGCCGGCGTGTTCGGCTTCGGCCAGGAGGGACCTTATGCCGCCAAGCCCGCCTATGACGATCTGATCCAGGGCGCGACCGCGCTGCCTGCGCTGATGGCGCAAACCTCGGACGGCGTGCCGCGCTATGTGCCGAACGCGCTGGTGGATCGCATCGTCGGCCTCACCGCGGTCGGCGCGATCTGTGCGAGCATCGTGCATCGCGACCGCACCGGGCAGGGCCAGCGCGTCGACATCCCGATGTTCGAGACCATGGCCGGCTTCGTCATGGGCGATCACATGGGCGGCCTGACCTACGATCCGCCGCTCGACAAGGGCGGCTATGCGCGCCATCTGTCGCCGGACCGGCGGCCGTACAAGACACTGGACGGCTATATCTGCGTGATCGTCTACAACGACAAGCAGTGGGAAAATTTCTTCAAGGCGACCGGCCGCGACGATCTGCGCAGCGATCCGAAATTCGCGACCTTCGCCGGCCGTGCCACTAATATCGATGTCGTCTATGCCGAGCTCGCGCGCATCCTGCAGACCAAGACGACAGCCGAGTGGAACGGGATCCTCGAAAAGGCCGACGTGCCGGTGATGCCGATGCACGATCTGGAGAGCCTGCTGGAGGACCCGCATATGGTCGCGACTGGCGTCTTCCCCGTAGTCGATCATCCGACCGAGGGCCGGATCCGCAGCATGACGCCGTCGGCGCGCTGGTCGGAGACCAACGTTGAGCCGAGCCGGCTGGCGCCGCGGCTCGGCGAGCACAGCGCGGAGATCTTGCGGGAGGCAGGTTTCTCCACCGAGGAGATCGCGGCCATGGTGCGCGACGGCGCCGCCAAAGCGGTGCAGGCATAGGAGCACGACAGATGGATTTCGCACTCTCCGCCAACCAGGAATCGATCCGCGATGCCGTCGCCAAGATCTGCTCGCGCTTTGACGAAGCCTACTGGCTGAAGAAGGACAAGGAGGGCGGCTATCCGGCCGACTTCCACCGCGCGCTGGCCGATGCCGGCTGGCTCGGCATCTGCATCCCCGAGGAATATGGCGGCTCCGGGCTCGGCATCACCGATGCCGCGATCATGATGCGCACGATCTCCGAATCCGGCGCCGGCATGTCCGGCGCGTCCGCGGTGCACATGAATGTGTTCGGGCTCAATCCGGTGGTGGTGTTCGGCACCAGGGAACAGTGCCAGCGCATGCTGCCGCCGATCATCGACGGCCGCGACAAGTCCTGCTTCGCGGTGACCGAGCCCAATACCGGCCTCAACACCACGCAGCTCAAGACCCGTGCGGTGCGCCAGGGCGACAAATACATCGTCAACGGCCAGAAGGTGTGGATCTCGACCGCGCAGGTCGCCAACAAGATCCTGCTGCTCGCGCGCACCACACCGCTGGAGGAGGTGCGCAGCCCGACCCATGGCCTCAGCCTGTTCTACACCGATTTCGACCGCAAGCGCGTCACCGTGCACGAGATCGAGAAGATGGGCCGCAAGCCGGTCGATTCCAACGAGCTGTTCTTCGAGAATTTCGAGATCCCGGTCGAAGACCGCCTCGGCGAGGAGGGCCGCGGCTTCGAATACATCCTGCACGGCATGAATCCCGAACGCATCCTGATCGCGGCCGAAGCCGTCGGCCTCGGCCAGATCGCGCTGAAGCGGGCGTCGGAATACGCCAAGGGTCGCATCGTGTTCAACCGTCCGATCGGCATGAACCAGGCGATCCAGCATCCGCTGGCGAAGTGCTGGATGGAACTGGAGGCCGCCTGGCTGATGGTGCTGCGCGCCGGCTGGCAGTATGACCAGAACCTGCCCTGCGGCCCCGCGGCGAACTCCGCAAAATATCTCGCGGCGGAAGCCGGCTTCCATGCCTGCGAGCAAGCGGTGATGACCCATGGCGGCTTCGGTTACGCCAAGGAGTATCACGTCGAGCGCTACTTGCGGGAATCGCTGATCCCGCGCATCGCGCCGATCAGTCCGCAGCTGATCCTCAGCTTCATCGGCGAGAAGGTGCTCGGCCTTCCGAAGTCGTATTGAGATGACGCAAGTCATTGTAGGTTGTCATTCCGGGATGGTCCGAAGGACCAGACCCGGAATCTCGAGATTCCGGGTTCGATGCTTCGCATCGCCCCGGAATGACGCTCTGAGATAGGTGCGCTGACATGAGCTTCGTCACAGGCGTCGGCCTCACGTCCTACGGCAAGCATGAGGGCTTGTCCTCGCTCGACCTGATGAGCAAGGCGGCCGAGCTTGCGATCTCGGATGCCGGGCTGAAGCGCTCCGAGATCGACGGCATCCTCTGCGGCTACTCCACGGTCTCGCCGCATATCATGCTGGCCACGGTCTTCGCCGAGCACTTCGGCATTCGCCCGGCTTACGCGCACGCCGTGCAGGTCGGCGGCGCCACCGGGCTTGCGATGACCATGCTGGCGCATCACCTGGTCGACGCCGGTGTTGCAAAACACGTGCTGGTGGTCGGCGGCGAGAACCGGCTGACCGGGCAGAGCCGCGACGCCTCGATCCAGGCGCTGGCCCAGGTCGGACATCCCGATTACGAGGTGACGCTGGGGCCGACGATCCCGGCCTACTACGGCCTGGTCGCAACGCGCTACATGCATGAATACGGCCTCACGCAGGCAGACCTCGCCGAGTTCGCGGTGCTGATGCGCAAGCACGCGCTGACGCATCCCGGCGCGCAATTCCACGAGCCGATCACGGTTGCCGACGTGATGGCCTCCAAGCCGGTGGCGATGCCGCTCAAATTGCTCGACTGCTGCCCGGTGTCGGACGGCGGTGCGGCCTGCGTGATCAGCCGCGAGCCGACCGGCGAGCGGCAGGTCCGCGTCCGCGGCTGCGCCCAGGCACACACCCATCAACACGTCACCGCAGCGCCTGCGCTGAGCGAACTCGGCGCCGAGATTTCGATCGCGAAAGCGAAAGACGTGTCGGGCGTCGCGATCCCGGACGTGCGCTACGCCGCGGTCTACGACAGCTTCACGATCACGCTCGCAATGCTGCTGGAGGATCTCGGCCTTGCCGGGCGCGGCGAGGCGGCGGCGCGGGTGCGTGCCGGCTATTTCAATCAGGACGGCGAGATGCCGCTCAACACCCATGGCGGCCTGCTCAGCTACGGCCATTGCGGCGTCGGCGGCGCGATGGCGCATCTGGTCGAGACCCATCTGCAGATGATCGGGCGGGCCGAAAATCGCCAGGTGCGCGACGCCTCGGTGGCGCTGCTGCACGGCGATGGCGGCGTGCTGTCCTCGCATGTCAGCATGTTCCTGGAGCGCGTGCGATGAACGGACCGACCGCCGACTGGACCAAGGGCGCGGAAGCCATCGTCTATCAGACCTGCAACGGCTGCGGCGCGCGGCAATATTTCCGCCGCAGCTTTTGCGCCGCATGCGGTTCGCCAGATCTTGCCGAGCATCGCGCGAGTGGGGCAGGGACGGTGTATGCGACCTCGCTGGTCTGCCGCGCCGCGACGCCGGAGACGCGGGCGCATGTGCCCTACAACATCGTGCTTGTCGACGCCGACGAAGGCTTTCGCATGATGGCCCATGGCGACAACGGCCTCGCCATCGGCGACAAGGTCGCGGCGCGCTTCACGCAATTCGCGGGACGGCTGGTTCCGTATTTCGCAAAGGCGAAATGAGGGGCTGAACGATCCAGTCAGAACGCAAGACCAGGCTGAACTGGTTCGCTCTTGCCCCTCATAGTTTGCGGATAACCTGTTTGGGCATGATCTTTCGGAAAACCGCTACACACTTTTCCGGATCATGCCTCAGTGCCAATAAAAGATGAAGCTGGCGATGACGAGCATTGCCGTCACCGCCAGCATTTGCGCAAGCGCTTCCGAGGCCGCCCTCTTGGTGGCTTCCTTCATGCGTTTCCCCTAGACTTGGGCGTGACTCATCGTTGCGCGAATTGCGCGCAAGACGGCCGGATTTTTTACTCGGAACACCCCGCGTCGAGTATTCGCTTTTGACGAGTCCCCACTCAGCGAATATCGACTGTGACAGCGTTGTCTGGGAATGCGGCGGCAATTTGACTCGCGCGTGTTGCTCCTGCGACAGCAGCTCGTACAGAGCGTTTTCGAGCGAAGTTGATACCGGTTCGCGTGAAGAAAACGCGTCAAAACAAGGATCTAGAGCTCCGTTCCGATTTCATCGGAACGGAAAAAGCTCTAGTGTTTCGGAACCCGACAGAAACGACAGCAAGATCAAGGTTAGGAAATGGCCCGTATCGACTACTCCGATCCCGCGAAGGCAAACCCGCGGACCCGCGAGATCCTCGACAAGAACCGCAACGCCAACATCTTTCGCATGATGGCGCATTCGCCAAGTTACTTTGAGCAGTATTGCCGGCTCGGCGGCGCGATCCGCCACAAGGGCGAGCTCGATCCCGTCGTCCGCGAGCTTGCGATCACGCGCACCGGCATTCTCTGCGAGGCGCCCTACGAGATCGTCGCGCACAAGCGCATCGGCAAGAATGTCGGCGTCACCGACGAGCAGAACGCCGCGCTCGAGGACTGGCAGTCCGCGACCTGCTTCAACGAGGTGCAGCGCGCTGCGCTCGCCTTCACCGACGAGATCGTCAAGCTGAAGAAGCCGACCGACGCGACCTTCAAGACGATCGCGGCGAAGCTGACGCCGGCCGCACTGATCGAGCTGCAACTCTCGGTCGGCTTCTACATCATGACGTCGAAATTTCTCGAGACGTTCGAGATTGACATGCAGCCGGTGACGGAAGTGGTGAGCTGAGAGCGAACTGCGCGAGAGGTCCCTTGCCTCGCCCCGCTTGCGGGGAGAGGCCGGATCGCATGAAATGCGATCCGGGTGAGGGGGAGCCTCCGCGGGATCAACTCTCAGTCTTTTCGCTGAGGCAGTCCCTCACCCTGATCCTCTCCCCGCGAAGGGCGGGGAGAGGGAGAACAGAGAGACCTACCCCGACGTCAGCAGATCCACCTTGGCATTCGCCACGATCAGCCGATCGGCGAGGATCTGCGCGAGGTTGCGCATGATCCGCTCGCCGGCGCGCGGATGCCGCTCGCGGAAGCGCTCGAAATCCTCGATCGTCACTTCGTAGGTGGTCGCCGACATGTCGGCGACCACGTCCGCTATCCGCTTCGGCTCCAGCAGCGCCATCTCGCCGAACGCCATGCCGGCGGTCAGCGTCGCGAGCCGGATGCCGTCGGGCAGGGTGACGTGGACCACGCCGCTGCGCAGGAAGTACAGTGAGGTGGCCTCACTGCCCGCGGCGATGATCTTTTCATCCTGTTGGTATGTTCGGATCGTGCAGAGCGAGGTGAGATCGGCGATCTCGGCTTCGCTCAATCCGGCGAGCAGCGGCTGCTCGGAGAGTTCCGTGGTCTCGAGGAAGTCGATCGAGCCGCCATAGCGGTAGACGATCTGGTCCTCGGCCCATTCGATCGCGGTGTCGAGCAGGTAGAAATCCCTGATATTGCCGAGCCGCCTGGTCCACTCGCTGATCGTGGCCCATGCGCGCGAGGTCCGCTTGATGCCGGAGAGGATCACCGTGACGCCGAGCTCGGCGAGCTCCTGGAACGCTTCGGCCACCAGTCTTGCGCCGGCACGGGTCGTCGCGGTGACGCGGCGCAAATCGAAGATCACGAATTCGGGCCGCGGACTGCCGGCGAGGCGGCGCGAGACATAGTCGACATTGGAGAGCGACAGGGTGCCGACCAGCTCGATCACACGAACCTCCTGGAAGTGCCTTGCCAGGATCTCCTGCTCCTGCGGCCGGCGCACCCGCCGCGACGGGTTCTTGCCGATATTGTAGTCGGCAATGATGCTGTGGCGGGCGTCGTCGCTGCGGTTCAGTATATGCAGGTCGTAATGCGCCGACAGCGTCTCGCACACCTTGATGCCGCGCACGCTGTTGCCGTGCTTGTCGAGCCTTGGCGAATAGCTGCCGAGCCCGAGCCGCGCCGGCAGCGCCGCCAGAATACCGCCGCCGACGCCGCTCTTGGCGGGAATGCCGACGCGGTAGATCCATTCGCCGGCGTAGTCGTACATGCCCGACGAGGTCATCACCGACAGCGTGCGCGCGATGGCGTAGGGCGTCACCACCTGCTCCTCGGTCAGCGGGTTGATGCCACGATTGGCGAGCGTCGCCGCCATCACGGCGGTGTCGCGCGCGGTGACCAGGATGGAGCATTGCCGGAAATAGACGTCGAGCACTGCGGGCACGTTCTCGGTGATCACGCTGTTGGTGCGCAGGAGATAACCGATCGCCCGGTTGCGGTCGCCGGTGGCGCTCTCGGAGGCGTAGACCGCCTCGTCGACATCGAGCTCACGGCCGGCGAAGCGGCCGAGCGCATGGCGGATATAGTCGAACGCGGCGTCGCCCTTGTCGGCGTGGAGCAGGCCGGAGCAGGCGATCGCGCCGGCATTGACCATCGCATTGAACGGATGGTTTTCGGCATTGAGCCGGATCGAATTGAAGGGGTCGCCGGATGGCTCGACGCCGATCACGCTTTCCACCCGTTCGGCGCCCAGCGTGTCCAGCGCCAGCGCGAACACGAACGGCTTCGACATCGACTGGATGGTGAACGGCACCCTGGTGTCGCCGACTTCGTAGACGTGGCCGTCGAGCGTCGCCAGGCTGATGCCGAAATGGGCGGGGTCGGCCTTGCCCAGCTCGGGGATGTAGTCGGCCACCGCGCCGGCGGCCTCCGGCAGGAAGTCTGCGTAACAAGTGTGCAGAAACCGCAGCAGCGGCGGCTTCGAGCTGGACCAGGCCGTGGTGGTGGCGGTGACGGGAGGAGGCGATCGTTTCATCGCCTACTGTTGTGCATCGCAATCAGGGCGCGCGCAACTGGTTCGGAACCAGCGCCTGACGGCGGACCAGCAGCAAGGCGATCAACACCGTCGGGGCGAGGATCGCGAGCCCCAGCAGCGACACCTGCAGCTGCGACAGCGGGTTGATGCCGCCGCCGGGCGTCGCGAGCACGAAGCCGCCGATCACCAGCAGCACCCGGAGCGGCCATTCCAGGGCACCGGCGCCGCGGAGGTCGCCGACGAACGCCTGGTAGCCCTGGATGCCGCCGCAGATGAACAGGGTGCCGCACGCCGCGAGCGCCATCAGGCCGAGGCCGGCGAGATAGGGGCTCGGTCCCTGCATCACCAGCGCTGGGTTCAGCACGAAGAAGAACGGGATGAAATAGATGATGCTGCCGACCCACATCGATTCCCATCCGGTCTTCATCGCGGGCGAGCCGGCGATGCCGGCCGCAGCGAAGGAGGCGATCGCCACCGGCGGCGTGATCGACGACAGCATGCCCCAATAGAAGATGAACATGTGCACCGCCATCCGGTTCAGCCCGAGCTTCTCCAGCGCGGGCGCGACCAGGATGGCGAGGAAGATGTAGCAGGCGGTGGTGGTCAGCCCGAGGCCGAGGATCAGGCTGGTGAAGGCGCACATCACGAGCAGCAGGAACGTGTTGTCGCCCGCAAGCGTCAAAAGATCGTTGGCGAGGCTGGAGACCACGCCGGTCATCGAGAACGCCCCGATCAGCAGACCGCAACCGGCGAGGATGCCGACCAGCTCGACGAAGGTGCGGCCATTGACCTCGAGGAATTTTCCGATCGTCCCGAGCGTCCAGCGGCTCTCCTTGGAGAAGATCTGGTTGAGCACCAGCAGCAGCGCGGTGGCGTAGAACGGCGCGTGGCTTTCGCGCTTGAAATACAGCAGCATCACGATCAGGAGCGCAATGACGAAGACGTAATACCAGCCGTTCTTGATCGTATCCATCACGCGCGGCAGCTCGGCGCGCGGAATGCCCTTCAGCCCGTGGCGTGCGGCGTAGGAGTCGACCTGCATGAACAGGCCGACATAGTAGAGCGCCGCAGGAATGATCGCGGCCACCGCGACCTCCGCGTAGCTGATATTGAGGAACTGCGCGATCACGAACGCGGTGGCGCCCATCACCGGCGGCGCCAGCACGGCGCCGGTGGAGGCGCAGGCCTCGATCGCGCCGGCATAGGAGGCGCGGAAGCCGCTCTTCTTCATGACCGGGATCGTCATCGTGCCGGCGGTCAGCACGTTGGAGACGATCGAGCCCGACATCATGCCGAGCAGGCCGGACGCGAAGATGCAGACCTTGGCGGCACCGCCGCGGAACGTGCCGCACAGCGCGAAGGCGAGGTTGATGAAGAATTTTCCGGCACCGGTCATCATCAGCGCGGTGCCGAACACCAAAAAGCCGATTACGGTGTCGGCGAAGGCCTGGATCGGAATGCCGAGCAGGCTCTCGCCGGACAGCACGTGATAGGCGGTGGTCTGGTCGAGCGTGAGCTGCGAGCCGCGGAACGGGCCGAGCCAGCTGGCCTCGGCGAACAGCGGATAGACGGTGAAGGGGAGCACGCTGAGCAGGAGGCTCCAGCCGCCGGTCCGGCGCAGCGCCTCCATCAGCATCACCCACATCACGAGGCCGGCGATGATGACGTTCCTCGGGGCGCCGTCGGACTCCCAGCCATATTGCGCCGCCTTGCGCACGTTCAGCATCAGCCAGATCGAGGCGGCGAAGGTCGCCACGGCGAGCGCGAGATCATACCAGGGGATGCGGTTCAACGGCGCGCGTTCCGATCCGGGGAAGATCAGGAACGTGAAGGGCAGCATCAACGCGATCAAGAGATAGAAATATTCGGTGTTGAGCTGGGTGTAGTCGATGAAGAAGCGCAGCGAGAATTGCTGGTTGATGCAGAGCAGGATGGTTGCGGCGGTTGCGACCACCAGCGCCCAGCGCCACACCCCGCGCAGGGTGCGCACGCGCGTGACCTCGGCCTCCTGCAGATTGTCGAGACCGGCATGCGGATCTTCAAACTCGATTCTTTTCGCAGGCGCAGCCGCGGCGTTCTCGGGCATTACGCTTCCCCCAATGTTGTCCGTTTTGCCCGTAGCCTAGAGCATGATCCGGAAAAGTGCGAAGCGGTTTTCCGGAAGCACCATGCTCAAACGGGCGCCAGCGCGATGACGATTAACCCGATCTCATCGCGCGTTGGCGGGTCTCACTCAAAGCCATTGGGCATATTGGCTTTCGCAAGCGCGGCCGCGCGCGCCTTCATCCAGCCATCGAGGAAGGCCTTGTCGTCCGACGGCGGGTTCGACTTGCCGTAATCCGTCCAGGCGGCGGCGAGCACCTCCTGGCGCTTGTAAAGCGTGTTGTTGTGCGCCTCCTGATCGTCGCTCCAGTGGCCGGTTTCCTTGAGCGCCTTCACCGCGCCGGGATGCACGGGGACGACCCAGTTCTTGGTCTGCCGGTCGGCGCCGAGCCCGGCGGCGCCGGGCGCCGAGTCCTTGTAGGCGTCGTAGTTGACGATCATCGCCTTGGTGATCGCGTAGATCTGGTCGACCGGCTGCGCCGCATAGGCAACGAAGATCGGGTAGGGGTAATTGCCGAGCTGGATCGGCTTGTCCGGCGAGATGCCGGCGCCGCAGGTTGCGGTTTGCGGGAAGAAGAACGAGCCGACCTTTTTCACCCGTGCCCAGCCTTCCTTGTCGTCGGCGGGCAGCGGCGGCCACATCAGGCCACGCGGCGAGGTCTCGGCTTCCTTGGCGGGGCCGGTGATTGTGGTGCCGAACGCGGCATCGGTGTCGTTGTTGATCAGGCCTTTCCACATCGCGCCGTAGCTTGCGAACTCGACGATCTTGACGTCCTTCTGGGTGAGGCCGCCGAACGCGAGCATCGCGAGCGAGTTCTGGTTCAGCGCCGGCGAGCCGACCACGAAGCCGACGCGCTTGCCGCGAAGGTCCTTCATTTCCTTGACGCCGGCATCGGCTGCCACGCCGAGCGCGCCGCAATTGCAGTCCACCGACGACAGCATGAGCTGCAGCGGCTGCGGGCCCCACTCCTTGGCGCCGAACTCGAACACGCCTTCCTGCGCGAAATAGGTACCCGATCCCATCGCCGAGGAGACCGCGCGCTTGGCGCGCAGCGGCGCGAGCCGCGCGACGTCGTTGCCGGCCGGCAGCACGCGGACATCGGTGCCGTATTTGTCCTTCATCATCTTGCCGACGCCGACCGCGATGTTGAAGCCGGCGGTGCCGGTGTCGTAGGCGGTCACCGCCATGGTCGGCGGCAGCTTGATGTCCTCGGCCGAGGCGGGCAGGGCAGCGAAGATCGAAATGCCGGCAAGAGCGGCAGGCGCGAGCGCCATCAGCCGATGGATCATAATTCCTCCCTTTGTTTCGCTGTGCGAAACTTTTCCGGGCGGGATGATTGCATCGTGATCCGGCGATGGCAACGCTACCTCCGGCGCAAGCCGGCGATTTCGGCCGCTGCATCACCGGACAGATTGTCGCGGCCGGATGGCAGGGGTGGGATCTCAGGTCTCGACGATCGCAACCGCCTGGCCTTCGGCGATGACATCGTCGATCTTGACCAGAATCGACTTGATTTTGCCTGCTGTCGTCGACGTGACCGGTATTTCCATCTTCATCGCTTCGACGAACGCAATCTCGTCGCCATTACCGATGCTGCTGCCGGTCTCGACAGGAAGCGCGCAAACGCGCCCGGCAACTTCGGTCACAACCTTGATCTCTGGCATTCCACTCTCCGATACCGTCTTGCGGAAATTTCATCCGGCGAACGGCTTTTTGTTGTGGCGGCAGATTGCCTGAGGTAGCTTCTTCTGCAAGTGGAATTTTATTCCGCAGGACGGAATGGAGCCAAACAGATGGGAAGGCGCTCGGAACGGCTTAGCAGGCAGGGAATGCTCGCCAGCGAGACAGGCGATGGCGATGTCATCCAGGTGGTGTCGCGCGCCTTCGATGTGTTGCGGTGCTTCGAGGGACACGAGGCCCGGCTCGGCAATCTCGAGATCTCGAACCGCTGCGGCCTGCCGCGTTCGACGGTGTCGCGACTGACACACACGCTGACGCGGATGGGACAGCTCGTCTATCTGCCGCGCGACCAGAAATATCGCATCGGCCCGAGCGCGGTCGCGATGAGCACCACGATGATGAAGGGGCTGCAGCTGCGCAATCTGATCCGGCTGCGCCTGCAGGATGTCGCCGATCAGTTGCCCGGCACGGTGGGCTTCGTCATCCCCGATCGCTTTCATCTGGTCTATCTGGAGTTCGCCCGCGCGGCCAACGCGCTCGGCCTGCATGAGGCCACCGGCAGCCGGATCTCGATGGCGACCACCGCGGCCGGCCACGCCTACACGGCCGCGCTCGATCCCGCGGTCGGCGACGCCCTGATCGCCGAGATGGAAGGCGAGTTGCCCGAAAGCGCCAAGATGCTGACGCCGCGCATCGAGGCCAACCGCCGGCATTTGCAGGAGCACGGCTACGTCGTCGCCTGCGGCCTGTGGAGCCCGCACATCAACGGCGTCGCGGTGCCGCTGTGGTCACCGCAGTATCAGACCTATGTGGTCACCACGATCGGCTTGCTCTCGGCGATGTATGACGAGGCGCGGCTGCATCGCGAGGTCGCACCGCAAATGGTCGAACTCGCCGCCGCACTCGGCAGCCTGCTCGAAGGCGCCGACGGCGACATCTTCAGCAATCGGATCGAACGCAAGTCGCTTCCGGTGACCGCCCATAACAACAACAAAATCCTCAAGACGGGAGCAGTGAATGAACTGGAAGCCGGAACTCGACGACCTCGCCCGCCGCGAAGCGTTCGCGCGGGAGATGGGAGGCGTTGACAAGGTCAAGCGGCAACGCGACCAGGGCCGGCTCACGGTTCGTGAGCGCATCGACAAGCTCGTCGACCAGAGCAGCTTCCATGAGGTCGGTGCCATCTCCGGCATCGCCGAATATGACGAGAGCAACGAACTCAAGCACCTGACGCCGGCGAACTGCGTGTTCGGCCGCGCCAGGGTCGACGGCCGCACCGTCGTTGTGGTCGGCGACGACTTCACCGTGCGCGGCGGCTCGGCGGATGCATCGATTTCCGCCAAGCCGTTGATGGCGGAGGAGATGGCGCACGACTTCCGCCTGCCGATCGTTCGCGTGATCGAGGGCTCCGGCGGCGGCGGCTCGGTGAAGACGATCGAGACCAGGGGCGCCGCCAATCTGCCCGGCGGCGTCGGCGGCACGCGCTGGTACTGGTACACGACCGCCAATTTGGCCCGCGTGCCGGTGGTCGGTCTCGGGCTCGGCTCCGTCGCGGGCCTCGGTGCCGCGCGGCTTGCCGCCACGCATTACTCTGTCATGACCAAGAGCTCCGCGATGTTCGTCGCCGGCCCGCCGGTGGTGAAGCGCCTGGGTCAGGATCTGACCAAGCAGGAGCTCGGCGGCGCCGACATCCAGACCCGCGCCGGCGCGATCGATCAGGCCGTCGAGACCGAAGAGGAGGCGTTCGACTACGCGCGGCGCTTCCTGTCCTATCTGCCGTCGTCGGTCTACGATCTGCCGCCGACCATTCCCTGCACCGACGATCCGGAGCGTGCCGAGGAATCGCTGCTCAAGGCCGTGCCGCGCAACCGCCGGCAGGTCTACAAGATGCGGCCGATCATCGATGCGGTGGTCGACAAAGGCTCGTTCTTCGAGGTCGCCAGCAATTTCGGCCGGCCGATCATCACCGGATTGGCGCGGATCGAGGGCAGGGCGGTGCTGCTGCTCGCCAGCGATCCCTTCCACTATGGCGGCTCGTGGACCGCGGACGCCTGCCAGAAGGTAGTGCGCTGGGTCGACTTCGCCGAGACCTTCCATCTGCCGGTGGTCTATCTGATGGACTGCCCCGGCTTCATGATCGGGCTCGAGGCGGAGAAGACGGCGACCATCCGCCACGGCGTGCGGGCGATGGCGGCGGTCAACCAGAGCACGGTGCCGTGGTGTACCATCATCATCCGCAACGCCTTCGGCGTCGCCGGCGTGGTGCATCAGCCGGCCAATCGCTTCTCGATGCGCTATGCGTGGCCGTCGGCCTATTGGGGCTCGCTGCCGCTCGAAGGCGGTATCGAGGCGGCCTATCGCGCCGAGATCGATGCGGCCACCGATCCCGCCGCCAAGCTGCGCGAGATCGAGGATCGCCTCAACAAGCTGCGCTCGCCGTTCCGCTCGGCCGAGAAGTTCTGGGTCGAGGAGGTGATCGATCCGCGCAAGACGCGCTCGCTGCTCTGCGAGTTCGCGCGCCTCGCCGAACCGATCCGCAAGGCTGGTCCGCCGAGCAACATGTCGACGCGGCCGTAAGCGGCTCCTCAATCGTCATTGCGAGCGTAGCGAAGCAATCCATATCACCATGTGCTGAGGTATGGATTGCTTCGTCGCTGCGCTCCTCGCAATGACGACACGTATTTACTCCGCTTCCCGATGCACGTCGTGGATCACGATGCCCATGCCGTTCTCGGGCATCTTGATCCATTCGCGCCGCTTCAGCGAGCGCTTGGTGTCCTCGTGCCCGCTCACCCAGTGCTCGCGCATCGAGGTGCCGGAGAATTCGTGGTCCTTGGCGTCGCCCTCATAGGCCTTCTGCTGATAGATCAGCTGCAATAGCGTGATGCCCGGCAGCCGGGCGTTTGCCTTCTTGAGCTGGCGCTCCTCGTCCGAGAGCTGATCGTCGGGGATTTTTCCCAGCGCATTGTGCAGGGCGGTGCGCAGATTGTAGGTCTTGCGATAGACGTCGGTGTTGTAGCGGGTGCGCGACGAATACATGATGTCCTTGTGCCGGGCCATCACGTCCTGGATGTCGCGCGGCAGCGCGCCGCGCGCCGGGAACAGGTCGACCTGGAACACCAGCGAATTCTTGTTGTCTTCCTGATCGAGCAGATGCTGCAGCGGCGTGTTGGACACGATGCCGCCGTCCCAGAAATGATCGGTGCCGACCTTCACCATCGGCAGCGCCGGCGGCAGCGCGCCGCTCGCCATGATGTGCTCGGGAATGATCTCGTCATGGGCATTGTCGAAATAGATGAAGTTGCCGGAGAGCACGTTCACTGCGCCGACCGCGAAGCGTATCTTCTTGGAATTGATGCGGTCGAAATCGACCAGCTCGAGCAAGGACTCGCGCAGCGGCGTGGTGTCGTAGTAGCTGGTGGCGGTGCGCGCGCCGGCCGGGCTGAACCACGGATTGGCCTGGTGCGGGGTGAAGAAGCCGGGTTGTCCGAGCGTCGTCGTCAGCCATGAGCTGGTGAAATTGCGCGCCTTGCGGAAGATGTCGCCGTCCGGGGTGTAGTGCCAGATCTTGCGGCTGGTGATGCGATCCCAGAATGTGTGCAGCCGCTCGAGCCGCTTTTCGGGCGGATTGCCGGCGATGATCGCGGAGTTGATCGCGCCGATCGAGACGCCGCAGACCCAGTCCGGCTCGATGTTGGATTCATGCAGCGCCTGATAGACGCCGGCCTGATAGGCGCCGAGCGCGCCGCCGCCCTGCAGGACCAGGGCCACGCGATCGCAGCCTTCCGGACGCCAACCCGGCGTCGCGTGATCGATGTCGTCGAAATGCGGGGTTCGCGCGTCCATATCAGACACTCCAGAATTTGCGGCGAGAATTCAGCTCGCCGATGACGCCGTGATGACAAATGCAACGCCCGCGCTCGGCGCATCCGGCATGCCCGCCTGCATGGTTAGCATTGGCCTCATCAACGAAACGCGGGTCACGCAAGCGCAACCGCGGTCATGCGCCTGACGGAAATTCCTCACATCGCTGTCAATCTCGGCCGCTAGCTTTCGCGCAAACTTTTCAAACAGGGGGTCATTGCGATGCGCAGGGAAGATCTGCTCAAGCTTCCGTCGATGCCGGCCGCCGGCCCGAGCTATCCTGCCGGTCCGTATCGCTTCATCGATCGCGAATTCCTCGTCATCACTTATGAGACCGATCCGGAGTTGATCCGCGCCGGCCTGCCTGAGCCGCTGGAGCCGATCGAGCAGGCGATCGTGCATTACGAATGGATCAAGATGCCCGACAGCTCCGGCTTCGGCAGCTACACCGAGTCCGGCCTCGTGATCCCCGCGCGCCTGCATGGCGAAGAGGTCAACTTCGTCTGCCAGATGTATCTCGACGATGATCCGCCGATCGCGGCCGGCCGCGAGATCTGGGGCTTTCCGAAGAAGTACGCTCATCCCAAGCTCGAGATCGTCAAGGACACGCTGACCGGCACGCTGGAATATGCCGGCCAGCTCGTTGCGATGGGCACGATGGGCTACAAGCACGAGAGCATGGCGGGTAATGGCGACGTCACCCGCGCCACGCTGTCGAAGACGCAAGTTAATCTGAAGATGATCCCCGGCGTCGACGGGCATCTCGAGGTCTGCCAGCTGGTCGCGATCAACCTGACCGACATCGTCGTCAAGGGCTCCTGGATCGGACCGGGCCGGCTGCATTTGGTGCCGCATGTCAATGCACCGGTCGCCGATTTCCCGGTCAAGCGTGTCGTCGGCGCGCACCACTTCCTCGCCGATCTGACGCTGCCGTTCGGCCGCGTCGTGCATGACTACAACAAGGAGGCCGCGGAGGCGACGGCGCCGACCGGTCTTGCGGCGGAGTAGGGCGGTCGCTGACATAAAACTGTAACAGGCGCGTCCTCCTATGTTCCGTCGAAGGGACGCGCTTGCTCAGCGTTGCGCGTGGGCGAGGTCTTGAACATGTCATTTCGCGCGGTTGCGTTATCGATTGCCTTGGGGGCGGGCCATGCTGGCTGATCCACCTCCCGCTCCGGTCGGGTCGCTGCTGACCCGCGAGGCGGTCCCCGGTCTGGTCTGGGCGTTCCGCCTGCATCACGACGGCCGTGCCGAGGCGCTTCCGATCGATGCGCCGATCGAGCCGAGCCATGACGGAAGGCTGTGGCTGCACTTCAACCTGACCGACGTCCGCACCCGGGCATGGCTCGCCAACATGCACATCCCGCAGCTGGCGCGGGACCTCTTGCTGTCGAATGACAATTTCCAGCAGATCCACGTCGTCGACAATTGCGTCTACGGCGTGTTTTCCGATCTGGTGCGGGATATCGACGCCGCGACCCGCGAGACCGGCTTCCTCCGCTTTGCGATGACCGAACGCCTCCTGGTCAGCGGCCGCCATCAGGCGCTGTGCTCCGCCGATGCGACGCGCCGCATGCTCGAGGGCGGCCATCGCGTCGGCAGCGTCGCGGTGCTGCTGGAGAAGATCGTCGACGAGATCGCCGACACCATGGACCGCATGGCCGACAAAATCGGCACCGATATCGATGCGATCGAGGAGCGGGTGCTCGCCGAGGATACCGGATCGGAGCTGCGCAAGAATCTGAGCCGGATGCGCCGCACCTGCGTGCGCCTGCATCGCCAGCTCGCCGGCCTGCGCGTGCTGTTTCACCGGCTCGAGCAGAAGAACACCGACAATCTCAGTCCGGCGCTGCGGCTGCAGGCCGGCAAGCTCGCGCAGCGGCTCGACGGCCTCGACCACGACATCGTCGAACTGCACGAGCGCAGCCGCCTGCTCGAGGAGGAGCTGCGCTTCAAGCTCGAGGAGGAGAGCAACAAGCACCTCCACGCGTTGTCCGTCGTCACCATGATGCTGCTGCCGCCGACGCTCGTCACCGGCATCTTCGGCATGAACACCAAGGGATTGCCGCTGACCGATGTCGACAGCGGATTTCTGGTGGCCGCAGGCCTGTTGGCCGGGTCGGCGCTGCTGGCTTATCTGCTGATGCGGCGGCTCGGCATCGTCAAATAGCGCGAGCGCACCGCGGTATTCCCGATGTGCAGCGTTCTTTCCCGCGCGATGTTGGTGGCCGCGGCCCTCGCGCTCGGCGCGCCGGCGCATGCGGAGGACAAGCCCGCCGCCGACCGGATTGCGGATACGCGGGCTGCGCTCGAGGAGGCCGGCTACCAGTTCAGCCTGACCTATATCGGGGAGGGTTTTGCCAACGTCTCCGGCGGCGTCAGCAATGGCGCGGCCTATACCGGCCGTCTCGATCTCGGCACCACCATCGACCTCGAGAAGGCGATCGGCTGGAGCGGCGCGACCTTCCACGCCAACATGTACCAGATCCACGGCGACGGGCTGTCGCGGAGCTATGTCGGCAACCTGTTCCTGGTGTCCGGCGTCGAGTCGTTGCCGGCGACGAGGCTCTATGAATTCTGGATCGAGCAGAAGCTGCTCGGCGGCAAACTCTCGGTTCGCGTCGGCCAGCAGGGCTCGGACGTCGAGTTCATCGACAGCCAGTACGACGACATCTTCATCAATTCGGCGCTCGGCTGGCCCGGCATTGTCGGCACCATTCTGCCGGCCGGCGGGCCGTCGCCGCCACTTGCGGTGCCCGGCATCCGGTTCAAGGCCAATCTGTCCGACCGCATCACCGCCTATCTGGCACTGTTCGACGGCTCGGCTTCGCCGCCGCAGGGGGCCGACGATCCACAGATCTTGAACGCCCACGGGCTGAATTTCCGGGTCAACGATCCGCCATGGTGGATCGGCCAGCTCAAATACAAGTTCGAGATCGGCGAGAGCAGGCTGCCGGCGACCATCACCGGCGGCGCCTGGTATCACATGGGCTCGTTTGCCGACCAGCGCTTCTCGGCCGACGGGCTGTCGCTCGCTGATCCCGACAGCTCCGGCGACACGCGATGGCTGCGGCGGGACAACGGCATCTTCATGGTCTACGAGCAGCTGCTTGCGCGCGCCAGGCCGGACGCTGACAAGGGCGTGGCGTTCTTCATGCGCGCCTCGGTCAGCCCATCGGACCGCAATCTGATCAGCACCTATGTCGACGGCGGCTTCCTGTTCACCGGCTTCAGCGAGACATATCCGGACGATCGGTTCGGCATCGCCGCGATCTATGCCAGGATTTCGGACGCCGCGCGTGCGCTCGACCGCGACACCCAGATCTTCACGGGCACGCCGTATCCGATCCGCGACTACGAGGCGATTCTCGAGATCACCTACCAGCACGTGGTGAACCCGAATTTCACCATGCAGCCGATGTTTCAATACATCGCCCATCCCGGCGGCGGCGCCGTTGATCCCAACGATCCGACGCAAACGCATCGGATCAAGGACAGCGTGGTGTTCGGGATGCGCACTATCCTGTCGTACTGACCCGGCGCACGTCGCGCGGGAAGCGGCCTCAGGCCGCGACCGGCTTCGACTCGGCCACGGACTTCGGCTGGGGCCGCGCGATCGCCAGCGCGATCAGCGCGGCAAAGATGCACAGCGCACCGGCAATGAAGAACGCCGGCAGGTAGCTCTGATAGATCGTGCGCGACAGTCCGGCACCGAAAGCGGCGGCGCCTGCGCCGAGCTGGTGGCCGGCGAAGATCCATCCGAACACCAGATTGGCGCGCTCGGCGCCGAAGCGCTGCGCGGTGAGGCGCACCGTCGGCGGCACCGTCGCGATCCAGTCGAGGCCATAGAACATCGCGAACAGCGACAGTCCGTAGAACGTGAAGTCGGAGAACGGCAGGAACAGCAGCGACAGCCCGCGCAGGCCGTAATACCAGAACAACAGATAGCGGTTGTCGTAGCGGTCCGACAGCCAGCCCGAGACGATGGTGCCGAAGAAATCGAAGATCCCCATCGCGGCGAGCAGGCTCGCCGCCTGCACCTGCGGGATGCCGTAATCGAGGCACATCGGGATCAAATGAACCTGGACCAGGCCGTTGGTCGAGGCGCCGCAGACGAAGAAGGTCGCGAACAGGATCCAGAACACCGACGACTTCGCGGAGTCCCGCAGCGTGCCCAGCGCGGCGGCCACGATCGGCGCATTGGCCGGCGGCGGCGCGGCAAGTGGCGCCGTGCCCTCGTCGCCGAACGGACGCAGCCCGACGTCGCTCGGCCGGTCGCGCATCACCATCAGCACGGCAAAGGCGGCGACGCCGAGCATGACGCAGACCAGCCCGAGCGCGACACGCCAGCCGTAGCGCTCGGTCAGTGTCGCAAGCAGCGGCAGGAAGGCGAGCTGTCCCGTCGCGACGCTCGCGGTGAGGATGCCGACCACGAGGCCGCGTCGCGCCACGAACCAGCGCGCCGCGATGGTCGCGCCGAGCACCAGCGCGGTCATCCCGGTGCCGATCCCGATCACGACGCCCCACAGCAGGATGAGCTGCCAGACCTGGGTCATGGCGAGCGAGGCCAATAGTCCGCAGACCACGATCAGCTGCGCCGCCAGCGTCACGTTGCGCAGGCCGTAGCGATTCATCAGCGCGGCGGCGAACGGCGCCATCAGCCCGAACAGGATGAAGCGGATCGACAGCGCGGAGGAAATCTCGGCGGTGGACCAGCCGAACTCCTTCTGCAGGGGCACGATGAAGACGCCGGGCGCGCCGACGGTGCCGGCGGAGATCAGCGCGGCAAGGAAGGTCACGGCGACCATCACCCAGCCGTAGTGGATGTTGCGGCGGGCGAGGGCGGAAGCAAGCCAGTTCGAGATCATTGTGTTCCAGATCGATTGCGGTGAAAGCTCTGCGTGATGCGCAATATGGCACGAGGGAGCCATGGCTAAAATGCCATAGTTCCCTCGTTTTAGGACACGTGTTGGAGAACGATAGGATTGAGCCGCGGTCGCAACCGCGAACACGCCGCGCTCCCTCTCCCGCTTGCGGGGGAGGGCTGGGGTGGGGGCTCTCTCCGCGAGTCACATCGTGGGGAGAGCCCCCACCCGCCGCGCGCTACTCGCGCCGCGGCCTCCCCCGCACGCGGGAGAGGCGGAGTGAGCCTGCGGCCAGGGTGATCCACAAGAAGCATTAAGATTACTGAGCGACCCGCTCGACCGCGATCGCGGTTGCTTCACCGCCGCCGATGCATAGCGCGGCAACGCCGCGCTTCAGGTTCTGCGCCTCCAGCGCGTGCAGCAGCGTCACGATCAGCCGCGCGCCGGTGGCGCCGATCGGATGGCCGAGCGCGCAGGCGCCGCCGTTGATGTTCAGCCTGTCCCTGGGAATGCCGAGGTCGCGCTGCGCCGCCATCGCGACCACCGCAAACGCCTCGTTGATCTCGAACAGGTCGACATCGCCGACGCTCCAGCCGACCTTGTCGAGCAGTTTTCTGATCGCCGGGATCGGCGCCGTCGTGAACCACTGCGGCTCCTGGCTGTGGGTGGCGTGGCCCTTGATCTCGGCCAGAACCGGCAGTCCGTCGCGATCGGCGAGCGAGCGCCGGCTGAGGATCAGCGCTGCGGCGCCGTCGGCATTGGCCGAGGAGGCGGCCGGCGTGATGGTGCCGCCCGCGCGGAACGCCGGCTTCAGGCCGGGGATTTTTGCTGGATCGACCTTCAGCGGGTGTTCGTCATTGGCAACGATGCGCGGGCCGGCCTTCTCGGCGAGCGTGATCGGCGCGATCTCGGCCTTGAAGGCGCCGCCCTCGACCGCCTTGCGGGCACGGCTCAGCGTCTCCATCGCGAACGCGTCCTGGTCGGCGCGGGTGAACTGATAGGCCTCCGCGGTTGCCTCGCCGAAATCGCCCATCGAGCGGCCGGTCTCATAGGCGTCCTCGAGCCCGTCCATCATCATGTGATCGATGATGCGGTCGTGGCCGGCGCGATAACCGCCGCGCGCCTTCTGCAACAGATACGGCGCATTGCTCATGCTCTCCATGCCGCCGGACAGCACGATCTCGGCCGAGCCGGCCTTGATGATGTCGTGGGCCAGCATGGTCGCCTTCATGCCGGAACCGCAGACCTTGTTGACGGTGGTGGCGCCGGTGGCATCCGGCAGTCTGGCGCCGCGCGCGGCCTGGCGGGCAGGGGCCTGACCCTGACCGGCGGGCAGCACGTTGCCCATGAACACCTCGTCGATGCGCTCGGGCGCAAGTTTTGCGCGTTCGAGCGCAGCCCCGATCACATGCGAGCCGAGCTTGTGCGCCGGCAGCGGCGCGAGCTCGCCCATGAAGCGGCCGAGCGGGGTGCGGGCGGCGGAGAGGATGACGATGGGATCGGTGCTGGTTGCCATGGCAGGAGTCCCTTCAATGCCGGGGATTTGATTGAATTATTGTCATCATATGATGCAATGCAAAAAATGCAACTGCGGCTCTCATGACAAAATGTCGTGTTCGCATGAGTTGGGGATGGGATGCTCCACAATCACCAGTGTCGTCCTGGCGAAAGCCAGGACCCATAACCACCGCCTTCAGTGACGAACCGGATCGGGGCCCCAGCGCCGCGCAACAATTGAGATTCGGGGTAATGGGTCCTGGCCTACGCCAGGACGACGATGAGGATGGTCCTCGATTCATGATGATGCCGGGGAGAATGAGAGCGCACGGTTGCTTCCCAGGCGTCGTCTCTGCGAAAGCCAGGACCCATACTCCGCAGCGGATATTGTGAATGGGACTCGTTGTTCGGGCGTCGCTCAACAATGACGGCCTGTGGTTATGGGTCCCTGCTCCCGTGCGCAATTGCGCACTAGGCAGGGACGACACCGAATAGGTGTCCGCATCTCGACCCACGTTCGTGACGATCGCGATTCGCCCCTCGATCGGGTGAGACGGACAAACCATACACTGGATTGGTCTTCGCTTGCGTCGTCGGGCAAATCAGTGATTGAGAATTTCGCCGGGCGGCGGCATCCGAGCCTGTCTGCGATCTGACCTAATCCGACCGCCAGGCACCGAGCAGAAATCGTCGCTTCGGCGCGGAGCCCGCTTGTTTCTGCACGTGCGGCAGGTCGACGGCATAGCGCTTCATCAGCAGCCGGATTGCGATCGCGATGACCACAAAGGGCGCCAGGTAGATCGCGAAAACTTCGAAGGCGTTCATGTCGTCCTCCGCTGCCTCGGAACAGGCATGCTAGCACGATCACCTCGAGCGCGGGCGGATAAAACTGTACCGGCGCCGCTGAGTTGGCGTTAACCGAATTCCCGAGCGCTGATCAATTCAAGGTTGCGGAATACGGGTCTGTTTACCGATCCGGCGCTAGGGCTGGCGGATTGTGCAACGGAAAGTCCCACCGCAATGTCCGTGATCGCCGTCGAGCAGCCGTCCGCCCGCATTCCGCTCTCCGTCAAGATCGGCTTCAGCGCCTTCATGGCCGTCCTGGTGCCGGTGTACACCTACTGCTACGGGCCGACCAACTTTCTGTATTTCTGCGACGTCTGCCTGATCCTCACCTTGATCGGGGTCTGGACAGAGAGCGCGCTGTTGATTTCGATGTGCGCCGTCGGACTCCTTGTGCCGCAAACATTTTGGGTGATCGACTTTCTCGCCCATGTCGCCGGCTACTCGCTCACCGGAATGACCGACTACATGTTCGACCAGAACCTGTCGCTGTTCCTGCGATTCCTGTCGGGCTTCCACGGCTGGCTGCCGTTCCTGCTGCTGTTCCTGGTCTGGCGGCTCGGCTATGACCAGCGCGCGCTGATCGCCTGGAGCGTGCTGGCATGGGCGCTGCTGCTGATCTGCTACTTTGTAATGCCGGGACCGCGGCCGGACCCGGGCATGACTCCGGTCAACATCAACTACGTCTTCGGCACCAGCGACAGGGCGGCGCAAGGCTTCGTGCCGCCGCTGGTGTGGCTGGCCGGCCTGATGATCGGCCTGCCGCTGCTCGCTTTCGTACCCACCCATTTCATGCTGCGGCGCGCCGTGCAGCCGGTGTAGGGCCTGCGCTTCGCGAGGCTGCGCTATCCCGTCGCTGCGGATACCATCGTGCATGGCCGCATGCGGCGGCTTCGATTGACACCAATCGCCTCGGCGCTACGCTGCCGGAACAGGGCGTTTTCCCAAGCGACTCAAGACGGATTCAAAGCGCCGCAAGCACGACCGAGAAGCAAGACCCAAAAGAACAAGGAAAAAGGGCAGGACACGCCGTGACACGCGTCATCGCGTCTTGAGCGGGACCACGCGGACCTCCGCGCTCGCGCCATTTCGCATCCGCAGCTATCGCTTTCAATGGCCGTCCGATCTGCTCACCTCCTGGGCGTTCGAGGTCGAGACGCTGGTGCTCGGCTGGTACATCATGGTCGAGACCGGCTCGGTGCTGCTGCTGACCGTGCTGGCGTCGCTACAATATGTCGGCACGCTAGTGGCGCCGGTCGTCGGCATGATCGGCGACCGCATGGGGCACCGCGATCTCCTCGCCGTGATGCGCTTTGCCTATACGGCGCTCGCCGGCACCATCATGACGCTGGCGCTGACCGGGCATCTCGCCCCGCTGAACGTCATGATCATCGTCGCGATCATGGGCGTGATCCGCCCGTCGGATCTCGGCGTGCGCGGCGCGCTGCTCGCCGACATCATGCCGCCGGAGCAACTGGTCGGCGCCATCAGCCTGGCGCGCACCACGCAGGACTCGGCGCGTATCGCAGGAGCCCTGACCGGGGCCGGATTGTTCGCGGCGCTCGGCATCGGCTATGTCTATGTCGGGATCGCCGGCTTCTATTTCGTCGCCGCCATCCTGATGCTCTGCATGAGCCGCCCCAAGTCGCATGGCACGACCGATCTCGCCGGCGACGCGCCGGGTTCAAAGCTGCTGCGCGACCTCAAGGAGGGCGTCGTCTATGCCTGGAGCGGCCCGGGCATGCGCGCCGCACTCTGCGTCGCGTTCCTCGCCAACCTCACCGCGTTCCCGCTCACCAACGGTCTGTTGCCCTATGTCGCGCGCGACATCTTCCATACCGACCAGACCGGGCTCGGCTATCTCTCGGCAAGTTTTGCGGTGGGCTCGCTGATCGGCTCGATCACGCTCAGCATGGCCGGCGGGGTACGCATCGCGCGGCTTCTGATCGGCGCGACGCTCGCCTGGTACGCCATGCTGCTGGTGTTCGTCGAGCTCCGGACCATGCCGGTCGCGATGGCCTGCCTGCTGCTCGCCGGCATCGCGCAGAGCATGTCGATGATCTCGGCCGCCGTGATGCTGATGCGCAACGCCAGCGCGCATCTGCGCGGCCGCGTCATGGGCGTGCGCATGATGGTGATCTACGGCCTGCCGCTCGGGCTGCTCGCCGCCGGCAGCCTGATCGACCTGATCGGCTACACCGCGACCGGCACGCTGCTCGCCGCCGCCGGCTTCATCGCCATGCTGGCGATCGCGCTGCACTGGCGCGCCGACCTCTGGCCGACCCACGCCCCGGCCAACGCCCGGTGAGGGGCGCGGCGCGATGCCGCGCCGCGGTCGCCGATGCGCCAAAAGGACGCGACAGCGCGGGCAAGCTGTCGTAGATCATTTTCGACGCTCCTATTTCCAGTGCCAAGTTCCAGTGCCAGGCCTTTTTCGTTTGATATTGTAATGCTCCGTCTTTTGACCCGCCTTGGACTGCGCTTCGACGACATCGTCGAGGAGCGCCGATTTGTCGACCAGTACGTGCGGGGCAATATCGGCTGGACGCAGGTCGCGATGCTGCTCGGCGCCTTCACCTATGCCGGATATGCGTTCTGGGATTGGGTGCTCTATCCCGACGTCGTGGCGACCACGCTGGCGATCCGCGGCGGGGTCGCCGTGCTGGTCCTGCTGCCGCTCACCGCCTTGCTCTCAGTGCCCGCGATGAAGCCGTGGGCCGAGACGATCTTCCTCGTTTATTGCGTCGTTCCGGGCTGCGTGCTGCCGAGCGTCTACCTCGTGCTGCCCTCGGGATTCACCTATGCGGCACCCGGCGTGATGATGGTGATCCTGTTCGTCTCGACCATGCTGCCGCTGCGGATCGGGCCGCTGGCCGTGTTCTGTCTCACGACATGGATTGCGCTGTGCATCGCTGAATCGCTCGGGCCGGCTTTGCCGCCGGGGCTGCGCTTCATCAATCATTCCCTGGTCCTCAACGCCTTTGCGCTGTCGCTTTACGCCGTCGCCGCCCGCGAGTTCCGCGCGCGCCAGCAGTTTCGAACGGCGCAGGCGCTGAAGCAGGAAAAGGAGCGTTCGGAAGCCTCGTTGCGCGATTTGCACGCGACGCAATCGCAGCTCGTGCAGGCCGAGAAGCTGGCCTCGCTCGGGCAGCTCGTCGCCGGTGTCGCACACGAGGTCAGCACGCCGCTTGGCCTGGCGCTGACCACGTCAACCACCATGGAGGCGGACCTTCGCGCGATGGGCGAGGCGCTGAGCGGCACCGCCGTTCGCCGCTCCGACCTGACGCGGGGCATTGCACGGATCGAGAACGGCCTTCGACTGACCTCGGAAAATCTGCATCGGGCATCTGAAATGGTGCACAGCTTCAAGCAGGTCGCCATCCATCACGCCGACGAGGAGCGCCATACATTCGAGCTCGGCGGATGGCTCTCCGAGCTGATCGCAAAGCTCGGGCCGCTGCTGTCCCGTCAGGGATTGATCGTCGAACTCGACTGCCCGCAAGGCATCGTTCTGAACAGCTATCCCGGCGCGCTGGCGCAGGTGATCAGCAACCTGGCGTTCAACGCCGCGGCGCACGCTTATCCCGACGGCCGCGGCGGACGCTTCACCATGACGGTGACGCAGCCGGATCAGGCGCTCGCCCGCATCGCCTGCGCCGATCAAGGCATCGGCATCCGCGAGGATTTGCAGGCCCGCGTGTTCGATCCGTTCTTCACCACCGGGCGGGAGCGGGGCAATATCGGCCTCGGCCTGCACATCGCCTTCAATACCGTGGTGTCGTCGCTCAGCGGCCGAATCGCGCTGGAGAGCGAGCCGGGCCGCGGCACGCTGGTGCTGATCGAGATCCCGGTATCGAGCTGAACGGGCGGGCCGACCTCGGGCCGGTGCAGGTGCCTGCGAACGCGCGGCGAAAGTCACCCGCAGCAGCGTAGCCCGGATGAGCGAAGCGATATCCGGGGCATCCGGCCCCCGCATGTCGCTTCGCTCATGCGGGCTACAGATGACATGTCGCGGCGCTCATGCGGGCCACAGGTGCTGAACCGCTACCGCTTCCGATCCAAAAACCCCTGCAGCAGGCGCTGCGGCTCGCCGGTCAGGAACGACTTTCCGAACACGCCGACGCTGAGGTTCACCGACTCGGTCAGCGGCAGCTCTTCCCATTGCCGCAGCAGGTCCTTCTGGATCCGCAGCGCCTCGGGGCCGCATTCCAGCAGCGCCTTGACGGTGTGCTCGACCGCTTCGTCGAGGCCGCCGGGTTTTGCCACGGTGTCGACCAGGCCCCAGGCGAGCGCGGTCGGCGCATCGATGTTCTCTGCGGTCATCATCAGCCAGCGGGCGCGGCCCCAGCCGATCAGGCGCGGCAGCAGCGCGGCATGGATCACCGAGGGGATGCCGACGCGCACCTCGGGCATGCCGAACATCGCGTCATGCGCGGCGACGCGGACGTCGCAGGCTGCCGCGACCTCGAGGCCGCCGCCGAGGCACCAGCCGGGCAGGCGGGCGATCACCGGCGCCGGGAATTTGCGCACGGCCTCGCAGAGGTCGCGCAGCCGGCTGATGAATGCTTCGGCGGATGTCTGGTCGAGCCTCGCCATCTCCTTGATGTCGGCGCCGCCGATCATGCTGCGCTCGCTTTCGCCGGCCAGGATCACCGCGCGGATGCTCGGATCGGCGGCCAGATGCTCAAAACCCTCGCGCACGCCGTTGGTGACCGCGGAACTCACGATGTTCAGCTTGCCGGCGTTGCAGATGGTGAGGCGGACGACGCCTCTGTCGTCGCGGGCGATGCCGCAGTGGGGATTGAGCATGTCCATGGAAAAGTCCCGGCGCAGGAATGGATCGACAAGTCATTTCGGGATGGTGCGCAAGCACCAGACCCGGAATCACGAGATTCCGGGTCTGGTGCTTGCGTCGCCCCGGAATGACTTGGGCCATGTCCCGGACAAAGCATGGCTCTGTCAAGGGACCGGGTGCGGCGGTTGCGCCGAGGGATGCGGATCTATAGAATTATACGCATCATATAAATGGAGCCCTCATGACCGCTGCCGAAAGCATCGACCTTCATTCGCCCGATCTAACGCGCACCCGCGTGGTGGAATGGCAGGCGCCGGGACCAGTAGCGATGGCGGCGCTGCCGATGTCCGGGATCGAGGCGATGCGCGCGATCCGCGACGGCCGGTTGCCGCCGCCGCCGATGGCCAAGCTGATCGGCTTCCACATGGCCGTGGTCGACGAGGGCCGCATCGTGATGGAACTCGAGCCGCATGAGAGCTTGGAAAACACCATCGGCCTGCTGCACGGCGCGACCGCCGCGGCGCTGCTCGATACCGCGATGGGCTGCGCGATCTCTACCATGCTGCCGGCGCGGCAGACCTCGGTGACGCTCGACCTCAAGCTGACCTATCTGCGGCCGCTGTCGGCACGTTCGGGCACCATCAGCGCCGAAGGCAAGGTGATCAAGCTCGGCCGCCAGACGAGCTACACCGAGGGCTTCGTCCGCGACGGCAAGGGCAATCTTGCGGTGCACGCGACCGCGACGTTTTCGATGCTCGGCGGGGAACCGAAAGTGGCCGACAAGGCGAAATAACTGCAGCATTCCGGCCGCAAATCTGCTATTATATGATTAGAAACATTCCATGAGACCGGCATGCGCTATTCGAAAGAACACAAGCAGGAGACCCACGCGCGGATCGTCAAGAAGGCCGCGACGCGCCTGCGCGAGCGGGGCGCCCACGGCATCGGCGTCGCCGACCTGATGAAGGACGCCGGCCTGACCCATGGCGGCTTCTACGCGCATTTCGACTCGCGCGAGGCGCTGGTGATCGAGGCCTTCAGCTACGCGATGGACCGCGCCATCGAGCGCTGGCGTAAGGTCGCCGCGGACACGCCGCCGGAGAAGCGGCTTTCGACCATCATCGACGGCTATCTTTCGGCGGTGCACCGCGACGATCCCGGCCAGGGCTGCGCGATCCCGGCGCTCGGCGCCGAGATCGCCCGCGAGAGCCCGAAGACCCGCAAGGCGTTTGCCCTCAAGCTCGACCAGATGATCGACATGATGGCCGACCAGATCATCGACGTGCCGCGCAAGACCGCCCGCAAGCAGGCGATGGCGACGCTGGCGACCATGATGGGCACCATAGTAATGTCGCGCATCGCCGGCAGCGGCGAAATGTCCGACGAGATCCTGAGCGCGGGCCGCGAGGCGGTGCTGGGGCGCGCCGCCGCGGCCAAGGCGCCGGCGAAGAAGAAGGTGAATTAGCGCTTTAGCGCCAACTGGCGCGGCGCGCCTAATACTCGATCCGTCACCCTGAGGAGCGCGCATCGCGCGCGTCTCGAAGGGTCGACGGCCACCAGCCGGGCCGTGCATCCTTCGAGACGCGCTACGCGCTCCTCAGGATGACGGAAATAATACGGTGTCCGCCTCACACCCCGCTAAAAAGCGCGCGCTCGGCTTCCACGGTCTCGTAGATGTAGTCCGCCACCGCGCGGATGCGGGCGAGGTCCTTGCTGTCGGCGTGCATCAGCAGCCAGAAGGTGCGGGAGATCCGCACCTCGTCCGGCAGCACCGGCTGCAACTCGGGGTGGGCCGTTGCCATGAAGTGCGGCAGCACGGCGATGCCGAAGCCGGCGATGGTGGCGTTGAGCTGCGCGATCAGATTGGCGCTGCGGAATTTCGCCGAGATCTTCGGCGAGACCTGCGGCAGATAGTCGAGCTCCGGCGTGAACAGGAGCTCCTCGATGTAGCCGACGAAGCGGTGCCGCGGCAGGTCGGCGCGCGCAACAATTGCCGGCGCCTGGGCGAGATAGGCGGGTGCGGCATAAAGCCCGAGCGTGTAGTCCAGGAGCTTGCGGCCGACGATGCGGCCTTCCTTCGGCATGGTCAGGCTGATCGCGATGTCGGCCTCGCGCTTGGAGAGCGAGAACAGCCGCGCGGTGGCGACGAGCTGCAGATCGAGATCGGGATACCGCTCGGTGAACTTGACCAGCCGCGAGGCCAAAAAGTGGCTGCCGAAGCCGTCGGGCGCGCCGATCCGCACCGTGCCGGTGAGGTGGGCGCGCGAGCCGCCGACCGCCTCCTGGTTGGCGACGATGGTGGATTCCATCGCCTCCGCGCTGTCGGCGACGCGCTGGCCGGCCTCGGTCAGCAGATAGCCGGTCTTGCGCCGATCAAACAGTTTTGCGGAGAGGTGGCGCTCCAGCCGGTCGACACGGCGGATCACTGTGGCATGATCGACGCCGAGCTGCTTGGCGGCAGCCGAAACCGACCCGCCGCGCACAATGGCAAGCACGAAACGGAAGTCGTCCCAGTCGATTGTGCCGCCGCCTTGATCCAGCATTTCCGCACATCTATGGTGCAATTTATCGGACTTGAATCCCATAAAATGCAGGGTCAATAGGGTTTGTAAAGCGATCCCGCCGCGAGGAGCGGCGATTCAGGTGCTTCAGGGAGGTTTTTCCATGCGCTCAATCGGACATTTCATCGGTGGCAAGGAGGTCAAGGGCACGTCGGGCCGCACGGCTGACGTCTTCGAGCCGATGACCGGCGAGGTCCAAGCCAAGGTGGCGCTGGCCTCCAAGGCTGAGCTCCGCGCCGCGGTCGAGAACGCCAAGGCCGCGCAGCCGGAATGGGCCGCCACCAACCCGCAGCGCCGCGCCCGCGTCATGATGCGGTTCCTCGAGCTGGTGCAGCGCGACTACGACAAGCTCGCCGAGCTGCTGGCGCGCGAGCACGGCAAGACCGTTCCCGACGCCAAGGGCGACATCCAGCGCGGCCTCGAGGTCGCCGAGTTTGCCTGCGGCATCCCGCATCTGATGAAGGGCGAGTACACCGAGGGCGCCGGCCCCGGCATCGACATCTATTCGATGCGCCAACCGCTCGGCGTGGTCGCCGGCATCACGCCGTTCAACTTCCCGGCGATGATCCCGATGTGGAAGTTCGCGCCGGCGATCGCCTGCGGCAACGCCTTCATCCTCAAGCCGTCGGAGCGCGATCCCGGCGTGCCGATGATGCTCGCCGAGCTGATGATCGAGGCGGGCCTGCCGGCCGGCATCCTCAACGTCGTCAACGGCGACAAGGAGGCAGTCGACGCCATCCTGGACGATCCCGATATCAAGGCGATCGGCTTCGTCGGCTCGACCCCGATCGCGCAGTACATCTACGAGCGCGCCGCGCAGACCGGCAAGCGCTGCCAGTGCTTCGGCGGCGCCAAGAACCACGCCATCATCATGCCGGACGCCGACATGGACCAGACGGTCGATGCGCTGATCGGCGCCGGCTACGGCTCCGCCGGCGAGCGCTGCATGGCCGTCTCGGTCGCGGTGCCGGTCGGCAAGACCACCGCCGACCGCCTGATGGAGAAGCTGATCCCGCGCGTCGAGTCGCTCAAGATCGGCACCTCGGTCGATCCGTCGGCCGATTACGGCCCGCTGGTGACCCGCGAGGCGGTCGAGAAGGTCAAGAGCTACATCGACATCGGCATCAAGGAAGGCGCGACGCTCGCTGTCGACGGCCGCGGCTTCAAGATGCAGGGCTACGAGAAGGGCTTCTATCTCGGCGGTTCGCTGTTCGACAACGTCACCAAGGACATGCGGATCTACAAGGAAGAGATCTTCGGCCCGGTGCTCTCGGTGGTGCGCGCCCACGACTATCACGAGGCGCTGGCGCTGCCGTCCGACCATGACTACGGCAATGGTGTCGCGATCTTCACCCGCGACGGCGACGCCGCGCGCGACTTCGCGGCCAAGGTCAATGTCGGCATGGTCGGTATCAACGTGCCGATCCCGGTGCCGATCGCCTATTACACCTTCGGCGGCTGGAAGAAGTCCGGCTTCGGCGACCTCAACCAGCACGGTCCGGACTCGATCCGCTTCTACACCAAGACCAAGACGGTGACCTCGCGTTGGCCGTCCGGCGTCAAGGAAGGCGCGGAGTTCTCGATCCCGACGATGAAGTGATTTCCGGGAACGTCATTGCGAGCGCAGCGAAGCAATCCATCTATCCCCCGCGTGGAAGAATGGATTGCTTCGTCGCTTCGCTCCTCGCAATGACGGTGGGGTAACCTTCAGGGCTAGGCGGCGAGATGCAGTTCGCTCTCAACGAGGACCAGATCGCGGTTCGTGACATGGCGCGGGCGTTTGCGGTGGAAAAGATCGCTCCGCACGCGCTCGAATGGGATGAGACAAAGCGCTTTCCAGTCGACGTGATGCGCGAGGCGGCCGGCCTCGGCATCGGCGGCATCTATATCAGGGACGATGTCGGCGGCTCGGCGATGACGCGGTTCGACGCCGCGTTGATCTTCGAGGCGCTAGCGACGGGGTGCCCGACCACGTCGGCCTTCATCTCGATCCACAACATGGCGTCCTGGATGATCGATGCCTACGGCAACGACACCCAGCGCCACACATGGCTGCCGAAGCTCTGCACCATGGAGCTGATCGCGAGCTACTGCCTGACCGAGCCGGGCGCCGGCTCCGACGCCGCTGCGCTGCGCACCCGCGCGGTGCGCGACGGCGATCACTACGTTCTCAATGGCCAGAAGCAGTTCATCTCCGGTGCCGGCAGCACCGACCTGTTGGTGGCGATGGTGCGCACCGGCGGCGACGGACCCGGCGGCGTCTCGACGCTTGTCGTCGACGGCAAGACGCCGGGCGTGTCGTTCGGCAATAACGAGCGCAAGATGGGCTGGAATGCGCAGCCGACCCGCGCTGTGATGTTCGAGAATGCGCGCGTGCCGGTCGCGAACCGGCTCGGCGAGGAGGGCATCGGCTTCAAGATCGCGATGGCCGGGCTCGACGGCGGCCGCCTCAACATCGCGGCGTGCTCGCTCGGCGGAGCGCAGGCGGCGCTCGACAAGGCGTTGGCCTACATGAAGGACCGCAAGGCATTCGGCAAACGGCTCGACGAATTCCAGGCGCTGCAATTCAAGATCGCCGACATGGCGACCGAGCTGGAAGCTGCGCGCACCTTCCTGTGGCGGGCGGCGGCCGCGCTCGATCGCAAGGATCCGGATGCTTCCATGCTGTGCGCGATGGCAAAACGGTTCGGCACCGATGTCGGCTTCGAGGTCGCCAACCAGGCGTTGCAGCTGCATGGCGGCTACGGCTATCTCAGCGAATACGGCGTCGAGAAGATCGTGCGCGATCTGCGCGTGCACCAGATCCTCGAAGGCACCAATGAAATCATGCGGCTGATCGTGTCGCGCAAGTTGATTGAGGGCGCGCGATGAGTGATGTGGCAGCAGCCGAAGGCGATCTGATCGCGCGCAAGGAAGGTTCTGCCGGCATCATCCGGCTCAACCGGCCGAAGGCGATCAATGCCGTGACGCTGGAGATGTTCCACGACATCGACAAGGCGCTCGATGCGTTCGAGGCCGATCCCGATGTCGCTGTCATCGTGCTGGAGGGCGCGGGCGAGCGCGGCCTGTGCGCCGGCGGCGACATCCGCGCGCTCTGGGAGAGCTCCAAGGTCAAGGGCGATCTCGGCAAGATCCTGTGGCGCGACGAATACATCCTCAACGCGCGGATCAAGAAATTCCCAAAGCCCTATGTCGCCTTCATGGACGGCATCGTGATGGGCGGCGGCGTCGGGCTGTCGGCGCATGGCCGCCACCGCGTGGTGACGGAGCGGACCAAGCTCGCGATGCCCGAGGTCGGCCTCGGTTTCTTCCCCGATGTCGGCGGCACTTATCTGCTGTCGCGCTCGCCGGGTGAGATCGGCACCTATTTCGGGCTCACCGGCACCACCATGAACGGTCCCGATGCGATCTACGCCAAGTTTGCCGACGCCGTGGTACCGAGCGCAAAGCTGCCGGCGCTGCGCGAGGCGCTGACCAAGGTTGCGCCGGGTACGAGTTCGGCCGAGATCGACCGGCTGATCGGAGGCTTTGCCACCGTCGAGGAATCCGGCCCTGTCGCCGCGATGCAGGCCAAAATCGACGGCTGGTTCGCGCACGGCCGGATGGAGGACGTCGTCGCCGCGCTGACGGCCGACGGCTCCGACCTGGCGCAGGCCGCGCTGAAGACGCTCGGCGAGAAGTCGCCGCGCGGCATGGTGGTGACGCTGAAACTGCTGCGGTTGGCGCGCGCGACCGCGACGCTGGAAGAGTGCCTGAAGCGCGAATATCGCGCCGCGCTCGAAGTGTTCGCCAGCGACGATTTCCGCGAGGGCGTGCGCGCCGCCGTGATCGACAAGGATCGCAATCCGACATGGTCGCCGGCCGGGATCGAGCAGGTGACGCCGGAGATGCTCACGCCTTACTTCGCCGAGATCGGCGCCGACGAATTGAAATTTCCCGACAGCAAATAGAAACGTCGCAAGCGGAGGACTTCCCATGGCAAACGTCGCATTCATCGGGCTCGGCAATATGGGCGGGCCGATGGCCGCCAATCTGG
Organism: Bradyrhizobium australafricanum; assembly: GCF_020329495.1. Taxonomy (NCBI): domain Bacteria; kingdom Pseudomonadati; phylum Pseudomonadota; class Alphaproteobacteria; order Hyphomicrobiales; family Nitrobacteraceae; genus Bradyrhizobium; species Bradyrhizobium australafricanum. The sequence goes on along the minus strand of NZ_JAGKJL010000001.1, from coordinate 176,800 downwards.
TCAAGGCCGGCCACAAGGTGACCGCGTTCGATCTGGTCGCAGCGTCTCGCGATCAGGCCAGGAGCGACGGCGCCGCGATCGCCGAGAGCGGCGTCGGTGCGGTGAAGGGCGCCGATGTCGTCATCACCATGCTGCCGGCCGGCAAGCATGTGCTCGGCGTCTGGAGCGAGGTGCTGCCCGCGATGGCCAAGGGCACGCTGATCATCGACTGCTCGACGATCGACGTCGAAAGCGCCAAGCAGGCGCATGCGCTGGCCGCCAAGCACGGCATGGCCTCGGTCGATGCGCCGGTCTCCGGCGGCACCGGCGGCGCCAAGGGCGCGACGCTGACCTTCATGTGCGGCGGCGAGCCGAAGGCATTCGCGGCGGCCCAGCCGATGTTGGCAAACATGGGCAAGAAGATCGTGCATTGCGGCGCCGGCGGTGCGGGGCAGGCAGCCAAGATCTGCAACAACATGATCCTCGGTATTTCCATGATCGCGGTCGGCGAGGCTTTCGTGCTCGCCGAAAAGCTCGGCCTGTCGCACCAGGCGCTGTTCGACGTCGCCTCGACCTCGTCGGGGCAGTGCTGGTCGCTGACCACCTATTGCCCGGTTCCCGGTCCGGTGCCGACCTCGCCGGCCAACAACGATTACAAGCCGGGCTTTGCTTCGAACCTGATGGTCAAGGACCTGACCTTGGCGCAGGACGCCGCCAATGCGGCCGGCGCGGTCACGCCGCTCGGCAAGCACGCGCAGGAGATCTATAAGACCTTCGACGCGTCGGGTCACGGTGGGGTCGACTTTTCCGGAATTATCCAGCACGTTCGGAGCCTCGCTGGAAAGTAGCGGGCCGCGCGTAGCCCGGATGGAGCGCAGCGAAATCCGGGACTGCTCTATAGACCAGCGCGACCGCCCCCGGATTGCGCTCCGCTCCATCCGGGCTACGCTTGACGGTGACGCTGGTTGCCAATCAACGGGCTCGGAAGAAGATGACCACATTTCAGGACGCTCGCGCCTTTCTGCTCAAGCACCGCACCGACTATGACGCCGCGGTGAAGGGATTTCGCTGGCCCGATCCGGTACCGTTCAACTGGGCGCTCGACTGGTTTGATGCCGAACTGGCGCACAATGCCGACAGCCGCGACCGGCCGGCGCTGTGGATCGTCGATGCCGCCAGCGGCAACGAGACCAAGCTGTCCTTCGCCGAGCTGTCGCGCCGCTCAAACCAGGTTGCAAATTTCCTGCGCGCGCAGGGGCTGAAGCGCGGCGATCATCTGTTGCTGCTGCTCGGCAATGTCGTGCCGCTGTGGGAGACCATGCTGGCGGCGATGAAGCTCGGCGTGGTCGTGATCCCCGCCACCACGCTCTTGACCGCGGATGAATTGCGCGACCGGCTCGATCGCGGCAAGGCGAGGGCGGTGGTCGCCACGCAGGATCAGGTCGCGAAGTTCGCCGGCCTCGGCAGCGACAAGCTCGCGCGTATCGTGGTCGGCGCGACGCAGCCGCAGGACGGCTGGCTGCCGTTCGAGGATTCCGCCAAGCAGTCCGATGCATTCGCGCCCGATGGCCCGACCAAGGCCGACGATCCGATGCTGCTCTATTTCACCTCGGGCACCACGGCAAAGCCGAAGCTGGTGCGGCACAGCCAGCGCAGCTACCCGGTCGGCCATCTCTCGACCATGTACTGGATCGGTTTGCAGCCCGGCGACATCCATCTCAACATCTCCTCGCCCGGCTGGGCCAAGCATGCCTGGAGCTGCCTCTTCGCGCCGTGGAACGCGGGCGCGACGATCTTTATTGCGAATCAGCCACGCTTCGAGGCGAAGGGACTGCTCTCGATCATCGGCCGCTGCGGCGTCACCACGCTGTGCGCGCCGCCCACGGTGTGGCGGTTATTCATCCAGGAAGAGCTCGCAAGCTTCAAGGTCTCGCTGCGCGAGGTGTGCGGCGCCGGCGAGCCGCTCAATCCCGAGATCATCGACCAGGTCAAATCGGCCTGGGGGCTGACCATCCGCGACGGCTACGGCCAGACCGAAACCACCGCGCTGGCCGGCAACTCGCCGGGACAGAAGGTGAAGGTCGGCTCGATGGGCCGGCCGCTGCCGGGCTATCGCGTGCAGGTCACCGACAATGACGGCCACGCCGCGAAGGAGGGCGAGGTGACCTTGCTGCTCGGCGCCGATCGGCCGGCGGGCCTGATGCAGGGCTATCAGGGCGACGACGGCAAGCTGATCGGCACCGACGGCGAGATCTATCGCAGCGGCGACGTCGTGTTCACCGATGACGAGGGTTATCTGACCTTCGTCGGCCGCACCGACGACGTGTTCAAATCCTCCGACTACCGCATCTCACCGTTCGAGCTGGAGAGCGTGCTGCTCGAGCACGACGCGGTGGCCGAAGCTGCCGTGGTGCCGAGCCCGGACCCGATCCGGCTGGCGGTCCCGAAGGCCTATGTGCTGCTGGTATCAGGCGTCGAACGAACGCCGGAGACCGCGCTGTCGATCTTCAAACATTTGCACACGCGGCTCGCACCGTTTAAACGCATCCGCAAGCTCGAGCTGGTCACCGAACTGCCGAAGACGATTTCTGGAAAAATCCGTCGCGTGCAGTTGCGCCGGCTCGAACACGACGATGTCAGAAGCGACGCGTTGCGCGGGGTCGAGTTCCGCGAGGAAGAATTTCCGGAGCTGCAGAAGGTGCGGACCTCCGGTTAGCAGAGGTTAGCCAATGAACGAAGTCTGGAAGAAGCCGCCGGTGTCGCTGGAAACCTACCAGGGCATGGTCGGCAAGGAGATCGGCGTGTCCTCGTGGCACCTGCTCGATCAGGGCCGCATCGACACCTATGCCGACGTGATCGAGGATCACCAGTTCATTCACGTCGATCCCGAGCGCGCCAGGAAGGAGACCGCCTTCGGCACCACGATCGCGCATGGCTTCCTGACGATGTCGCTGATGTCGATCATGTCCTACGAGGTGATGCCGGTGCTCGAGGGCACCGCGATGGGCGTCAATTACGGCTTCGACAAGCTGCGCTTCATCTCGCCGGTGCGCTCGGGCAAGCGCGTCCGCGGCCGCTTCGTGCTGGCCGAAGCCACGCTGCGCAAGCCCAAAGAGTTGTTGTCGCGCACCAACGTCACGGTCGAGATCGAAGGCGAGGAAAAGCCCGCGCTGGTCGCCGACTGGCTCGGCCTGATCTATTTCAGCTGAGGATCGCAAGACGCGGTTGTGTTGCAACCGCGAAGGGTTGTGCACCTCTCCCGCAAGCGGGGGCGGTGCAGCGAGCCACCCGAATCTGATTTTTTTGGCGATGCTCTGCTCTGGCCCATGTGGCGCATTGACGGCTGTGTTCCCTGGTGTCCATGATGCCCGCTTTAGGCGGTGCGGTCCCGGGAGTGGCAGCCATGGTGCAAAACATCGTCGCCGGAATTGTCGTAGTCGCTTTGATTGTGATCGGTGCGATTAGCTACGCTCAAGAGCATCACGAGTGCTGGAGCGGACATCTGCTCAAAAGCCTGAAACCCTGCGGGTCGATGACCCCTTCGGTCTAGCGCGCTCGCTGGCCGTCCTTGGCTGCCCCGGCCGGGCTTGACCCGGCCATCCATCGCTGCTCAAAAGTCTCCAACCTTTTCATGCCGCTCGGGCACTAACCCTCTCCCCCTGTGGGAGAGGGTGGCGAAATCGAGCGGAGCGAGATGAAGCCGGGTGAGGGGTCTCTCTCCGCGTGCTCATCCGTGGAGAGAACCCCTCATCCGGCGCGCTGGCGCGCGCCACCTTCTCCCACAAGGGGAGAAGGGAAGTCAGAGCAGGAATGACAAGCATGGCAATCAGGTTTGACGGACGCGTCGCTATCGTCACCGGCGCGGGCAATGGTCTCGGACGGGCGCATGCGCTGGGGCTCGCCAGCCGCGGCGCCAAGGTCGTGGTCAACGATTTCGGCGGCGCGCGCGACGGCACCGGTGGGTCGCTGTCGCCGGCCGAGACCGTGGTCGAGGAGATCCGGAAAGCCGGCGGCACCGCGATGGCCGACGGCGCCGACGTCTCGAACTTCGAGCAGGTCACCGCGATGGTCGAGCGCGCCACCAAGGAGTGGGGCAGCGTCGATCTGTTGTGCGCCAATGCCGGCATCCTGCGCGACAAGTCGTTCACCAAGCTCGAGGTCGCCGACTGGGCCAAGGTGCTCGACGTGCATCTCACCGGCACCTTCTACTGCTGCAAGGCGGTGTGGGCCGGCATGCGCGAGCGCAATTACGGCCGCATCGTGCTGACGACCTCGTCGTCCGGCCTGTTCGGCAATTTCGGCCAGGCCAATTACGGCGCGGCGAAGGCCGGCATGGTCGGCCTGATGAACGTGCTCGCCGAAGAGGGCCGCAAGAACAACATCAAGGTCAACACCATCTCGCCGACTGCTGCGACCCGCATGACCGAGGAACTGCTGCCGCCGCAGGCGCTGGCGCTGATGAAGCCGGAAGCGATCACGCCCGCGGTCGAATTCCTGCTCTCGGAGGACGCACCGACCCGCACCATCATGGGCGCCGGCGCCGGCTCGTTTGCCGTGATCCGCGTGCTGGAGACCGAAGGCGTCAACCTGCCGCAGTCCGAATGGACGCCGGACGGCGTCGCCGCGCACTTCAATGCGATCAGCGACATGTCGACCGCAAAGGCGCTGCAGGGCGCCTTCGAGCAGACGCAGAAGTATGTCGCCCAGGCCGCCGCGCGGGCCGGGATCAAGTTGTAACTGATTTCAGTCGTCATTCCGGGATGGTGCGAAGCACCAGACCCGGAATCTCGAGATTCCGGGCTCGATGCTTCGCATCGCCCCGGAATGACGTTGGTTCAAGCGGACGCCGGACGTGACCGACGCGATGTCGTCATCGCCCAATAAACACATCGCCGTCGTTGGAGCCGGACCTGCCGGCCTGATGGCGGCGGAGGTGCTCGCGCAAGGTGGCGCACAGGTTACGGTCTACGATGCGATGCCGTCGGCCGGCCGCAAGTTCCTGATGGCCGGCCGTGGCGGGCTCAATCTTACCCACTCTGAACCGTTGCCGGATTTCCTTGCGCGCTATCGCGAGGCGATGCCGCATCTGAAGGCTGCGGTCGAGGCTTTTCCGCCTGAAGCACTGCGCGTCTGGAGCGAGGCGCTGGGGCAGCCGACATTCGTCGGCAGCAGCGGCCGCGTATTCCCTGAGGCGTTCAAGGCGTCGCCCCTGCTGCGTGCCTGGCTGCGGCGGCTCGATGCCGCCGGCGTTGCGTTCGCATTCCGGCATCGCTGGATCGGATGGGACGCGCGCGGGGGATTGCTGTTCGAGACGCCGGACGGCCAGCGCACAGTCAAGGCCGATGCGACCGTGCTGGCACTCGGCGGCGCGAGCTGGCCGCGGCTCGGCTCGGACGGCGCCTGGGCGGAGATCCTCGCCGCAAAGGGCGTTGCCATGGCGCCGATCAAGCCAGCCAATTCCGGCTTCACGGTTGCCTGGTCGAATATCTTCCGCGACCGGTTCGAGGGCCAGCCGCTCAAGGGCGTCGCGCTCACGATTGGTCCGCATACGGTGCGCGGCGAGGCGATCGTCACCCGCGCCGGCATCGAGGGCGGCGCCATCTATGCGCTGTCGGCGGAATTGCGCGAGGCGGTGCTCGCGAAGGGAACGGCGACACTGACGGTGGCGTTGCGGCCCGATGCCGCGCGCGACGAACTGGTCGCGCGTCTGTCGGCGCCGAAGGGCAAGCAATCCCTTTCCAATTTCCTGCGCAAGGCCGCGCAACTCTCGCCGGTCGGCATCGGGCTGTTGCAGGAGGCGACCGTCGCCGCCGGCCGTTCGCTGGCCGCGTTGCCGCCGGCCGAATTGGCCGAGCTGATCAATGCGGTGCCGATCAAGGTGTCAGGCGTGGCACCGATCGCTCGCGCGATCTCGAGCGCCGGCGGCATCAGGTTCGACGAGCTCGACGCGCAGTTCATGCTGCGGCGGCTGCCCGGCGTCTTCGTGGCCGGTGAGATGCTCGATTGGGAAGCGCCGACCGGCGGCTATCTGTTGCAGGCGTCGTTTGCAACCGGCGTCGCCGCTGGGAAGGGCGTGTTACGATGGTTCGTGCAGAAATCGTAGCTCTGTAGGATGGGTAGAGCGAAGCGAAACCCATCAACTTTTTTCCGCGCGGAAGCATGATGGGTTTCGCGGAGTTTATCATCGGGCCGCGCTTTGCGCGGACCCGTTGGCTCTACCCATCCTACGGGATAGGCTCATTCCGAGCCGGTCTTCGTGGCGAGGTCGGTGATGAATCCGAGCACACCGAACGTCGCGGCCACTGCGCACACCGCGGTCCAGCCACCAAAGCTCCACGCCGCGGATGCCGCTGCCGCGCCGACGGCGCCGCCGATGAAGAACAGCGCCACGAACAGGCCGTTGATCCGGCCGCGCGCCTCGGCGCGCAGCAGGTTGACGGCGCGGCGGCCGAGCGTCTGGTCGGTGGTGATGCCGAGATCGAGCAGGATGGTGCCGAGGCTCAGCGCGACGAGTGCTGCAATCCGCGACTCCAGTACGCCGGCCCAAGCGCACAGCGCGAGCGATGCGGATATCAGCAGGTGCGAGCCGATCAGCATCGGCCGTGCCAGGCCACGGTCGCCCCAGCGGCCGGCCAGCGGCGTCGCGACGGCGCCGGCAACGCCGATCAGTGCGAACAGTGCGATGCCCCTGGCGTCGAGCTTGAACGGCGCGTCTGGCAGGCGTAGCGCCACGGCGGCCCAGAACGCGGTGAACGAGGCCATCACCAGCGCCGCGGTCCAGGACCGGACGCGCAGCACCGGCTCCTCGCGCAGCAGTGTCGGGAACGAACGCAGCAGCGCGCCGTAGCTGACCTTCGCCGCCGGCTGTAGCGTCGGCAGGGTGCGCGCCAGTGCTGCGGCGAGCACCGTCATCAGCACGGCCGAGGTGACATAGTAGCCGCGCCAGTTCCAGCTGTCCGCGATCAGGCTCGCCATCGGCCGCGACAGCAGGATGCCGATCATCAGGCCGCTCATCACATCGCCGATCGCCTGTCCCCGGCGCTCCGGCGGCACCATCGACGCAACCAGCGGCACCACCATCTGGATCGCGGCGCACGACGCGCCGAGGATGAAGGTGGCGGCCAGCAGGATCAGCGGCGTCGGCGCCATCGCGGTGCCGATCGCCGCGACGATAGCGCAGGCCAGCGTCCGCAAGATCAGCCGCTTGTTCTCGACGAGGTCGACCAGCGGTACCAGCAGCAGCAGCCCGAGCGCGTAGCCGAGCAGGGTCAACGTCGAGATCAGGCCGGCCTCTAGCGCGGTCATGCCGAGCGAGCGGCCCATCAGACCGACGAGGATCTGCGGCGCAAAGAGATTGGTGACGACGGTGCCGGTCGTGATGGCGCCGATCCAGATCAGCGGACGCACGGCGACGGTGCGCGCCGGGGAGAGTTTGGTGGCTTCGGAGATGGTCATGGGACCTCGCGATGGAGTGGCGAGGCCCCCTTTAGGGGATCGGGATAATATGCTACAATTCAAATAAGATGATGAAGAATATGCGAGATTATTATGAACACCCATGACCTCGTGGCGTTCGTCGCCGTGGTCGAGACCGGATCGTCGCGGCCTCGGCGCGGCTGAACCTGACCCAGCCCGGCGTGACGCGGCGGATCCAGAATCTCGAGGAGATGCTCGGCGCGCAGCTGCTCGACCGGCTATCGAAGCCGCTGAAGCCGACGGCGGCGGGAATCGAAGCCTATGAGCAGGGCCGCCGGCTGCTGCGCATGCTCGACGACCTCAAGTCAGGCGTCGCCAATGACGGCGTGGTGCGCGGCGAGTTCAGGCTCGGCCTGACACCGTTTTTGTCGGAGGCCGGGCTGACCGGACCGCTCGATGCGGTGCGCGGCGAATTTCCGGCGCTGGCGGTGCGCGTCGTCTCCGGCTGGTCGCCCAACCACATGGAGCGGGTCAGCCGCAACGAGCTCGATGCCGCTGCAATCTGTTTGCCTGACGGCACCGCGCCGCCCGACGATCTCGTGGCCGACGATCTCGGCGCGCAGCCGGTGGTGTTCGTCGTCGCGCGCGACATGAAGACGCCGAAGTCGGTCGATCTCGAATGGCTGTCGCGGACCGGATGGGTGATCAACCAGGACGGCTGCGGCTTTCGCCAGACGCTGAAGCGTCAATTCGATGCGGCGCATCTGCCGTTCAACATCGCGGTCGAGGCGCTCGACAGCGAGCTGCGGCTGTCGCTGGTGGCGCGCGGGCTCGGCATCGGCCTCGTGACGCCGGTGGCGCTGAAACGAAGCCCGATCCGTAGCCGGCTCAAGGCCGTGAAGATCGCGGATTTCAATCCCGCAGTCCGCGCCTGGATCGTGCATCGCCCGCCGGCCGGCCGCCTGGCGCGGCCGATCGAGGTGTTTCGCGCGGCGCTGGACCGCGAGCTGCAGGCGCTGATGCGGGAGTAAATGCGGAGTTCGTAGGATGGGTAGAGCGAAGCGAAACCCATCAACTTCGATCCGCAGTGACATGATGGGTTTCGCTACGCTCTACCCATCCTACAAGGTCTGTGTATGCGGCTACCGCAGCTTGCCCCGCGCCGTCACCGGCAGCGCACCGATGATCTCGTCACCGCGCACCATCACGACCTCGTCCATCATGTTGACGACGACGCAGACGTGATTGGGCACGATTCGCACCACGTCGCCGACATTGGGCCGCGTGTTGCTGCGAGACAGATCGAGGAAGCCGTGCTCCTCGGCGAAGCGCGCGATCCTGGCCTCCGGATGTTCGAGAATCAGGCCGTGGCCTTCGAGGCCGCCGGTATCCGAGGTCAGCGTCTTGGAGCCGGCATCGAGGATGCCGCGCTCGGGGCCGGCGCGGCTGACCACGGTGGAATAAATATGCAGCGCGCAATCGTCCCAGGTCGCGACGCCGGCCGCGACCTGCATGCGGTCGTTGTAGATGTAGGTACCGAAGCGATGCTCGGTGCCGCCCTTCAGCTTGCCGAGATTCTTCAGGTTCGGCGTGCCGCCGGTGGAGACGATGGTCGCGTCGAGGCCATGGGCGCGCACGCCGGCCAGCGCCTCGTCATAGAATTTCTGCGCATCGGCCCAGCCGGTCTCGGTCGGATACAGCATGAAGCCCGCGAAGCTGAGGCCTTTGGAGGCTGCGATCTCGCGCGCCAGCGCGATCGCCTCGGCCGGCGTCTCGACGCCGGCGCGCTTGCGGCCGGTGTCGCATTCGACCACGACCGAGAGCGGGCGGCCGGAGGCGGCGGCGGCCTTCGGCAGGTCGCCGACGACGACGGAATTGTCGGCGGCGACGGTGACGTTGGCCTTGCCTTGCAGCGCGCCGAGCCGTGCCATCTTCTCGTCGCCGAGCAGATTGTAGCTGATCAGGATGTTGTCGATGCCGGCGTCCGCCATGATCTCGGCCTCGCCGAGCTTCTGGCAGGTAATGCCTTTGGCGCCGGCCTTGATCTGCAGCTGCGCCAGCATCGGGTTCTTGTGTGTCTTGATGTGCGGGCGGTTGGCGACGCCGGCCTCATCGCAGGCCTTCTGGATGCGCGCGATGTTGCGCTCGACCCGGTCCATGTCGATCACGGCGCAGGGCGTGCCGTATTCCTTGGCGATCTTGGCGGCGAGGGGCGTGGTCATCGGGGCGGCTCCATTGCAGAGTTTCTGTCATTGCGAGCGGAGCGAGGCAATCCATCTGCCCGCATCTGCGGTTGCATGGATTGCTTCGTCGCTCCGCTCCTCGCAATGACGGCAAGAATCATTGTGTTCACGCTTGCTCGATCTCTTCACGCAGCACCTCTAACTCGAGCCAGCGGTCCTCGGCGGCGGCGAGCTCCTCCTGCGCCTTTGCGATCGCGGCCGAGGCGGCGTCGAATTTCTTGCGATCCTTCGTATAGAGATCGGGATCGTCGAGCAGCTTCTGCTGCTTGGCGATCTCGTTGTGCAGCTTGTCGATCGTCTTCGGCAAGGTTTCCAGCGCGTGCTTCTCGTTGAAGCTCAGCCGGCGCCTCGGTGCTGCTTCGGGCGCCGCGGCCCTGGCTTCCTTCTTCTCTTCGGTCGCGGCTTCCGCCTTCACCGTCTCGCGCTTCACGTCGGCGCCGCGCTGCGCCAGCATGTCGGAATAGCCGCCGGCATATTCGATCCAGCGTCCCTGGCCTTCGGGCACGATCACCGACGTCACGACGCGGTCGAGGAAGTCGCGGTCGTGGCTGATCAGGATCACCGTGCCCTCGTAATCGCCGAGCATGTCCTCGAGCACGTCGAGGGTTTCGAGATCGAGGTCGTTGGTCGGCTCGTCCAGGATCAAGAGGTTGGACGGCTTGGCCAGCGCGCGCGCCAGCATCAGGCGGCCGCGCTCGCCGCCGGAGAGCGCTTCCAGCGGCGTGCCGCGCTGCTCCTGCGCGAACAGGAAGTCCTTCATGTAGCCGATGACGTGCTTCGACTTGTCGCCGACCATGACGTGATCGCCGCGGCCGCCGGTCAGCGCCTCGGCCAGCGTCAGCTTCGGGTCGAGGCTCTCGCGGTGCTGGTCGAGGGTTGCCATCTCGATATTGGCCCCGAGTCGCACCGAACCGGAGTCGGGCGGATCGTTGCCGATCAACAGATGCACCAATGTGGTCTTGCCGGCGCCGTTCGGGCCGACGATACCGAGCCGGTCGCCGCGCTGGATCCGGGTCGAGAAGCCGTCGACGATCTTGCGCTCGCCGAACGCCTTCGCGATGTTCTTGGCCTCGATCACCAGGCGGCCGGACTTCTCGGCTTCGGCGGCGGCGAGCGTGGCATTGCCGGTGGCGCCGCGATAGTTGCGGCGCTGGTCGCGCAGCGCAAAGAGATTGCCGAGCCGCTTGACGTTGCGCTTGCGGCGGCCGGAGACGCCGTAGCGCAGCCAATGCTCCTCGTTGACGATCTTGCGGTCGAGCTTGTGCTGCTCGCGCTCTTCCTCCGCCAGCACCTCGTCGCGCCACGCCTCGAAGGCGCCGAAGCCGCGCTCGATCTGCCGGATCTGGCCGCGGTCGAGCCAGGCCGTGGTGCGCGACAGATTGGTGAGGAAGCGGCGGTCGTGGCTGATCAGCACCAGCGCGCAGCGCCGGCTTTCCAATTCGCCCTCGAGCCATTCGATGGTCGGCAGGTCGAGATGGTTGGTCGGCTCGTCCAGCAGCAGGATATCGGGCGAGGGCGCCAGCACACGCGCCAGCGCCGCGCGGCGCGCCTCGCCGCCGGAGACATGCGCGGGATCTTCCTCGCCGCTGAGGCCGAGTTGCTCAAGCAGATAGCGCGCCTGGTAATGGTCGTCGCCGGGGCCGAGGCCGGCCTCGACATAGGCGAGCGTCGTCTTGTGCTCGCCGAAATCCGGCTCCTGCGGCAGATAGCGGATGGTGGCGCCGGGCTGCACGAAGCGGCTGCCGGCGTCAGGCTCGACCAGGCCGGCCGCGATCCGCAGCAACGTCGACTTGCCGGAACCGTTGCGGCCGATCAGGCAGACACGCTCGCCGGCGGAGACCGAGAGCTCGACGCCCGTCAGCAGCGGCGTGCCGCCGAAGGTCAGGCTGATGTCCTTGAGCTGGATGAGAGGCGGAGCCATCGCGCTAACCCTGCTGGCTCGCCTGCGCGTGCTCGGCGCGACGGCGCTGGATACGGCGGATGGTCTGGTCGAGCGTCGACAGGAAGGTCGAGCGGTCGCGCGGCGAATATGATTTCGGCCCGCCGGTGATCTCGCCGGACGAGCGCAGATCGGTCATCAGATTGCGCACCGCCAGCGTCATGCCGATCGACTGTTCGGTGAACGGCTTGCCGTTCGGCGCGATCACATCGGCGCCGGCCTTGACGCAGCGGCTCGCCAGCGGGATGTCCGCCGTGATCACGACGTCGCCTTCATGCGCGCGTTCCGCGATCCAGTCGTCGGCGGCATCCATGCCGGAACCGGCGGCGATGCGCTCGATCAGCGGATCCTGCGGCACGCGGATGAAATTGCCGGCGACCACGCTGACGGACACGCCGTGCCGGATCGCGACGCGATAGATCTCGTCCTTCACCGGGCAGGCGTCGGCGTCGACATAGATGCGGGTGGGAGCTGCGGTTTCAGTCATCGATTCCAGGGTTGGCAGGCGCGGCCTGCGTGTACTCCATCGGGCGGAAAATAGCGAGCAAAACGAGAGGCTTGTCACGCTGCCCGGTTCGACTACGATTGCCTGAGAAAAACAACGGAAATAAGGGGAAACACCATGGATTCGAAGACGCCTTCACTGACCTACCGCGTCTCGGCGTACAACACCTCGAAACTGTCGGAGAACAAGATCCACGACGACACGGTGGCCCGAAAGTTCGGCTTTTCCGGCGGGCTCGTGCCCGGCGTCGACGTGATGGCCTACATGATGCATCTGCCGGTCGAGAAATGGGGCCGCGATTTCCTCGCGCGCGGCCTGATCGAGGCGCGCTTCGTGAAACCGGTCTATGACGGCGAGATCGCGGAATTGACCGGCCAGGAGACCGGCAATGGGCTCACGATCGAACTCCACAGCCGCGGCGAGCTCTGCGCCACCGGCACCGCGTCGCTGCCGCCGTCGGCGCCGAAATTCGTGCTCGACGACTACAAGCAGATCGCAGCTGTCGCCGAGCGCAAGCCGGTCAGCGCGTCGTCCTATGAAGAGGGCAAGTGGCTCGGCACCATCCCGCGCGACTGGTCGGGCGATGCCGCGAAGGAGTATCTCGCCGATATCAGGGAGACCGACCCGATCTACTTGCGCGAAGGTCTCGGCCATCCCGGCCTGCTGCCGCGAGTGATGAACAAGGTGCTGGTCGACAATGTGATCCTCGGGCCCTGGATCCATGTCGGCACCCGTATGCAGCTGCTGTCGGCGGGCAAGATCGGCGACGAGCTGACCGCGCGCGCCAAGGTGACCGGCAATTACGACAAGAAGGGCCACCGCTTCGTCGAGCTCGACGCGCTGGTGCTCGGCAATGGCGTGCCGCTCGCGCATTGCTGGCACATCGCGATCACCCAGCCGCGCGAGCAGGCCGCGGCGTAACTTTCCACCTCTCCCCGTTCTTCACGGGGAGAGGTCGGATCGCATCGCAGATGCGATCCGGGTGAGGGGCAAGGCACAATTCCAGTTACAACGACCTTGCTCGCCGGATGGAGCCCCTCACCCCAGCCCTCTCCCCGCAAGAGCGGGGCGAGGGAGCAGGAGAGCCCTCACGCCGCGCTCGCCTTGGCATCCTGGATCGCGCGCCAGACGCGTTCGGGCGTCAGCGGCATGTTGATGTGCTTGATGCCGTACTCGGAGAGCGCGTCGACCACGGCGTTGACGATGCAGACGAGGCTGCCGGCGCAGCCGGCTTCGCCGCAGCCCTTGGTGCCGAGCGGGTTGGATTTCGCCGGCGAGGGATGATCGCCGACCAGCATCGACGGCACGTCGCCGGCACGCGGCAGCGCGTAGTCCATGAACGAGCCGGTGATCGGCTGGCCTGAGGCGTCGTAGCTGACTTCCTCCATCAGCGCCTGGCCGATGCCCTGCGCGACGCCGCCGTGCAGCTGGCCCGCGACGATCATCGGATTGACCACGACGCCGAAATCGTTGACCGCCGAGTAGCGCACGATCCGCGTCACGCCGGTGTCGGGATCGATCTCGACCTCGGCGACGTGGCAGCCGTTCGGGAAGGTCGACGCCGTCTCCTTGGTGGCGTGATCGACGTCGAGCGTCTCCGGCGTGCCCTCGGGCATCTTGCCGGCGCGCATCCGCTCGGCGAGCTCCATGATACCGATCGAGCGGTCGGTGCCGGCGATGGTGAAGCGGCCGGCGCCGAATTCGATGTCGGCCTCGGAGGCCTCCAGCATATGCGCGGCGGCCTTCTTGCCCTTCTCGACCACCAGCGCGGAAGCCTCGACGATCGCCTGGCCGGTCGCGGTGATCGAGCGCGAGCCGCCGGTGCCGTTGCCGAACCGGACCAGATCGCTGTCGCCCTGTTCGAGGGTGATCTTCTCGAAGGGCACCCCGAGCTGGTCGGACAGCACCTGCGCGAACGGCGTGGCGTGGCCCTGGCCGTAATCCAGCGTGCCGGTGGTGAGCTTCACCGAGCCGTCGGGCTCGAAGCTGATCTTGCCGAGCTCGCCACTCGGCGGCGCGGTGACCTCGAGATAGGAGCCGACGGCGATGCCGCGCAGCTTGCCGCTCTTCTTGCTTTCCTTCTTGCGCTTGGCGAAGTTGTCGTAGTCGGAGATCTCGAGCGCCTTCTGGAACACGCCGGCGAAATCGCCGCTGTCATAGGTGACGCCGGAGGCGGCCGGGAAGGGCAGCTGCGACGGCTTGATGAAGTTGCGCTTGCGCAGCGTGAAGCGGTTGATGCCCATCTCGTCGGCGGCGGCATCGATCAGCCGCTCCATGTAGTAATTGGCCTCGGGCCGGCCGGCGCCGCGATAGGCGCCCATCAGCGTGGTGTTGGTCAGGACCGTCTTGATGTCGACGCCGAGCAGCGGCGTGCGATAGACGCTGGCGAGGTTCTTGCCGGTGTTGAGCGACAGCGGGCCCGGCGCGACGCCGGTGATGTAGGCGCCGAGATTGCCGTAGCCGGACAGCCGCACCGCGAGGAACTTGCCGTCGGCATCGAGCGCGAGCTCGGCATGGATCAGCTGCGCACGGCCCTGGCTGTCGGAGAGGAAGCTGGTCGAGCGCTCATCCAGCCACTTCACCGGGCGGCCGAGCTCACGCGCCGCATGCGCGATGCAGGTGTATTCGGGATAGTTGAGATTCTTCATCCCGAACGAGCCGCCGACATTGCCGGTGAGGATGCGGACCTTGTCGGCGGGCACGTTGAGCAGGCGCGCCAGGATCGCCTTGTTGCCGGAGACGCCCTGGGTCGGCACCTGCAGCGTGAAGCGTTCGGTTTTCTTGTCGTAATGCGCGAGGGCGACGCGCGGCTCCATCGAGACCACGGCGACGCGGGTGTTGACGATGTCGAGCTTGGTGACGTGCGCCGCGCCGGCGAACGCCGCCTCGATCTTGGCGGTGTCGCCATAGTGATAGTCGAGCGCGACGTTATCGGGGATGTCGTCATAGAGCTGCGGTGCGCCGGGCCTGGCGGCTTCAGCCGCGTCGGTCACCGCGGGCAGCGGCTCGATATCGACCGCGACGGCCTCGGCGGCATCGCGCGCCTGCGCCGCGGTCTCCGCCACCACGAAGGCGACGGGATCGCCGACGAAGCGCACCTTGTCGGTCACCAGCGCGGGACGGTTGGTCTGCTTGAGTGGCGAGCCGTCACGGTTCTTCAGCGGCAGGCCGCAGGTGAAGGGGTTGTAGCCGGCGGCGGCAAGGTCGGCGCCGGTCCAGACCCCGAGCACGCCCGGCATCGCCCTGGCGGCCGCCTTATCGATGCCCTTGATGATTCCATGGGCATGCGAGGAGCGAACCATCCAGCAATAGGCCTGGCCGGGCAGCGAGAAATCGTCGGTGTATTTGCCCTTGCCGCGCACCAGGGTGTCGTCCTCCTTTCGTCGAACAGGCTGTCCGACACCGTATTTTTGCAGTGCGATAGCGTTTTCGAGGGAGGCAGGCGGCGTGTGATCTTGCATCGAAAATGACCTGAAATGCCCGGATTTGCTGGAGTTTGGGGGCGCTGAGGAGATAACGCACACCCCCCTTAACGACAACGCCCGATTGGGCATGGACCCAATGTGAACGGAGTTTGCGTAGGGCTTTGACGCTGCTAAAGTTTCCGTGAACGATAATTATTCGGCGGGCCTTTTGGTCCCGCGGAAAGACAGTTTTGATGAACGACCATGTGCGGCTTTGCGACGGCCCCCCGGCCAGCGAAGCCCCGCCAGGGTTGGTTGCGGCAGCGGCGGAAAGTGGCGTCTACGCCGCGCTGGACCTTGGCACCAACAATTGCCGGCTGTTGATCGCCTGTCCCGCCGGCGACGGGTTCCGCGTGGTCGATTCATTCTCGCGGATCATCAGGCTCGGCGAGGGCATCGCCGCCACGGGCTCGATCAGCGAGGCCGCGATTGAGCGGGCGATTGCCGCACTGGCCATCTGCAGCGACAAGATCCGCTATCGCAAGGCGCGCCGGCTCCGCCTGATCGCCACCGAGGCCTGTCGCGCCGCCGGCAATGCCGAGAGCTTTCGCGCGCGGGTGGCGGCCGAGACCGGCATCAAGCTCGAGGTGATCGATCGTGAGACCGAGGCGACGCTCGCGGTGGTCGGCTGCTCGCCGCTGCTCGATCCGAAGGGGCGGGGCGCCATCCTGTTCGATATCGGCGGCGGCTCGACCGAACTGGTGCGGATCGAGCGCGACCCCAACGCGCCCGACGCGGCGCCACGCATCAAGGCGTGGATGTCGATCCCGCTCGGCGTCGTCACGCTGGCCGAACATTTCGGCGGCAAGAATGTCACCAGGGATATGTATGCGCGAATGATCGATGAGGTCGCGCGGCACGTTGCGCCGTTCGCGGCCGAGCATGGCAGGGATCTGCGCGACATGCACATGCTCGGCACCTCCGGCACCGTGACCACGCTTGCCGGCGTGTTCCTCAACCTGTCGCGCTACGACCGCCGCCGCATCGACGGCATCTGGATGAACGATTGCGACGTCACCGCGACGATCCAGAGGCTGCTCGGCATGAGCTATGAGGCGCGCGTCAACAACAACTGCATCAGCGTCGAGCGCGCCGATCTGGTGCTCGCCGGCTGTGCGATCCTCGATGCGATCCGCAATGCGTTCCCGATGCCGCGGCTCCGCGTCGCCGATCGCGGCCTGCGCGAGGGCATGCTGGTCGAGATGATGCGCGAGGACGGCGCGCTGCGGGCGTGCTAGAGCGTTTCTTGCCTCGCCCCGCTTGCGGGGAGAGGCCGGATTGCATGTCAATGCAATCCGGGTGAGGGGCACTCTCCACGAGCGCATCTCTCATCTTCATTGCGGAAACAGTCCCTCACCCCAACCCTCTCCCCGCAAGAGCGGGGCGAGGGAGTAGAGAAGCAGTATGGCGAAAGACACCACCGGGCGGCTGCACGTCACGGTCAAGAGCGGCGGCAAGCGCAAGCTTTCGTCAAAACTCTGGCTCGAGCGCCAGCTCAACGATCCCTATGTCGCCAAGGCCAAGGCGATGGGCTACCGCTCCCGCGCAGCTTTCAAGCTGCTCGAGATCGACGACAAATACCGTCTGCTCAAGCCGGGCATGACCGTGGTCGACCTCGGCGCGGCGCCCGGCGGCTGGAGCCAGATTGCGGCCAAGCGGACCGGTGCTGTCGACGGCAAGGGCAAGGTGGTCGCGATCGATCTGCTGGAGATGGGCGAGATTCCCGGCGTCACCTTCGCGCAGCTCGACTTCCTCGACCACGACGCGCCGGAAAAACTGATCGCGATGATGGGCGGCCGCGCCGACATCGTGATGTCCGACATGGCCGCCAACACCACCGGCCATCGCAAGACCGATCAGCTGCGCATCATCGGCCTGGTCGAGACCGCCGCGCATTTCGCCGGCGAGGTGCTCAATCCCGGCGGCACGTTCCTGGCAAAAGTGTTCCAGAGCGGCGCCGACGCCGAGCTGGTGGCGCAGCTGAAGCGCGATTTCGCCACCGTCCGCCACGTCAAGCCGTCCGCCAGCCGGCAGGATTCGTCGGAGCGCTACGTGCTGGCGACGGGATTCCGCGGGCAGCAACAGCCGTTGTTGCGAGGGGCGTAGCGACGAAGCGTTCGCCGAAGCCTCCGCGAAGGCAATCCAGATCCCTCATAGGGCCCGGCCGGAGCGCTGCCCGGTACGCGAGCGCGTCCCGAGCTGACCTGAATCCATTGGAACTCTTTCCGTTACGGCGTATTCTATCTTCCCGGCGCGGTCTGTTCGTTGCGTGTTTCGGCCTGGCGCCACGGCAGGATTTTGCAGCGAGCCGCGCCTCCGTCTTGCGGAGCTCTTCCGTGATGGAACGCAGGTCGAGCATAGGTAATCGCCTTCTGGCGGCCTTGCCGCCCGCCGACTTTGATTTGCTTGCGCCTCATCTCCGCAAGGTGTCGCTCGAACGCGACGCCGTGCTGGTGCGGTCGGGTGACCTCGTCGAACAAATCTATTTTCCCTGCACGGCATTGATCGCGTTCGTCATGGACATGCCGAACGGACAGGCCGTTGCGACGACAATGATCGGCAACGAGGGCGCCGCCGGCATCCTGTCGACACTCAGGTCAATACGCTCGCCGATGACTGCGGTGGTTCGCGTCGCGGGCACGACGTGGCAGATTTCGCCGGCACGATTTCACGCCGCGCTCGCGCACAGTCACGGGCTCGCCAGTGCGGTGCAGCTCCATATGCGGTCGTTGCTGGTCCAGTTCCAGCATATCGCGGCGTGCAATGCGCTCCATTCCGTGGAGGCCCGCCTGGCCCGGTGGCTGTTGCAGGTTCACGATCAGATCGGCGACGACACGCTGCCGCTGACGCAGGAGACGCTGTCGGAATTGCTGGGCGTGCGACGAACGACCGTGACCCACGTCGTGCACAAGCTTCGCGCCTCGGGCGCAATCCGCTCCAACCGGCGGAGCTCGATCGAGGTCGACAGGCCGCGGCTCGAAACCGCGGCCTGCGAGTGCTACGAGATCATGCGCGGCAGGATCGACCGCATCGTATCCGCGGAAGGGTTGAGGTCGTCCGGTCACGGCGCGCCGCCACATGGACCTCGGCGTTCGCACGCCGGACCGTGGACCAATGGCGACAAGGTTCATGCACACACGCGCGGCGCGGGTGCTGAGCGATCACGAAGCCATTGAACGCGGTTGCAACGCAGACGCGGATGTCAGGACGCCTTGCGCAATTCCTGCTCGGGATCGTGGACCCACGCGTCCCCGGCGAACCATTCGTGATTGGTCCGACAGCTCGTGCAATAGCTGCGCGAAAAGAACACGGTGCTGCACCGGAACGTCTCGCGGTCGGATTTCATGCCGGTACTGATCGCACGTCCCGTCCGCGGGCATTTGATCATGATGACGCCCACCTTGGGTCCTCCTCCAATGTCAGGAATTGCTGGTCCCGCGCACCGTCCGCTGGACCGCGCCCCTTCTATTGGAGACGCTTGGTCCAGCCGGCCTGGGAGCGGGGGGGGGGGGCGGCTCCTCAGGAAGGTGTTTTCAGGGCCTTTGCAAAGCTCTTCTTGATCGGCTCGGAGGTCTCGGTCGCGACTTTCTTCGCGATCTCCCAGAGCTCCTTGTTCTGCGCGGTCGTCGCTTCGAAATTCTTGCGGCCGTGATCGGCCGAAAGCTGGATGACTTCCGACAGCGATCTGGTGCCGGCGAGTTCGGATATGAACGCGAGGGCCGAACTGGCGTTGGAATGCGAGATCTCGATCACCTTGGCTGCGTAATCCGCGGCGCCCTTGGCGTTGACCGCGTATGCTTCCTTGAGCAGGACGGAGATTTCCTCCGAAGCTTCCTTGGCCTTCTCGAACTGTTCTCGGGCACGCCTTGCATTTTGTTCGGCGATACCCTGAAAGGCCTGAGGCAATGCGAACAGGGGCAGGCCAAAGCCGCCGGCTTTCGGATTATCGCTCACTTCATTCGTATGGACGTCACTCACTGGCTCTGATCCTTTCAAGCGAAACCTGATCAAGGAAAATCCGCGCCTCGCGGTGCACGGACGCTGGGGAAGCGCACCTGGAGCGCTTCCTTCCACATGGCTTTTTGCTGAATGCCGGGTCACCGCGTGCCCGCTTGAGCCGGACTATGCAGGATCGGCGGCGTAGCTTCCGTTCGCTTTCTGACTCTCGCGGAGATTTTTTTCCGGGACGAAGCGGCGGCGATTCATCGAACACATCTCGACCGCTTGCGCCAGGAGAGCCTGGCCGGGCGCGGTCCCGGTCGCGACACGCGCACGAAGGCAATTCAGCGCGACCGGTTGGAACCTCGGCGCGCGGCCGGAGTCGATTCCGTTGCTCCCGGCCAATGCCCCCCAAGCCCACCGGGAGAAAACCCCAACTGGGTTGGCGGCCTTGGTGCAGCGTCAGGTTTCGCGCACTGGGGCCGTTTCTTGCAGGACTGGAAAATCGGGCGACGCAAGCGCATATTTCCCAGATGGCGACCATTGTTCAATGCAATTGCGGCGCCGAGTACAGACGCACTGAAGAGAAGTTCTTGGTGCCGCATACGGGTGATGCGATTTGCACGGTCTGCGGAGCAGCGCTGGAATCGTGGCTGGAAGCGACCCACGTTCCCACATACGAACTGATCGAACGTCCGGATCGAAAACAGCCAGGCGGAATGACCGGCCACCCCTGATGGTCTGGTCGTGACCCTGACGGCGACTCGCGGTGTCCGTGCCTCGGGAACGGCTCGTTCGATCGACTAGCCGAGGCGTTGATCGCGCGCGTTCTGGGTGTCCTCGGTCGCGACCTTGACGGCTTCGGTCGCGGCGCGCTTCTCGGCGCCCTTGCGGCTCGAGATGTCGATCGCCTTGCGGCCGGCGATCTCGTTGCCGGCCTCAGCCGGCATCTGCCAGAAGAACCAGGCCGAGGCCGCCGAGATCAGCGAGACCACGATGAAGGCGGGCGCGAACACGTCGGCGGAGAGCTCGGTCTGGTGATGCAGCGCCAGCGTGGTTTCAACCGAGAACGCACCGACCGCGACGCCGGCGGACACCGCGAGCTGCTGGTTGACGCTGACGAGGGTGGTGGCCCGGCTCATTTGCGGCGCCTCGACCTCGGCATAGGCCACGGTGTTGATCGCGGTGAATTGCAGCGAGCGGAAGAAGCCGCCGACCACCAGGATGGTGAAGATCAGCATCAGCGGCGTCGAGATCGTGAACAGGGCGCAGGCGGCGAGGAAGGCCGAACTGACCACTGCGTTGACGGTCATCATGTTGCGGAAGCCGAAGGCGCGGATGATGCGCGCCGCCAGCGTCTTCATGCCCATGGCGCCGACCGCCGACGCAAAGGTGACGAGACCGGACTGGAATGGCGACAGGCCGAAGCCGACCTGCATCAACAGCGGCAGCAGGAACGGCAGCGCGCCGATGCCGAGCCGGAACATGAAGCCGCCGACGATCGACGCGCGCATGGTCGGCAGCCGCAGCAAGCCGAAATCGAGCACCGGCGAACCGGTCCGCCGCGCGTGGATGACGTAAAGCGTCATCGAGACCGTGCCGACACCGACCAGCGCGGCGACGATCGGCCACGGCAGCAGATTGAGCCCGGCCACCGACAGTCCGAAGGCGATGCCGGCGAGGCCAATGCCAGCCAGCACCAGTCCTATCAGGTCGAAGCGCTCGGGATCCTCGCTCTTGATCGGGTCGATGTATTTCAGCGCCAGAAAGATGCCGAGCAGCCCGATCGGGATGTTGATCAGGAAGATCCAGTGCCAGGAGAAATAGGTGGTGATGAAGCCGCCGAGCGGCGGCCCGATCACCGGGCCGATCAGCGCCGGGACCGTCACCCAGGCCATCGCGTTGACCAGCGCACTCTTGTCGACCGAGCGCAGCAGCACCAGCCGCCCGACCGGGGTCATCATCGCCCCGCCGAGGCCCTGCAGGATGCGGGCGAACACGAAATCGGTCACCGAGGACGACAGTGCGCAGCCGATCGAGCCCAGCATGAACACGCCGACGGCGCCGGCAAACACGATGCGGGCGCCGAAGCGGTCCGCGGTCCAGCCGCTCGCCGGGATGAACACCGCGAGCGACAGCAGGTAGGAGGTGATCGCCAGTTTCAGCGTCAGCGGGCTGGTGCCGATATCGGCGGCGATCGCCGGCAGCGAGGTCGCGATCACCGTGGAGTCCATGTTCTCCATGAACAGGGCGGTGGCCACGATGAGCGGGATCAGGCGTTGCTTGTTCATCAAAACAGGACAGCTGTGCTGAAAAGGCGGGCGAGCGGGCCATATCATCCTGCCCTCGGCCACGCTATTGCGGAACCGGCCAAACGCCCTAAATCCTGCGTGACGCTGGTATGCATCCGCCCGTGTCCAAAGGTTCGCCGTGATCTACGTCCTTGCCGCTCTCCTGCCGCCGATCGGACTGCTCCTGAACGGACAGCCGTTTTCGGCCATCTTTAATCTGGTCCTGATCGTGTTTTGCGCGGTTTTCGGGCTGTTTTTCCACGTGTTGCTGCTGGTGCCGTCGGCCCATGCCGTGATCGCGGTCCACATGAAGCGCGAGGACCGGCGCCATCGCGAAATGGTCGAGGCGATCCGCCGCCATGGGCCGCCGCCGGGTTACCGGGCGCCCTGAACCGGCCCCCTAAAAAGGCCTGTGCATGGCTGGCAAACACTTTGATTCGTCATGCCGCCATGCTATCGACCAGCGTCAACCCCACCGATGGGCGCCGATTCGACGGTGACGCAGCGAGCGTCGCCGCAGGCGGCGTTCATCCGTAAGACCATCGCGGCTGGGCCGCAGATAAAGGAGTTGGCAATGGCCACGGGATTTCCGGCTATCCGCGAAGCCTTCACGTTCGACGATGTGCTGCTGAAGCCCGGTTTGTCCGACGTGCTTCCCTCGGAAGTCGATATTCGCTCGCGCGTCACCCGCGCGATCTCGCTCAACATCCCGATCATGGCGTCCGCGATGGACACCGTCACCGAGGCGCGCATGGCGATCGCGATGGCGCAGGCCGGCGGTCTCGGCGTCATCCACCGCAACTTCGATCCGGAAGGGCAGGCCGCGCAGGTGCGGCAGGTCAAGAAGTTCGAGTCCGGCATGGTGGTCAATCCGCTGACCATCGGCCCCGACGCCACGCTGGCCGATGCGCTGACCCTGATGAAGGAGAACGGCATCTCGGGCATTCCGGTCGTCACCGGTGCCGCCAAGAACGTGCCGGGCAAGCTGGTCGGCATCCTGACCAACCGCGACGTGCGCTTCGCCAGCGATCCCCGGCAGAAGGTCTCGGAGCTGATGACGCACGAGAACCTCGTCACGGTGCGCGAGGGCGTCGGCCAGGACGAGGCGAAGCGGATGCTGCACAAGCATCGCATCGAGAAGCTCCTCGTCGTCGACGACCAGTATCGCTGCGTCGGCCTGATCACCGTCAAGGACATCGAGAAGGCGGTCGCCCATCCGCTCGCCTGCAAGGACGAGCACGGCCGCCTGCGCGTCGCCGCCGCCACCACGGTCGGCGAGACCGGCTATGAACGCACCGAGCGGCTGATCGATGCCGGCGTCGATGTCGTCGTGGTCGACACCGCGCACGGTCATTCGCGCCATGTGCTCAACGCCGTCAACCGCATCAAGCGGCTCTCCAACGCGGTGCAGGTGGTGGCCGGCAACGTCGCGACCGAGGGCGGCGCGCAGGCGCTGATCGATGCCGGCGCGGACTGCATCAAGGTCGGCATCGGCCCCGGCTCGATCTGCACCACACGCATCGTCGCCGGCGTCGGCGTGCCGCAGCTTACCGCGATCATGGACGCGGTGGCGGCGGCGAAGAAGGCCGACGTGCCCGTGATCGCCGACGGCGGCATCAAATATTCCGGCGACCTCGCCAAGGCGCTCGCCGCCGGTGCCGACATCGCCATGGTCGGCTCGCTGCTCGCCGGCACCGACGAGACGCCGGGCGAAGTCTTCCTGTGGCAGGGCCGCTCCTACAAGGCCTATCGCGGCATGGGCTCGGTCGGCGCGATGGCGCGCGGCTCGGCCGACCGCTACTTCCAGCAGGACATCAAGGACACGCTGAAGCTCGTCCCCGAAGGCATCGAGGGCCAGGTGCCCTACAAGGGCCCGGTCGGCAATGTGATGCACCAGCTCGCCGGCGGGCTCAGGGCGGCGATGGGCTATGTCGGCGCCAAGGACATCAGGGATTTCCACGACAAGGCCGAATTCGTCCGCATCACCGGCGCCGGCCTGCGCGAGAGCCACGTCCATGATGTCACCATCACGCGCGAAGCCCCGAACTATCCGGGCGGGGTGTAGGCCCAAGCACCGTCATTCCGGGGCGGTCCGAAGGGCCGAACCCGGAGTCCCGGGAGTCCGGGACGCCATCATCCGCTAGGCGAGCCAGCGCTTGCGTCGCTTGTAGTGCTTCACATCGCGGTATGATTTTCGCTTCTCTCCGGCGACGCCAAGATAGAACTCCTTGACGTCCTCATTTGCGGCGAGCGCGTGCGCTTCGCCGTCCATCACCACGCGGCCGTTTTCGAGGATATAGCCGTGGCTTGCATATCTGAGCGCCATATTGGTGTTCTGCTCGGCGAGAAGAAACGACACAGCTTCCTTGGTGTTGAGATCCTTCACGATCTCGAAGATCTCTTCGACGATCTGCGGCGCGAGGCCCATCGATGGTTCGTCGAGCAGGATCATCTTCGGGCGTGACATCAGCGCGCGGCCAATCACGCACATCTGCTGTTCGCCGCCCGACGTATAGCCGGCGGTGGAATTGCGTCGCTCTTTGAGGCGGGGGAAATAAGCGTAGACACGTTCAAGGTCCTGCGCGATCGCGAGCTTGCCGTCCGTCCGTGTAAAGGCGCCGGTGAGGATGTTCTCCTCGACCGTCAGATGAGGGAAGGCGCGCCGCCCCTCCATCACCTGGATGCAGCCGCGTCGCACCACCTCGTTTGGCGACAGGGACTTCACCTCGACGCCGTTGAACAGGATCGAGCCCTTGGTGACCTCGCCGCGCTCTGCGTGCAGCAGATTGGAGACCGCCTTCAGCGTCGTCGTCTTGCCGGCGCCGTTGGCGCCGAGAAGCGCAACAATGCCGCCTCGCGGGACCTCCAGCGAGACGCCCTTCAACACGAGAATGACGTGATCGTAGACAACCTCGATATTGTTGACCGATAGGATCAGCGCTGCCGCTTCCGTCGCAGCGGTGACGACCTTGGCGGTTGACATGCGCAGACCTCCAAACTGAGCAGGGGCTGGGATCCGGGAGCAGGCAATCCTGCCTCCCGGATCGCTCGCAAGGGTCAGGTTTCTTTCGCGCAGTCGCGCGGCTTGATCTTCTTCTCCGCGGCATACTTCGCGGACACATCGGCGACGAGCGGCTCGATGAGCGATTCGTCAGCCGTGTACCAGTCGGAGATCACTTTCCAACTCTTGCCATCCCATTGCTGGACGCGCCCGTAGCGCGCGCCTTCGTGGTCGGAGCAGGAAATGCTGACCGGCTTCAACATTCCCTCAAAACCGAGCTCCTTGATTCGTGCGTCGGTGAGTATGAGGTTCTCAAGCCCCCAACGGACCTGTTCGCCCGTCAGCGGTTGCTTGCCGAATTTCTCTTGCGCCTTGCGGATCGCCTCTACGCCGAGCATGGCATTCGTGATGCCGCGGTTGTAGAGGACTTCGCCGATCTTGCCAGGTTCTGTCGAACCCTTTCCCTTGGCGTAGACGTACTTCTCTATGTCGGCGTGCGCGGGGAATTTTCCTGCGCCATGCTGAAGCATCAACGATTTGTAACCGCTGGCCTGATCGCCCGCCGGCGTCACATCCGGCTCTGCGCCTGACCACCAAACACCGATCATCTTGTCGCGCGGATAGGCGACGGCGGCGGCTTCCTTGATTGCCGTACTGTTCATGACGCCCCAGCCCCAGACCAGGACATAGTCCGGCCGATTCTGGCGGATCGCCAGCCATTGCGACTTCTGCTCGACGCCGGGATGCGTGACGGGGATCGGCGTGAATTCAAAGCCGTACTTCTGCGCCAGCACCTGCAGCATCGGAATTGGCTCTTTGCCATAGGGGCTGTCATGGTACAGCAGCGAAATCTTCCTGCCTTTCAGCTTGTCGAAGCCGCCGAGTTCCTTGGCGACGTGCTGGATCGCGATGTCGGCCGCGGACCAATACGTGCCGAGCAATGGAAAATTATATGCGAACACGGCGCCGTTCTTGGAATCGGCACGGCCATACCCCATCGTAATGATCGGGATTTTGTCAGCCGCGGTCTTTTCGGTGAGTGCGAAGGTGATCCCGGTCGACAGCGGATTGATGAAGGCCGCGCCGGTTGGTCCTTTGCTCTTGAGACGCTCGTAACACTCCACTCCCTTGTCGGTCGCGTAACCCGTCTCGCATTCCTCGATCAGAATCCTGACGCCGTTGATGCCGCCGTCACGTTCATTGATCAGGTTGTAGTAGTCTACGACGCCGTTTGCGTAGGGCGCGCCGTTCACAGCGTACGGTCCGGTCCGGTAAGACAGAATTGGGATGAATTGTTCGTTTTGCGCTGCGGCCGGTGCGCTAAGCGCCGCGCCGGCCAAGGCGGTCGCGAGTATCAGTAACCTGCGTGCAATACTTGCCATATTGATATCCTCCTTGCGGTACTTCCTTCCTCTTCATTGTCAGCGGCCGCCATTTCCATTGCGATCAAGGCACGATCGCTCCCTCAGTAGGGAAACGGCCAAAGTCTGAGCTTCTCCTTGCCGATCGATATCAGCCGGGCGAAGCCATGGGGTTCCTTGATGAGCAGATAGCAGATCAAGGATCCGAAGATGATGAACTGGAGGTGAGTGATCGTTTGCGTCGACAGTGGCAGGCCGAGCTTGGTCGGAATCACATTCAGCATGATCGGCACGATGAGGATGAACGCTGCTCCGATGAACGAACCCATGATCGAGCCGAGCCCGCCGATGATGACCATGAACAGAAGCTCAAGCGAGCGGTCGATCGAGAACGCAAGCGGCTCCCATGAACCGAGGTAGACGAACGCCCAGAGCGCACCCGCCACCCCGATGATGAACGAAGAGACCGCGAAAGCCGTTAGTTTTGCATAGAGCGGCCTGATGCCGATCAGCTCGGCGGCGATATCCATGTCGCGGATCGCCATCCACTGCCTGCCGAGATTGCCGCGCACGAGATTTTTCGCCAACACCGCCATCACGGTCACGAAGAGCAGGCACAGCAGGTAACGCTCGACCGGCGAGCGAACGACCATGCCGAAGAAATCCAGTTCCGGCGCATTCACTGATCCCGACGGGGCGTAGTTGGTGAACCATGGGATCCGCAGGAATGCCCAATCGAAGAAGAACTGCGCGGCGAGCGTTGCGACCGCCAGGTAGAGACCCTTGATCCGCAGACTGGGAATGCCGAACAGGATTCCGGCACCCGCCGCCATGAACCCGCCAAGCAGAATAGATGCCAGCACGGGCAACGGCGGGATCGCGATCGCGAAGCCGAGCCAGGCAAGCGGGATATGAACGCCGGTCGCCAGCTTGTAGGCGGAATAGGCGCCGATGGCCATGAACGCGCCGCTGCCGAGCGAGATCTGGCCGCAATAGCCGACGAGAATGTTTGTCCCGATGGCGGCGAGCGCCAGGATGAGGAAGGGCAGCAGGATGGCCCACAACAGATAGTCGGTGCCGAACGGCCAGATCCGGAAGGTGGCCAACAGCGGCACGCCAATGAAAGCAATCGCGAGCAAGACGGCGAGGGCAATACGATCCTGCCGGATCGGGAAGATCGCCATGTCCTCCGCATAGGTCGCCTTGAACTGGCCAGCTTCGCGATAGAGCACAACGACCTCCTTGCCTCAGACACGTTCGATGATCCGCTCGCCGAACAGGCCCTGCGGCCGCAAGAGCAGCACCGCCAACGCCAGCACATAGGCAAACCAATATTCGATGCCGCCGCCGATGGATGGCCCGAGATATACCTCTGCGAGCTTCTCACCGGCCCCGACAATGAGCCCGCCGACGATGGCTCCGGGAATGGAGGTGAGGCCGCCGATGATCAGGACCGGCAAAGCCTTCAGCGCGAGAAACGTGATGGAGAACTGCACGCCAAGCTTGGTCCCCCACACGGTCGCCGCGACGAGCGCAACGAGGCCGGCAACGAGCCAGACCACGAACCAAATCCAACTGATTGGAATCCCGATCGAGTGCGCGGCCAAATGGTCGTCGGCCACGGCTCTGAGCGCGCGACCGGTCTTGGTGCGCTGAAAGAAGACCGCGAGGCCGGCGACCAGGACGCCCGCGATCAATGCGCCCCAGACATCCAGCTTGTTGACCAGAATTCCGCCCGGGAACAGGCCTTCAAACAAGAACCAGGCGTCGGTCGGGAACAGCCGCAGCGGGTAGACATCCGATCCGAAGATCATCTCCGCGGCGCCCTCGATGACGAATGTCACGCCGATCGTCGACATGAACAGCGTCAAGCCGTCCTGATTGACCAGAGGTCCGATCACGAACCGCTCGATGAGCCAGGCGGTTGCCGCCATGATCACGGCGGCAAAGCCGATAGCGAGGATGACCGCGACCCAAAGCGGAAGGCCGTTGGCGACCAGGAGGTCGAGGGCGCGAACCAGCGCCAATCCCGCGAGCAACACCATTGCTCCCTGCGCATAGTTGAATACGCCGGATGCCTTGAAGATCAGCACGAAGCCGAGCGCGACCAGCGAATAGAGCACGCCGGACATCAATCCGCCGATAAGGACCTCGAGAAACTGACCCAGTGCGATCATGGACGCACCTCAATGCGCGACGCCAAGATATGCGTCGATGACGGCTTGACTTCTCTTCACTTCATCAGGCGTGCCGTCGGCGATCTTCACGCCGTGATCAAGCACCGCTACGCGGTCCGACAGATCCATGACCACGGCCATGTCATGCTCGATCAGGGCAATGGTCGTGCCGTAATGGTTGTTCACATCAATGATGAACCGCGACATGTCCTCCTTCTCCTCGAGGTTCATGCCTGCCATCGGCTCGTCGAGGAGCAGAAGGTCGGGCTCCATCGCCAGGGCGCGACCGAGTTCAACTCGCTTCTGCAAGCCGTATGGCAGACGCCCGACCGGTACCTTGCGGATTGTCTCGATCTCGAGAAAGTCGATGATCTCCTCGACCTTGCGCCGATGCTCGATCTCCTCTGCGAGGGCAGGGCCATAACGCAGCAGCTGCCACAACAGCCCCCGGCGGACCTTCAAGGTGCGGCCTGCCATGATGTTGTCGAGCGCGCTCATGCCCTTGAACAAGGCGACATTTTGAAAGGTGCGCGCGATGCCGCCGCGCGCCGCCTCGAACGGCTGCATTTTGGACCGGGTCCTGCCCTTGAAGGTGATCGCGCCATGGTTGGGATGATAGAAACCGTTGACGACGTTCAGCATTGAGGTTTTGCCGGCGCCGTTGGGGCCGATGATGGCGCGAATTTCGCCTTTCTTGACGTTGAACGAGACGTCCCGCAGCGCCTTGACGCCGCCGAAGGCCAGTGCCACGCCCTCGACCTGCAGCAGGATTTCGTTGGCGTTTGACGCTCTCATGCTGCTCTTCCCAGCGATTCTGCCGGACCGATGATTTGCATGTCGCGAATCTCGACTCGTGCCGCGATCGTGCCCTTCCGGCCATCCTCAAACGTGACTTCCGTGGAAATGTCGGCGTCATGCTCTCCGTTGTAGAGTGCCGTGACCAGCGACGCATAGCGTTCGGCAATGAAGCGGCGGCGCACTTTCTGCGTGCGGGTCAGCTCGCCGTCATCCGCGTCGAGCTCCTTGTGCAGAATGAGGAAGCGGCGAATCTGGGCGCCCGCAAGCACCGTTTCCCCGGCCAGAGAGCGGTTCACCGCGGCAACGTCTTTGGCGACCATGTCGTAGACCAGCGGATGCCCGGCAAGCTCCTGATAGGACCCGTAGGCGACGTTGTTGCGTTCCGCCCAATTCGCGACCGCGACCGGGTCGATGTTGAGCATGGCGCATACGAACTCTCTGGAGTCACCGAACGTGATCGCTTCCTTGATATTGGGATAGAACTTCAGCTTGTTCTCAAGGTACTTGGGAGCAAACATCGTGCCGTCAGCCAATCGACCGACGTCCTTCGCACGATCGATGATCTTCAGATGCCCGGTTTTCTCGTCGAAAAAGCCCGCATCGCCGGTCCTGACATATCCGTCGGACGTCGTCGCTTCCGCGGTCTTTGCCTGATCCTTGAAATATCCGAGGAACATGCCGGGCGAGCGAAACTGCACTTCGCCCGAGTCCGCGATGCGGATGTCGACGTTGGGCGCCGGCGGACCAACCGTATCCGGATAGATCTCGCCATCGGGCTGACACGTTACATAGAGGAACGCTTCGGTCTGGCCGTAGAGCTGTTTTAGGTTCAGTCCGATGGCGCGGTAGAACGCGAACAGATCCGGACCGATAGCTTCGCCTCCGGTGTATGCGACGCGCACCTGAGACAGGCCAAGAACGTTCTTGAGAGGCTCGTAGACCAGCCAGCGTCCGAGCGCATAGAGCAATCGGCCTGACAGCGGCACCGGACGTCCCGTCAAGACTTGCTCGCCATACCGCCGCGCGACGTCCAGAAAGTAGCTGAACAATCGCCGCTTGATCGGCGCTGCGTCCTCCATCCGGACCATCAGCCGCGTCAGCATGGCCTCGTAACCGCGTGGCGGGGCCAAGTAGAAGGTTGGTCCTATCTCATGCCGATCCTGCTCGATTGTGTTGCTGCTCTCGGGGCACGCCATGCAGAATCCGGCCACCAGGCCTTGCGCATAGCTGACGTAATGATCGCCCGCCCAAGCCAGCGGCAGATAGGCCAGCACCACGTCCTTGTCGGTCAACTTGTCGAACCGCGTGGTGTCGGTTGCGGCATCGATGCAGCCTCGCGCCGACAGCATGACGCCCTTGGGCGCGCCGGTCGTTCCCGAGGTGTAGAGGATGATCGCGATGTCCGAACCGTTGCCGGCCCGAATGGATTCATCGATCCGTTCGCCAAGTGCTGCGTCGGCTGCAAGCGCGGCGCGGCCGTCATTGATGATATCGCCGATTGCGATCAGTCGACCGTGGTCGTAGCCGTCGATTCCGCGCGGTTCGTCGTAGATAATCCTGTTGAGTTGCGGCAGTCGGTCGGACACCGACAGGACCTTGTCGACCTGCTCCTGGTCCTGCGCTGCGACCAGCGTCACCTCGGCGTGGGCGAGAACAAAAGCAAGCTCATCAGCCACTGCATCGGAGTAGACTGGAACGGGGATCGCGCGCAGCGTCTGCGCTGCCATCATGGTCCAGTAAAGCTTGGGCCGATTGGAGCCGACGACCGCGATTGTCTCGCCTGGCCGCAAGCCGAGGCGATGCAAGCCGGCAGCGTAGCTACGTATGATTTCGGCAACCTCAGCCCAGGTCCAGCTCTGCCAGATGCCAAGATCCTTGTGCCGGAACGCTGGCCGCGTGCCAAATTGTGCCGTGTTTCGCAGCAGCAATTTGGGAAACGTGTCATACGATCCGCCGCCGGCCATGTCGGTCTCGATCCAAAAACCGAAGCGTTGGTTCGCTCCTGTTATGGTGATGCCTGCTCCATTTTTGGGTAGCAGACATGCGAGTGCCGCATGGTCCGAGATTACAGCGAATCGCAAGTCCGACAAGTGCCAGATTGATAGGTCGCGTTTTTGCCGCGGGCGCGCGCGGCAGAGATAGGTCTACCGGCTGCCAATTCGCCGAAGGTGAATCCGGCCGCCACCAGACGGACATTGCGGCGCGAAGACGCTGATCGGCTCTCAAGAGGTAACCCCAATGCTTCGGAGAGCCTCATGTCCATCGGACGGTCCCGCGAAGCTGACCGGAGTCCTGCGCCACTCAGGTTTCGAGGGCGACCGGAAACCGGTTGCCGATTTGCTGCGCGGCCGCCCTCGTTGCGATCATGGAGGGCCGCTGTGCCGGATCGCGAGGTCGGATGAGGCGACTTGACTACGGCCGCTTCGTCTGCCGGTGGCGCGTCGTGACAAACTGCCGCCACCAGGGGGCCCTGCGAACCGCCGCGACGTGACGGTATCGCGTTGGCGCCAATGTGCCTGGCATGATGGCTGTCATTTCAAACAACATTTCAAACAACGCAACGCGAAGACAGCAAATCCATTTCCCTTGCGGGGAGGTGGATTGCATGACTACGTGTGCGCCACGAACCAATCATCCCAAGAGGAAATCATGTCCCAAGGAAAGCGCATCGTTCTGGCTTCGCGCCCGCACGGCGAGCCCACGTCGGCCAATTTCAGGCTCGAGGACTACACGCCGCCGGCACCGGGTGCGGGCGAGGTGTTGCTCCGCACCATCTGGCTGTCGCTCGATCCCTATATGCGCGGCCGCATGGCCGACGGTCCGTCCTATGCCGCACCGGTGCCGGTCGGAGGCGTGATGGAAGGCGGCACGGTGAGCGAGGTGATCGCCTCCAACAATCCCGGCTTTGCCAAGGGCGATATCGTACTGTCGCGCGCGGGCTGGCAGACGCATGTGCTGTCCGACGGCAAGGGCCTTGCCAAGATCGATCCGAAGATCGCGCCGATCTCGACCGCGGTCGGTGTACTCGGGATGCCCGGCATGACCGCCTATACCGGCCTGCTCGAGATCGGCAAGCCGCAGGAGGGCGAGACGGTGGTGGTCGCGGCGGCGTCCGGCGCGGTCGGCTCGGCGGTCGGCCAGATCGCCAAGATCAAGGGCGCGCGGGCGATCGGCATCGCCGGTGGCAAGGACAAGTGCGCGTATGTCAAGAACGAGCTTGGCTTCGACGAGTGCCTCGACCACCGCGATCCCAATCTCGCGGCGAAGCTGAAGGAAGCCTGCCCGAAGGGCATCGACGTCTATTTCGAGAATGTCGGCGGTGCAGTGTTTGACGCGGTGTTTCCGCTGCTCAACGCGTTCGCGCGCATCCCGGTCTGCGGTCTGATCGCGCATTACAACGACACCGAAGCGCATGCCCCGAAATGGGCCGGCGCGATGATGCGCAACATCCTGACCAAGCGCTTGACCTTCCGCGGCTTCATCGTCAGCGACTTCGCCGCCATGCATGGCGACTTCCTCCGCGACATGTCGCAGTGGGTGCGCGAGGGCAAGGTCAAGTACAAGGAGTTCGTGACCGAGGGCCTGGACAGCGCGCCGGAGGCCTTCATGGGCCTGCTCAAGGGCGCCAATTTCGGCAAGCAGCTGGTCCGGGTCGGGCCGGACAAGGTCTGAGTTACAGGCCCCGGAAGCTCCCATTCCGCGCAACAAAGTATCAAAAGCGCCACAATGGCGGGGATTTGGGGGCCTTTTGGCCCCCATTTGCTTGACGGAGACCCGCAGCAGTTGATTCAATATGGCTATATTTCAGGTGTAGCCATGATTTTTGAAGCTATTGTTGTCGGGGTCATTCTCCTCGCCGTCGGCTATTGGGCGACGATGTTCGTCATGGGCCGCCGCGACGACGTCCTGCATGGAAAATTCGTCGAGGAGCAGCCGGATACGACGCCGGTCCGCTTCATGCCGCACGTAGCTCGCGTACGGCCCGCGCAGGCGGCACCACAGCCCGACGGGGACTCGCTTCAGGCGCTGCTCACCGTGATCAAGCAGGACCTGCACGACGCGGCGCGGAGCTGACGCGGCTCAGGCCGGCTGCTTGCCGAGCAGCATGTCCAGGTCGACATCGACCTGGCCCTTCGCCCTGACGTGGCGGACCTCGAAACTGTCGGGCTGGAAGCGGTATTCGACGAGACCAACTTCCTTGATGCCGATCACCTCCTGCCGCGCGTCGGAGATGATGAAGCCGGCCGAGGGCGCCCAGATGTGTCTGACATGCTCGAACGTATAGTCGCGACGCTGGTGCACATGGCCGCTGCCGACCAGGCGCCAATCGACCTTGCCGAACATCTCGATCAGGCGGCGGCGCGCCGGTTGCGGCACGAACCGGATCGCGGTCTCGGCGCGCTCGGCATCGTAGGGCAGGTCGAGATAGAGCGGCTTGTGCAGGAACAGCGCGACCGGCCTGCCGACCGCCTTGTCGAGCGCGCCTGCGAGCCAGTCGAACTGCTCGGCCTCGCTGTCGAGGCCGGTGTTCATGATCAGTGAATTCAGCCCGATGAAGCACCAGCCGGCAGCGTCGAAATGCCAGCGGTCCTCGCCGAGCACCGAGGTGAAGGCGCCGCGCGTTTCCTCGGTCGGCAGTTGTGAAGGCGTGGGGCCGACCGCGGTCGGATTGTCGCCGATGTCGTGATTGCCCGGCAGATAGTGGCAATCGACCGGCAGCGCGTTGTGCAGCTCCTTGGCGAATGCGAGGTCGTCGCGGCTGGTCGGCCCGTCGAACGAGACGTCGCCGGAGTTGAGCACGAGATCGGGACGCGTCGCGTCGATGTGCTCGCTGACGCGATGAAAGTTGTCGATCAGCGGCTTGAAGCGGCGCGCGAGATGGGTGTCGGAGATTTGTGTCAGGCGAAATTGGGGCATGCATCGCTCCTTTCGGCCGGAGCATAGGTCGGCGCGAAGTCGGAACGATGACGATTTCGCCGTCTTATTCGATGCCTCGTTTGAAGCCTTGTTTGATGTGTTGTTTGGTTTTGCGCCTTTTGGGCGGCCGCTGATCGCCAGTTGCCGCACCGACGCCGGCGAGCCCGCCGTCACCGGGCACACCGCTTCTCGGGGCCGCGCTGTCGAGGATGGGCTGATGATGCTTATCGCGTCAACCGTGAGGGGCTGAAACCGCCATTGGTCCTGGGAGTTGGTCACCCGGGCTCGGAAGGTTCAACGGGTTACCGCGCACGCTTCATTGTGTTGGGGGCGAGTGGCGGCTAAGAGGGCGGCGGGCGCCCGCGGCTGAGGGAGATTTTTGATGTCGGTTCAAATGGTTCTGCTGCCGGTCTTCATCCAGATCGGGATCACCTTCGCGCTGTTGTTCGCCATGGCGACGACGCGCACGAGGGCGCTGACGAGCGGCGAGACAAAGATCGCCGATATCGCGCTGCGCGAGCCGAACTGGCCGGCCCAGGCCACCAAGTTCGGCAACTGCTTCGCCAACCAGTTCGAGCTGCCGATCCTGTTCTATGTCCTGATCGCTATTGCGCTGCCGCTGCGCCGTGCCGATCTGTTCATCGTGCTGATGTCCTGGGTGTTCGTGGTGACGCGGTTTGCCCATGCCGGCGTGTTCGTCACCTCCAACGACGTGCGGCCGCGCTCGCTCGCCTGGTTCGCCGGCGCGCTGGTGCTGGCGGCCATGTGGCTGTATTTCGCGCTCAGACTGCTGCTGCTGATCTGATGCGCCCAACCGAAAGAGACCAATGACCCCCGCTGCCCGGCTTTCCGCCGCGATCGAGCTGATCGCCACCATCGACGCACAGCGCATTCCCGCGGCGAAAGCGCTGAAGGAATGGGGCACCGCGCACCGTTATGCCGGCTCCGGCGATCGCGCCGCGATCTCCGGCCTGATCTGGGACGTGCTGCGCCGGCAATCCTCCGCGGCCTGGTTGATGGATGACGCCAGCGCGCGGTCGCGCGTGCTCGGCATGCTCAAGCTCGAACGCGGCATGGACATCGCTACGATCCAGGCGCTGTGCGACGGCGGCCGGTTCGCGCCGGATCCGCTGACCGCGACCGAGGAGGCCGCATTGGTCTCGCGCTCGCTCGAGGATGCGCCGGCGCATGTCGCGGGCGATTATCCGGACTGGCTCGACCCGCATCTGGCAAGGGTGTTCGGCGACGACCGCGCGGCGGAAGCGACCGCGATGGCGAGCCGCGCGCCGCTCGACCTGCGCGTCAACACGCTGCGCGGCAAGCGCGAGAAGGTGCTGCCGCGGCTGTCGCATCTCGGCGCCAGGGAAACGCCGTGGTCGCCGCTCGGCCTGCGCATCGAGCTCGGCGCCGACGCGCGCAATCCGGGCATCCATGCCGAGGAGGATTTCATCAAGGGCGCCATCGAGGTCCAGGACGAGGGCTCGCAGCTCGCCGCGCTATTCTCGGCGGCCAAGCCCGGCGAGCAGGTGATCGACCTCTGCGCCGGCGCCGGTGGCAAGACGCTGGCGGTGGCGGCGATGATGCAGGGCAAGGGCCGGCTGATCGCGACCGACAGCGACAAGCGCCAGCTTGCGCCGATCCATGAGCGGCTGTCGCGCGCCGGCGTGCACAATTGCGATGTGCGCACGCCGCGCGGCGAGGAGGAGGTGCTGTCCGACATCAAGGCGTCCGCCGACCTCGTGCTGATCGACGCGCCCTGCACCGGCACCGGGACCTGGCGCCGCAATCCCGACGCCAAATGGCGCATGCGCCCCGGCGCGCTCGAGGTGCGGCTGAAGGATCAGGCCGAGGTGCTGGAGCGCGCCGCGCCGCTGGTGAAGGGCGGCGGCCGCATCGCCTACATCACCTGCTCGGTGCTCTCGGAGGAGAACGGCGAGCAGGTCAGGGCCTTCATCGCGCGGCATCCGGAGTTCTCCGTGCAGCCGCCGGAACAGACCGCAGCGGTGCTGTGGGACAAGGCCGAGCAATTTGCGGAGGCCGCATTGCTGTCGCCGGAGGGCCTGCTGATGACGCCGCGCCGCACCGGCACGGATGGGTTCTTCGTCTCGGTGTTGAAGAAGGCGTAACGCTTCCCCCGCCGTCATTGCGAGGAGCTCGCGACAAAATTGCAGAGCAATTTTGCGCTGAAGCGACGAAGCAATCCATTTCTCCGCTTGCGGCACGATGGATTGCTTCGCGGAGCCTGTCATCGGGCGCGCGTTCGCGCGACCCGTTGGCTCGCAATGACGGGCGTGTCCACTACGCTTCGGAGCACGCACCAATCGGCACCGGCGTCCGGCTCACCACGATGACCCAGTACAGCAGCGCGCAGGCGCTGATCGCGGCACCCAGCACGCAGACGCCGGGCCAGCCGGCGACGGCATAGGCCATTGTCGAACTGATCGCGCCAAAACCTGTTCCGATCGAGTAGAACACCATGTAGCCGCCGACCAGCCGGCTCGCCGCGTCGGGGCGTGCGGCGACGATCAGGCTCTGGTTGGTGACATGGATCGCCTGCACCGCGAAGTCGATCATCAGGACGCCGGCCACGACCAGCCATAGCGAGGTGTTGAGGCAGGCGATCGGCACCCAGCCGGCGAGCATCAGCAGCAGCGACAGGCCGGTGGTGCGCTGTCCCCAGCCGCGGTCGGCGAGCTGGCCGGAATTGCGCGCCGCCAGCGCGCCGGCGAGGCCGGCGATTCCGAGCATCCCGATCGTGGTGTGCGACAACGAGAGCGGGGGTGCCGCGAGCGGCAGCACGACCGAGCTCCAGAACACGCTGAAGCTTGCGAAGATCAGAAGCGCGAACACCGCGCGTTCGCGCAGGACCTGCTCCTCGACGAACAGCGCGAGCGTCGAGCGCAGCAGCTTGGCGTAGGACGATCCGGCCATCGGCTGCGGCGCATGCCGCGGCAGCGCGCGTGCCAACAGCACCGCCAGCACCAGCGTCAGCACGGCCGAGGTGAGATAGACCACGCGCCAGCCGCCGAGATCGGCCAGCGCGCCGGCGGCAAACCGTGCCAGCAGAATGCCCGAAACCACGCCGCTGGTGACGGTGCCGATGGTGCGGCCGCGGTCGGCCGGCGCTGCCAGCGTCGCGGCGTAGGCGACCAGCACCTGGATCACGACGGCGAGCAGCCCGACCAGCACCATGCCGACAAGCAGCACCGCGGCGTTCGGCGCGGCGCCGACGATGATGAGCGCGATCGCCGACAGCACGGTCTGGCCGACGATCAGCCTGCGGCGGTCCCAGAGATCGCCGAGCGGCACGATCAGCATCAGGCCGAAGGCGTAGCCGACCTGGGTCAGCGTCACGACGCCGCCGATCACCGCCGGCGTGATGGAGAGATCCTGCGCCATGGTATCCAGCAGCGGCTGCGCGAAATAGATGTTGGCGACGCTCAGCCCGCAGGCGACGGCGAACAGCAGTACGACGGCGGGAGACAGAGCGCGAGCCGTGGTGTGGCTGGGCCTGTTGTGCGTCTTGTGATCGGCCTCGGCCGGTCCGGCCTTGGCCATGGTCTGGTTCGTCATCTTGCCTCCGCTGCAATTCGCAATCTGGTCTCATCATGAGACCAGTTGCGCCGGGCGCTGTCTAGTCCTATTTTAGGACCAGTTCGGAATCGTGATCGAGAAAGGTTGGCCGCGATGAAGCGGACCGCATTTGCCAAAGCGGAATGCCCGGTGGCGCGCGCGCTGGACGCGATCGGCGACTGGTGGTCGCTCCTGATCGTGCGCGACGCGTTCGACGGCCTGCGCCGGTTCGGCGACTTCCAGAAGAATCTCGGCATCGCCAAGGGCATGCTGACGACGCGGCTGCGCACGCTGATCGAGCTCGGCGTGCTCGAGCAGGTCGCAGCCTCCGACGGCAGCGCCTATCAGGAATATGTGCTGACGAAGCGGGGCCACGACCTGTTCCCGATCGTGGTCAGCTTGCGGCAATGGGGCGAGGCGCATCTCTTTGCGCGCGGCGAGCCGCATTCGGTGCTGCTCGACCAGGCCGGGCAGGCGGTTGGGCAGCTCATGCTGCCGTCGAAGAGCGGCAAGCCGCTGAGCTGGGCGGACACGAAGGTGAGCAAGGTGGCGGCGCGGAGGCGGTGAGCGAAGGGCGGACTCTCTCCACGTCATTGCGAGGAGCGAAGCGACGAAGCAATCCATGTCTCGGCAAGCGGCGCGATGGATTGCTTCGCTACGCTCGCAATGACGGGGATGGAGCCGGGCCGTCGCCCTTCGAGACGCGCTACGCGCTCCTCCAGCGACAAAGGCGAAGCCTTTGCGCGGGGGTGACGGACGACGTGTGATCAATCCACAATAAACAGCGTCGCACCCGTCTTGGTCGACGAACGATGCGCGGCGTCGCCGAAGTCGGAGACCTGGTAGCTCATGCCCGGCTTCAGCGTGAATCTGCGGCCGTCGCGCAGCTCGGTGTCGAGCTCGCCCGCGACGACGTAGAGCACATGGCCGCGATCGCACCAGTGATCGGCGAGATAGCCGGGCGAATATTCGACCATCCGGACCCGCAGCTCGCCGATGTTGAGCGTGCGCCACAGCGCTTGCCCGGTTTCGCCGGGATGCACTGAAGGCTCGAGCTTGTTCCAGTCGGTGACGGTGAAGGGCAGGGTCGGGATTTTCATGGGCGTGGTTCCTGACGTTCTGCCCAACTTACGATTCCTCTACCGTCATTGCGAGGAGCGAAGCGACGAAGCAATCCATCGTTCCGCATATGCGGACAAAATGGATTGCTTCGCTGCGCTCGCAATGACGAGGAGAGAGCGCGGTCAACCCACCAGATGGTTCGCCGAGCCTTGCCTGATCTTGCCTTCGGCATCCAGTCGCAAATACTCGCAGATCTTGTTGCCGCGTTCGTTCTGGTAAAACACGACAACGCTGTCCGGCGACACATAGAGGTCGATCAGCTCGAAATGCAGCTCGGGCAATTTCGCCAGCGCCGCGCTCCAATAGGCCCGCAAGCTCGCCTTGCCGCGCACGGTGCCTGACGCGCCGAAGCCGAGCGGCGGGATCCGGTCCGAGGTCATCTCGGCATCCTCGGCATACATCGAAAGCACCCGCTCGAGGTCGCGCGCGTTCCAGGCGGCGATCCAGTCGCGGCCGAGCAGGGCAAGGCGGGATGGCTCGTGAAAATCCGGCATTGGTTTCCTCCATGTGGCTTATGGCCAAATTAGGTCAATAATACTGACCTATATGGATTTGTCCATGCCCAAAGAAGAATGTGGGCGCCCCTTCGAGCGCGGTTGCGGGGGCGGGCGCCGTCGCGTATCTGCTTGCCATGACAGCCCAGCACACAGCCCAAGACACAGCTCAAGCGCCGTCGACGCCCTCCGTGGCCTCGGCGCATGACAAGATTCTGATTGTCGATTTCGGCAGCCAGGTGACGCAACTGATCGCCCGCCGCGTCCGCGAGATGGGCGTCTATTCCGAGATCGTGCCGTTCCAGAAGGCGGAGGCCGCCTTCAAGGAAATGAAGCCGAAGGCGGTGATCCTCTCCGGCGGCCCTGAATCCGTGCACGAGACCGGCTCGCCGCGCGCGCCGCAACTGATCTTCGAATCCGGCGTTCCCGTGCTCGGCATCTGCTACGGCCAGATGACGCTCGCGGCCCAGCTCGGCGGCGAGGTCGAGGGCGGACACCATCGCGAGTTCGGCCGTGCCGATGTCGAGGTGAAGACCGACAGCCAGCTGTTCGACGGCATCTGGGGCCATGGCGAGAAGCACCAGGTGTGGATGAGCCATGGCGACCGCATCACCAAGATGCCGCCCGGCTTCTCCGTCGCCGGCACCTCGCCGAACGCGCCGTTCGCGATCATCCAGGACGAGACGCGCAAATATTACGGCCTGATGTTCCATCCCGAGGTGGTGCACACGCCGGATGGCGCCAAGCTGCTGCGCAACTTCGTGCGCAAGGTCGCGGGGCTCACCGGCGACTGGACCATGCGGGCGTTCCGCGAGGAGGCGATCGAGAAGATCCGCGCCCAGGTAGGCCCGGGCAAGGTGATCTGCGGCCTCTCCGGCGGCGTCGATTCCGCCGTGGCAGCGGTCCTGATCCATGAGGCGATCGGCGACCAGCTCACCTGCGTGTTCGTCGATCACGGCCTGCTGCGGCTCGACGAGGCCAAGACCGTCGTCGACCTGTTCCGCAACCACTACAACATCCCGCTGGTCCATGTGGACGCGTCGAAAGAGTTTCTGGGCGAGCTCGAGGGCGTCACCGACCCCGAGGTGAAGCGCAAGACCATCGGGCGCCTGTTCATCGACGTGTTCGAGGCCGAAGCTAAGAAGATCGGCGGCGCCGCATTCCTGGCACAGGGCACGCTCTACCCCGATGTGATCGAGAGCGTCTCCTTCACCGGCGGTCCGTCTGTCACCATCAAGTCGCACCACAACGTCGGCGGCCTGCCTGATCGCATGAACATGAAGCTGGTCGAGCCGCTGCGCGAGCTCTTCAAGGACGAGGTGCGCGTGCTCGGCCGCGAGCTCGGCCTGCCCGAAGTGTTCGTCGGCCGCCACCCGTTCCCGGGCCCCGGCCTCGCCATCCGCTGCCCCGGCGACATCACCAGGGAGAAGCTCGACATCCTGCGCAACGCGGATGCGGTCTATATCGACCAGATCCGCAAGCACGGGCTCTACGACGCGATCTGGCAGGCTTTCGCGGTGCTGCTGCCGGTGAAGACCGTCGGCGTGATGGGCGACGGCAGAACTTACGAATACGTCGTCGGCCTGCGCGCCGTCACCTCGACCGACGGCATGACCGCGGATTTCTACCAGTTCGACATGAAATTCTTAGGGGAAACCGCGACGCGCATTATCAACGAGGTGAAGGGCGTCAACCGGGTGGTGTACGACGTGACGTCTAAGCCGCCGGGGACGATTGAGTGGGAGTGATGTCCAGTCGCGAAAAAGCAGATCCCACGATGACTTCTTGGAGCGTTGTTACGAAGACCAAATAGATCCGGGGAGGTCGGGCCGAAGAAGCTATGGGATTTGGCGTATTCATTCATCGGTCGGACTCGATCTACGACGATAGTCCTGCGGAAAAGTATCAGTTCCCCAGCCAGTATTTGCGCCGCGTCGAGGCCTGCGTCGATGACTGGATTGTCTACTACGAACCAAGCAAAGTGGCTGAAACAAAGGGTTACTTTGCAATCGCCAAGGTTCGTCAAGTTATCCCCGATCCCGGCATTTCCGGGATGTATCTCGCGCTGATCGAGCCGGGAACCTATCTCGACTTCGCAAATCCGGTCCCCTTCAACGGTGCGACGGGACCGGTAGAGCGAGGTGTTCTCAATGATCAGGGACGCATATCCGGACGGGCTCAATCGGCGGTTCGTCCACTTTCACCTGAAGATTTTGCCAGGATAGTCGAACTGGGCTTCGAGGAAGACGTGCCTCTGTTGCCGCGTTCCGACAATGATGTGCCATCGCTCGATATTGGAGAGGGAGAACAAGCGCCCTTCATATACGACCAGCAACGCGACCGCGTAACCGTTACGATGTCGAGGATCATGCGCGACCGGGTCTTTCGTCGCGTGGTTCTACGTGCCTATGACGAACGGTGCGCGATCACAGGACTAAAGCTGATCAATGGAAGAGGGCGCGCGGAAGTCGCCGCCGCACACATTCGGCCAGTGGAGGCGAGCGGGCCGGATATTGTTAGCAACGGGATCGCGCTTTCAGGGACGGCGCATTGGATGTTCGATCGGGGCTTGATTAGCTTGGCTGACAATTTGGAAATATTGATCTCGCGGCAGACCAATGATCCGCGAGGCATACGATCGATAATTAACCAATCAGGACACGCGCTTGCACCGCAGCGCGTGTCCGATCGTCCGCATCCGCATTTCCTGAGATGGCATCGTGAATATTGCTTCAAGCAGTGATGAGCTTGCAGGCGCTTGGAAAGCGTAGCCCGGATGAGCGAAGCGATATCTGGGGCATTTCCTGTCAGCGCCTCCTGTGACGTCCCGCATATCGCTCCGCTCATGCGGGCTACTCGCTGAGCAGTACCGACGCCATCACGCCTCCGGCGGGACTGGTCTCGGATTTTCGCTGCGCTCCCTCCGGGCTACGGCCGACACGTGTCGCGCGGCTGAGTTGCTTCGGTGCAAATCAAATTCCTTGACGCCACCTGCGACAAATCAACCCGACGGGCAACTCAGCAAAACCCGTCAACCCGGCGATAAGAAAATATTCCGCTTGGCGTTTGACCCAACTCAGATGTTCAATATGCGCGTCCCACCCGACACGAGGGGCGTTTCGCGATCGTCAC
This sequence comes from Bradyrhizobium australafricanum, assembly GCF_020329495.1. Classification (NCBI taxonomy): domain Bacteria; kingdom Pseudomonadati; phylum Pseudomonadota; class Alphaproteobacteria; order Hyphomicrobiales; family Nitrobacteraceae; genus Bradyrhizobium; species Bradyrhizobium australafricanum. The sequence goes on along the minus strand of NZ_JAGKJL010000001.1, from coordinate 134,449 downwards.
GAGCGTGGTGTGGGATGCGGTGGACGCTGAGTGCGCGACTGACGAGTGCGCATGAAGCGGACGGTGAAGTCGTGTGGTCCTGACGCCCTAGTGGTAGGTGTCTTCCGCGAGATGCGAAACATCTTCGCGAAACGGTGACAAAAAAGCCCAGTCTCGCCGGGGAGAGCACGAAGTAAGCCGCACAACCATCGCGCAAGGAAGGCCGGATGTTTCCGGTTACACCTGTGGTCCGACCCCCGAGCTTCCTACCCATTGCTCGGGGCCCATGGGTGCGATCGGCACCCGGTCTTCCCTGCGCCCTCTGATCGAAGAGGGTGAAACCAACATCAAGTCTCGGACGATTATCGTCGCGAGAACGCGCTGCCATATCTGGTGCTGTTTGAAACCGTTGAACCGAACTGCGCGCTGTTCATCCGGCGCGGCCAGGGTGTCTCCCCACTGTTCGAACGGCGCCCGTGCGCCGATTACTGCTCCTTCTTGAACAAATCCTGGAAGATGAGCGGGCCCCAGATGCGGCCGCGTGCGTGTACCAGCGAGCGTAGCCCGGATGAGCCAACGGGTCGCGCGAACGCGCGCCCGATGACAGGCTCCGCGATATCCGGGGCACTTCCTGTCAGCGTGTCGCGTGGTGTCCCGCATATCGCTTCGCTCATGCGGGCTACTTGCTACCATGGCTTAGAACAATCGAGTGGGAGCAGGGCGTCGCCGCCTCACGTCGATCTGACATTCGGGCCATCTATGCCGGCAGAAGACCCGCGGCGCGATAGCTGTCGATCATCGAGTCGTAGAGCGAAATATCGGAGCGGCTTCTGGCGATGAGCTGCGCGCCGGCGACGGCGGCGAAGATGGCACGGGCCCGCTGTTCGCTCTTTCTGGAACCGACCAGGCCCGCGGCCACCAACAGCTTGCTCAGCCACGCGACGTTGACGTCGGCAAAGGTCTGGACCTCCTTCTTCACTGCCTCCGGCAGCTCGTCGACTTCCGCCGACATGAAGCTACAGAGGCACATGCGATTGTTGTTCTCGAGCGCTTTGCGAAACACATCGGGATATCGACGCAGGCAGCGGACAGGATCGGCCGTTTCTGCCAGCATCGCCTCGAGTTGGGCGGCAGTGTCCTCCCAGTAGCGCTGCGCGACGGCCACGCCGAGATCGGCCTTGCTCGGAAAATGGTGATAGATGCTGGCGGCCTTGATCCCGACTTCGTCCGCGAGATCACGGAAATTCAAGCCGCCATAGCCGCGCGCCTGCGCGGTCCGCTTTGCTGCCGCCAGGATGGCCTCCCGAGAGCTCGAACTCACTTCGTCGCCTCACTGCTTCGTTATCTACCAAGTGACAGATAGGCGTTGACCGGCCGGATTTGAAGGCTAGTTTTACCCTACCAAGTGACAGGTAGACAGGAGTCATGATGAAGATCTACGATTGGCCAACTGGCCCATATCCGGCCCGCGTTCGCATCGCTTTGGCCGAGAAGAACCTGCGGCCGCAAGTGGAGTTCGTATTGGTCGATCTCTACAAGGGCGAGCACAAGAAGCCCGAATTCCTCGCCAAGAACTACTCCGGCACGCTGCCGGTGCTCGAGCTCGACGACGGGACCTTCATTGGCGAGTGCACGGCCATCACCGAGTACCTTGACGCGCTCGATGGCGCGCCGACGCTGACCGGCAGGACGCCGCGCGAAAAGGGCGTGATCCACATGATGAGCAAGCGCGCCGAACTGGAACTGCTCGACGCCGTCAGCGCCTATTTCCACCACGCCACGCCGGGCCTCGGGCCTCATGTCGAGATCTATCAGAACCCCGAATGGGGATTCCGTCAGCGCGACAAGGCCCTCAGGGGGATGCACTACTTTGACGGCATTCTGAAAGCACAGCCGTTCGTCGCCGGCGAGGCGTTCACGATGGCCGACATCACCCTCATAGGCGGCTTGATCTTCGCGGGACTCGTGAACGTGCCGGTGCCGATGGAGTGCGAGGCTCTTTTGGCATGGTATGCCGCGATGCAGGAGCGTCCCAGCGTGAAGAACCGGATAGCCATGTCCGAGCCGATCGAGGCATCTTGATTGAGATCGTCGTTTGCGAACACCGCCCTCGCGAGTCTTACGCGAGGGCGGATCGCCAGGATGGCAAGCGTAGCCCGGATGAGCGCAGCGACATCCGGGGCATTTCTATCTGCGCGTCGCGGGTGCCCCGCATATCGCTGCGCTCATGCGGGCTACTCGCGTCTCGGGCCAAATCACACGGCCGGGATCAATCACTGCTCCTTCTTGAACAAATCCTGGAAGATGAGCGGGCCCCAAGTGCGGCCGCGTGCGTGCACCAGCGCGCCACCCTCGTTGAGCCTTCCCAGCTTGACGGGCGCGAACCCGAGTTGCTTCGCCAAGGCCGCCACAGGCGCGACCGCGTCCTCGTCGTCACCAGACAGCAAGACCACCCGGTGCCCACCCTCGACGATCGGATCGGCAGCCAGGATGGCCGCAATCAGGTGATTGAACCCTTTGACGAGCTTGGCGCCGGTGAACGCCTTCGCGACGAAGGCGGAGGACGGCAGGCCGTCCAGCTCTTCAGGGACTGGAAACGCGTTCATCGCGTCGATCACCGTCTTGCCTTTCCAGCTCGGCAGGGCCTTCGCGACCTCGCGATGCTCCCCGAACGGGACCGCCAGGATGATTGTGTCGGCCTCGAGCGCTTCCCGCAGCGACTTGGCGACGACCCCGGGTCCAATCGCCCGAGCCTGTGGCGCCAACGCCTCGGGCGGCCGGCGGCTTGCGACGATCACGTCGATGTTTTTACGGGCGAAGGCGTGGGCGAGGGCCTGGCCTATCTTACCGAATCCTACGATCGCGTAGCTCATAGTGCTTCTCCGATCCGTGTTGGTGTTGATTCGATTTCAGATGGCCGAAAAACCGCCGTCGACAGACAACTCCACCCCATTCACGAAGCTCGAATCGTCTGAAGCAAGAAACAGCGCGGCCGCCGCAATTTCCTCAGGGCGACCCATCTTTCCCCGCGGGATCAGGGATTCGAACATCCGCTTCGCCTCCTCGGTGAGGACCTGGTCTTGCATCGGAGTGGCGATCGGCCCCGGGCTCAGCACGTTCACCCGGATATTCCTGCCCTTCAGTTCGTTGAGCCAGGTGCGTGCGAATGAGCGCAACGCCGCCTTGCTCGCCGCATACACGCTGTAACCAGGAAAGCCCTTCACCGACGCGACCGACCCGGTCATGAAGATCGATCCGCCATCGTTGAACAGCGGCAACGCCTTCTGGACCGTAAACAGCGTGCCGCGCGTATTCAGGCCGAAGGCCGCATCGAAATGCTGCTCGGTAATCTCCCCCAGTGGGACGGCGTTGCCGATGCCGGCGCTCGCGTACAGGACGTCGATCCTGTCCTTTTCCCGCTTGACTGTATCGAACAAACGATCGAGGTCGTCGAGATTGGCCGCATCGCCGCGCACGCCGGTTACGTTCCGGCCGATCAGCTTGACCGCCTCGTCGAGCACCTCCTGCCTTCGGCCCGTGATGAAAACATAGGCGCCTTCTTCAACGAACCGCCTGGCGCTCGCCAGCGCCATGCCGCTCGATCCACCCGTGATGACTGCAACCTTACCCTCAAGCTTTCCCATGACTTCTCCTTTCGTCGTGTCGGACAGCGTCTCTGGTCCCATTTTGCGAGATGGCCCCCGAGAACCTCGACGTAGCTCCGCCGGCGTCAGGCGTTGAGTGCGGAAGCGCGCACATCGGTGGTGCGAAATCGATCCGGCCGGATGACTGACGACAGCCGCGACGATCGGTGTCCGCCGTTCGGAATTGGGCCGCGCTTGTCGGCGTGGCTATTCGGCTTGGGCTATGATGATCGCCCGTGCTACCCACATACGAGATGCTGTTCGATGTACTGGAGACGGGCTTTGGAAGGCGCACCCCAGCGGTGCTGGATTGCACCATGATCGACTGGGATGACGTTCGCTACTTTCTTGCCGTCGCGCGCGGAGGCTCGGTCCGGGCTGCCGCCGAGCGCCTCGGGGTGAACCACTCGACCGTGCTGCGACGCGTCGCCCAACTGGAGGAGCGGCTCGGAGCGCAGATGTTCGAAAAGCTGCCTTCGGGCTACCGCCTGACGGCTGCGGGGGAAGAGGTCCTCGAGCTCGCGGACCAGATGGAAGCGTCGTCGCACCAGCTGGAGACGCGCGTCTTCGGCCGCGACCAGAGCGTGCGCGGGCTTCTGCGAGTGACGCTGGCGCCGCCCCTCGCGACACACCTGCTCATGCCGGACTTCTCCGATTTCGCGCGACTGCATCCGGATATCGAGATGGAAATCCTGTCATCCGGCGAGCTGGCAAATCTGACCAATCGAGAGGCCGATGTCGCGATCCGCGTCGTCTACGACCGCAAAACCCTGCCGCTCAATCTTCACGGCCTGAAGGGACCGGAGCTGTTCGGAGGCATCTACATATCCCGCGATCGACTGGCCGCGTGGCGCGCGGGCGCGCCTGATCCCGTCAGGTGGATCGTCATAAGTATTCACGGAATTCCGGACTGGGCTCACGAGGGTGAGGTGCGCGCCGCCGAGGTTCCGTTCCGGGCCACAGATGCCGCGGCGCAGATCGTCGCGGTGCAGCAGGGGATCGGCATGACGACGCTGCCGTGCTTCGTCGGAGATGCCGACCCGCTGCTGGTGAGGGTGCCGGGTACCGACTTGCACATGTACGGAACGCTCTGGCTTCTCACACAGGGAGAGACACGCAAGACGAAGCGCGTGCGGCTCTTCACCGAGTTCGTATCCCGCAGGCTCACCGCATACGCTCCGCTTCTCGCCGGGCTGTCCGTATCACGCGACTGACGCGCGGCAGGTCGCCGATGGCGCTTGCCGTAATCCGGTCGGAAGCCGAGCCGCGATTGCACCAAGCGAAAATCGCGGTCAGTCTCTTGCGCTGCTGATGGTAGCAAAGCGTAGCCCGGATGAGCGAAGCGATATCCGGGGCATTTCTATCCGTGTGTCGCGTGGTGCCCCGCATATCGCTGCGCTCATGCGGGCTACTCGCTGTTTCATCGTCGCGATGGCACACCACGGCGGTCAAGCAGCTAGGAGGCCGCCCGACCGATCGATGCGCGCGGCGCGATCAATACGGACCCGGTTCGCAGGGGACGTTGTTGCCGGTCCAGGGCGCAGTGGCGAATGAACCAACGCGCGGCGCTGGAATGCAGGCGCGACCGTCGACATAGACGGGCTCGGTCGGCGTGGCAGCGCTTGCCTCCGCGACGTGGCGGGACATCGCGTGGGTTTCACGCGCCATTGCCGGCGACGCGATCATGGCAACCGCGATCAAAGCAGCCGACAGGAGTTTGACGTTCGTCATGGAGTTTCTCCGTTTTGTTTATGGGGCCGAGGAGTCTGGCCTCGTCAGATATTTGTGCACGGCAACGGCGGACTTAAATGCAATCATCACTCACGCCGGCTCAACGCTGCGTGAGCAATGAGGTCCTCGCAGTTGTGTTGCGCGATGCAGACCATCACCGACAGTTCGGATGAACGAAGCGTAATTCATCACGTCTTCGCGTGATGATCGTGAGGGTGCGTTACGTGCGCGTTGACACTCCTACGGGTTCAGCAAGCGTAGCCCGGATGAGCGAAGCGATATCCGGGGCGTGTCGTGGCGTCCCGCATATCGCTGCGCTCGTGCGGGCTACCCGCTGGCGAACCTGTCCTGCGTGCCTAGGAACTTTCGGACGCAAACGCCGCACAAAAACTCCGTCATGGCGCGAGCTCGGCTCTGACCTCGCCGAGCAGCGCCATGCCGCCGAGCCGGCCGAGTTCGTCCGAACATTTTGCGCTCTTGCCGTAGCAGCAGAAGGCGACCGTGACGCGCTCAGAAAGCGGTCCGATGCAGGGCAGGCCGCTGTCGCCGAAGGTGGTCATGCAAGGCACGACGCGGCGTTCCTCGAAAGCGAGGTCGCGAATGCGGTCAAGGATCTGTCCTTGAAGCCGATCGGCAACCTCGATCGATCCGCCCGAGCGGAACCAATCCTTGATATCGGCGTCGCTGTCGAGCGGAAGATCGACCGGATCGCCGCCGAGCTTCAGCCAGGTCTGGCCGTCCGGATAGGGGATCGGCGGCAGGATGTAGGGATTGTCACCCTTGGGCCCGAGACAACGCATCGACGGCATTCCGGCCAGGCGTTGAACCTCCGCCGCACCAAGCCGGAACAGCGCCGCGGTCCGCCCATAGACCGTAAAGCCCAGGGAGCGGCCGAGCAGCGATTGGGTATGCCCACCCGCCGCAACCAGCACACGCTCGGCCTCGACGCTGCCCGATCGCGTCCGGATCGTCACGCCGGAGCCGCTTTCCGAAATCCCCAGCGCGGGTTCGTCGATGATCCGGGCGCCGGCGCGTTCCGCCGCGATCATCTGCGCGCGGACCAGACGGCGCGGGCTGATGTATCCGGCATTGCGCGGCTCGAAATAGCCCTGCATTCCCGCCGTCGATTTCAGAAACGGAAAGCGCTCCGCGAGCCCCGCATCATGATAGGCTTCACACCGGATCCCGTCTTCGGCACAGATCCTGCCGATCGAAGCAACATCAGTGGTTTCGCTGCGGCCGATGTGAAGCGCACCGGCTTCCCGATAGAACTCCACGCCGCTCTCCGCTGAAATCTCGCCGTAGCGCGAAATCGCAGCGCGGTTCGCTTGCCGCCAGAACGCCCCTGGATCGTAACTCCGCGTGATGCGGCCCTCGTCATAGTGGCTGCCGAACACGCCGCCATGGCGCGAAAAATCCGCCGGCTCATCGGGCCCGATCAGCGCAACATCGTGGCCCATCTTGCTCAGATGCCGCGCAGCCGCCGATCCGATCAGGCCGCGTCCGATCACCGCAAGTTTGATCACTTGATTGTTGCTCACGAAGAAGTCCTGCGCTCTGCCTGCATCGGCGGTGTGAGATCGACCATGTCATTTCCGATGCTCCGGCAGCAAGCATAATCCAGCCGAGCGCAGGTGGACCGGCGAAGCGTAATCCGCCACATCTTGAAGCCGGGCGCGAGGCAGCAGGTTACGCGTTCGGCTAACCCGGCCCCGATTTCCCGCGAGACTCTTCGCGACTGCCGGGAAGTCGGCGCAAGCCGGCGTCTGACGACGCTGTTTTTCCGCGCGAACGCTCCACCGAGCGAACTTGAAACAAATAGTCACGGTGATTTCACTCGCGCTGAACGGCGTTATATGAGATGATGCAACCAAGGGTCAACATGGTGCATCTTCACCGGCAGGAGGGCGAAATGAGCGACCAGATGATCGAGGCGACGACAAGTCCGGCACAGATCGTTCAACAGGCGGCCGAAAAATACCTCGGCATCAGCAACGCCCCTGGCTGCTGCATCGCGGTCTATGACGAAAAGTCGTTCGGCACCAAGGGCTACGTCTACCCCAAGGGACTGTCAGGCGTGGCCGGCTCTTCGCCCGCGCCATTCAGTGTCACGACCGACACGGTGTTCGAGATCGGATCGGTAACCAAGGTGTTCACCAGCACATTGCTGGCGGTGGCGGTCAAGGCTGGTGGGCCCACTCTTGACGATACCATCGGCCCTTATCTGAACCTCTTCAGCGCGAACGCGGTGGGAACGCCGGTGCTGGACGCCATCCAGCTCGTGCAATTCGCCACCCATACCTCCGGCATGCCAGAGCAGCCGGGGGACGGCTTGACTGGCTACAGCGAGCAACTGTTTGCGGACGAGCCGCCCTCCAGTGAACTCATCAACTGGTGGAATCAATATGATACGCCGCCGCAGGGCTGCTGGCAGTATTCCAACATCGGCTTCGTGACCCTGGGCTTTGCGGTCACGCAGATGTTTGCGAAAGACAAGGGCCATAACTACAACGAAAATTTGGTCGAATACATCACCGGTCCGCTCGGCATGAAGCAGACCGGAGCCGTGCTCAATTCGTCGTGGAAGATCGCGAAGGGATGTATCGGGCATTGGAGCAAGAGCTCCGAGCCGCCATATCCGATCGTCTTCGACCGCAACACGCCGACCGGCGGCACAGCCTTTGATCTGAAAACCACCGGCGACGATATGCTCAAATTTCTTGCGGCGCAGATCGCGGCCCCGAACGGGCCGCTCGGGTTGCAAATCGCGCTCACGCAGCAGAACCAGGGGACATTCCCCGTTTGCGGGGAGAAGACCAGCGTCACCATGGGCCTCGGCTGGCAGATCACCACGGACACGCAGGGCCATACCGTTTTCACAAAGAACGGCGCGACGAGCAGAGGCGGCTTCGAAGCGATCGTGATCGTCGTGCCGGAACTGCAATGCGGTGTCGCGGTGCTGAGCAACCAGTATTTCGATGCGTCGGGCGTGCACCCCGCGGGGATCGCACCCGGCCGCACCGCGCTGGAGATTATTTCGCAGCTTCATCCAGGCTTCGAACTGACCGAACCGCTGCCAGAACACGATCCATTCGACTAGCAAACCTGGCCCGGACGAGTGCACCGATGTCCGGCGGCTTTGTCGTCTGCGCGAGGGCGCTGTCCCTGTTGTCGCCAACCTCAGCCGGCCGGTCGCTTACCCGTGTTAACCGCCAACTGAGCCTCGAAAGCGCGCTGGTAAGCCGGCCGGGCTTCGCCGCGGGCGACGTAGGCGGACAGGCCCGGATATTCGTCGAGAATGCCCGATGCTCTCAGCCTGAGCAGCACCGACACCATCATGAGGTCGCCCGCGCTGAACGCGCCGTCGAGCCAGTCGGCCTTGCCGAGGCGGGGGGAGAGTTGCTTCAGCCGGTCGCGGATGCGATCCATGACCAGCGGCAGGCGATCTTTGGTCCAGGGCTTGTCGCTCTCCAGAATCCTGGCGGTCATGAGTTCGAGGATCGGCGGTTCCACCGTGTTGACCGCGGCAAACATCCAGGTGATTGCGCGGGTGCGGGCATTGGCATCGCCGGGCAGCAGCCCGGCATGACGCTCGGCGATATGGAGCACGATCGAGCCTGTCTCGAACAGCGCCAGATCACCTTCCTCATAGGTCGGAATCTGGCCGAAGGGATGCAGCGCCAGATGCGCAGGCTCCTTCATCGCCTGGAACGAAACAAGGCGAACCTCGTAAGGCTGGCCCGCTTCTTCCAGCGCCCAGCGAACGCGCGTATCGCGCGCCAGTCCCTTGCCGCCATCGGGCGACCGTTCGAAGGCGGTAATGATGGGCGTCATCGTTTCTCTCCATGTCCTTGCGTCCTGAGGACGAGCGGGCGGCGCGCGCCCCGACAGCCGATTCCGGAATATTTTGGCCAAGCGTAGCCCGGATGAAGCGCAGCGAAATCCGGGGCCGGTCCCGCCAAAGGCGAGAACCCGCAGGGACGACGATCGGGGATGGAGGCCATGCCACACACTCACTGTCGTCCTGGCGAAAGCCAGGACCCATTACGCGACGCTGGGGCCGTGATCCCGTTCCCAATCAGTTGCGGTGGTTATGGGTCCTTTCGCCAGGACGACGATCGTGTCTAGAGGCGGGTGTTGTGACGGAACGCGGTTCCGCAAATATTTTTCATCGGCCTGTTGCCGCGATGTCGGCTGCCGCCTTCGCCAATCGTCCTTTGCGCGCAAACAAGGAGACTGCAAATGACCGATCTCGTTACATGCCTCTGGTTCGATCAGGGCCGGGCGCGCGAAGCGGCGGAGTTTTATGCTGCGACGTTTCCCGACAGCCATGTCGGCGCAGGCCATCAATCTCCGATACCGGGCATCGGGCAGGGCGAGGAACTCACGGTCGAGTTCACCGTGCTCGGCCGGCGCTTCGTGGGGCTGAACGGAGGCTCCAACTACATGCCGAACGAGGCGGTCAGTTTCATGGTGCTCACCGACAGCCAGGAGGAGACCGACCGCTACTGGAATGCGGTCACTTCCAACGGCGGCAAGGAATTGCCGTGCGGCTGGTGCCGGGATCGCTGGGGCTTTGCCTGGCAGATCACGCCGCGGCGGCTGCTCGAGCTCGTCAACAGCGCCGACCGCGCCTCCGGCAAGCGCGCGATGGAGGCGATGATGACGATGAAGAACATCGACATCGCCGCGATCGAGCGCGCGGCGGCGGGGTAATCCGCGTGGTGGAATGATTTGGCCCGGGCTCGATAGTCAGGTGTCCGATCGAGCTGGCGTGTGCGGCACGCGGCCATTCGCGTTGCGGCGTGCGCTCGCCGCGACGATCACCCCGGCGCAAACGTGGGATGTGCCTGGTGCTGTCGCGTGATACGAAATTCGCATTCGCAGCTCTGGAGCCAGTCCTGATGTCCGTCGCAGCCGCCGCCAATCAACAGCAAAATCTCACCGCCGCCGAATCCGATCCGCAGACGCTTGGCTGGATGCAGGGCTTTCCGCCGCCGCAGGACAGGACCATCACCTTCCAGAACGGCTCGTTCCGCAGCTTCCCCGAATTGCGCTGGGCCTGGAGCAACATCCGCCAGCTGGTGCCGACCGTGAGTGTCTGGCGCGGGGCAGGGCCGGCGTCGGTGCTGCCGCGCGAAGACCATGATATCGGCACGTCGGCATCGGTGACGATGGACGGCCGCCCGATGACCTTCGCGCGCATGCTCGAGGAAACCTATGCCGACGGCATCGCCGTGCTGCATCGGGGCAAGCTGATCTACGAGCGCTATTTCGGCGCCCTGAGGCCGCACAAGCCGCACATCGCGATGTCGGTGACCAAATCGTTCACCGGCACGCTCGCCGGCATCCTGATTGCGGAGGGCAAGATCGATCCGCAGGCGCCGATCACCGATTACGTGCCGGAGCTGAAGGCAAGCGCGTTCGGCGATGCCCGCGTGCACGAGGCGATGGATATGACCACCGGCCTCAAATACACCGAGGTCTATACCGACAAGAATTCCGACGTGTGGGGGCTGCGGCGCGCCAACGGCATGGCGCCGATCGAGCCGGGCCATGAGGGCGCGACCAATATCTTCGATTTCCTCTGCGCGCAGCAGAAGCAGGGTGAGCACGGCAGGGCGTTCGCCTACAAGACCGTCAACACCGACGTGCTGGCCTGGATCTGCCGCCGTGCCAGCGGCATGACGCTGTCGGACCTGCTCTCCGAGCGGATCTGGGCGCCGATGGGCGCCGAGGAGGATGCGCATTATCACGTTGACCGCATCGGCACCGAAAGCGGCGGCGGCGGATTGTCGACGACGCTGCGCGATCTCGCCCGCTTCGGCGAGACGATCCGCAATCATGGCCGCTTCAACGGCCGCCAGATCGTACCGTCCCAAGTTGTCGAGGACATCGCGCGCGGCGGCGACCCCGGGAAATTCAAGCCTGCCGGCTACACCACACTGCCGGGAGCGTCCTACCGCAATCAATGGTGGGTGACGCACAATGCGCACGGCGCCTTCATGGCGCGCGGCGTTTATGGCCAGGGCCTCTATATCGATCCGAAGGCCGAGATGGTGATCGCGCGCTACGCCTCGCACCCGATGGCGGGCAACGCCGCCAACGACCCCGTGACGCTGCCGGCCTACATGGCGCTGGCGAAGGATTTGATGGCGGGAGGGTAGGACGAGGGCAGGTTGGTTCGCTCGCGCAAGACGCGTAGCGCGGATGAGCGCAGCGATATCCGGGGCCTTTCCGTCTGCTGATCGCGGCTTGTCCCGCATGTCGCTTCGCTCATGCGGGCTACGATCACGTCCGCGAGATTTTGTCGTATCGCTTGATCAGGCGCTCCCGCTTGATGCGGGACAACCGCCTGATCCAGAACATGCCGTCGAGCTGATCGACCTCGTGCTGATGGCACACGGCGCGCAGGCCGTCGGACTCCTCGGTCTGCATGTTGCCGTCGAGATCCTGATAGCGGATGCGGACGCGGGCGTGGCGCTCGACCTCGTCGGTAACGCCGGGCATCGACACGCTGCCTTCCTTGTGCAGGATCATCTCGGGCGAGGTCCGGATGATCTCCGGATTGACATAGGTCCGCGCGCCCTCGCTGGCATCGAGCTCGAGCACCACGACGCGCAGGGATACACCGATATGCGGCGCGGTGATGCCGATGCCGGGCGCCGCGCGCATGGTCTCGAGCAGGTCCTGCGCCAGTTCGCGCAGCGCCTCGTCGAACATGGTCACCGGCTCGGCCGGCAGCGCAAGGCGCGGATCGGGATAGCGCACGATGGGGCGAATGGTCATGCCCTTGTCTTAGGCCAGCGCGTCGCGCCGGACAACATGCCGATGCGGGCGCCGCGCGCGGCGCGCCGTTCAGAGATGCTTTTCGAAGAACAGATCGGGGTAGGGGTCGTCATTGAAGCGCGGGATCTCGGTCCAGCCCGTCCGGCGATAGAGCTGGCCGGCTTCCGGCAGCGCGCTGTTGGTGTCGAGCCGTAGCGCCGCGATGCCGAGCTCGCGCGCGGCCTTCTCGGCTGCGTCCATCAGGCGGCGGCCGAGGCCGAGACCGCGCGCGCCGGGTGCGACCCAGAGCCGCTTGATCTCGGCGAACCCGCCGCTGCTGCCCTTCAGCCCGACGCAGCCGATCGGCAGCCCGTCCGACATCGCCACGATGAAGCTGCCGCGTGGGCGCACCATGTCCTTGGCCTCGGGGTCGCGCGACAGCCTGACGTCAAAGCCTTTCTCGAAGCGCCGCGCCAGCTCGGCATAGTATTCGCCGAGGCAATACCGCGCCTCGTCGCTGCGCGGATCCATCTCATCGAGGGCGGTGCCGTCGCGGCCGAGCGCCGAGGCGATCAGGTCCATCGCCGCCAGCAGCGCCTCGCGTTGGCTGTGGTGGGCGAGAAAGTCCTTCGCCTGCCGGTTGGAGATCGCCTCATAGGCGCTGAACTCGCGCTTACCCGCCGCCGTCAGCCGTGCGATGCGACGGCGCGCATCGTCGCCATGCGCCGTGGTCTCGATCAGCTCCTCGTCCTCGAGGCTGCGCAGCAGGCGGCTCATCAGGCCGGAATCGAGCCCGAGATAGTCCCTGATCTCGCCGACATCGGCGCGGCCGTGCCCGATCGCGTTAAGCACGCGCGCCGCGCCGAGCGGCCGACCGCGCCCGAGGAACGAGGTGTCGAGCGCGCCGACGGCGGAGGTCACGGCACGGTTGAAGCGACGGACGCGGGACACGGGGTCGAGCATATATCTGACCTTAGTCAGATATCGTCGCCACGTCAATCGGCCGGCGATCCGGACCGAATGAAGCCCTGCCGGCTAGCGCAGAGGCCATGCGATAGGCGACGCGCATCAGCCTGGGACGCAGCGGCGCGAAGTCAGCCGCTGCGTCGTCCCGTGCCATTTCCGCGGTCACGCCGCCGCCATCCTGGCCTTGATCACTTTCGGATCGACGAAGCCGCCAAAGCCGACCGCGATCCGGTTCCAGCCGTTGATGATGTTGATCAGCAAGGTCACCTTGACCTGCTCCTCCGGCGTGAAATGCGCCTTCAGCGCCTCGTAGGCCGCGACATGGGTATGCTGCTCGCAGATCCGCGTCAGGGCTTCGGTCCAGCCGAGCGCGGCGCGCTCGCGATCGGTGTAGCAGGGCGCTTCGTGCCAGGCCGACAGCAGGTAGATCCGCTGCTCGGTCTCACCCTCATCGCGGGCGAATGTCGTGTGCAAGTTGATGCAGTTGGCGCAGCCGTTGATCTCCGAGGCGCGGATCTTCACGAGCTCGGCGAGCTTCGGCTCGAGGCTGGAGGAGATCGTGACCGACGCGTCGAACCAGATCTTCATGATCTTGGGGGCGGCGGCGAGCGGATCAAGTCTGACAGTCATGGTCGGTTTCCCTGGGTTGGTTGACGACATCATGACGAACGAGGAACGGCGAATGTGACATGCCGGCGCGATATTTTCATCTGCCGCGGCGCTACCGGGGTGCGAGATCGCTCGCCGCTTCCCGGAGTTCTCGCAGCAGCTCTGTTTCCCATTGCGAAGGATCCGTCAGGAACCGCGCGAGATTATCGAAACAATAATACCCGAACTCCGACTTCGATCGTGCGGCGGACGTCGCGGCTGCACGCGTCAGCAATCGTGCCGCATACTGCTTCGCCGTCATCAGGCTCGCCGCATGCTCGGCCATCTTCGCCATTCGCCAGAGCGCCGAGTGATCGATGGCATTGCCGAGATCGCCGAAATAGAATTGTTCCGCGAGCTCCAGGCGAGGGCTCGCGTCGCCTGCGTTCTCCAGCATCAACGGAGCAATCTTCTCGAAAAAGAAGTTCTCGTGATCGGTATCGACCAGCCCGTAGTAGCGCAGCAGGACATCGTTGCTCGTTTTGTCCAGGCGCGCGAGGCACCATGCGGCGTAGCCGAACAGCGCGGTCGGAATCTCGTCTCCGTAAGGGTCGTACCAGGCGTTGGCATGCGGTCCGATGTGCGTGCATACCGCGTCGATCAGCCTTCGGATCGCAGGCGCGGCGTCGGGGCAGTGCTTCGCAACATGGGTGAAGAACTTCTTCTCGTTGAGCCGCTTGCCGTCGCAACGGAACACCGCCTGCAGGTGGTTGTCGTAGGGACGCTCGTTGATATCGGGGCCGATTTGCGCCGTGAGCGCATCGATGGCCGCGATACAATCGGGCTCGCTCATCGAGGCGAGATCGACGGTGTAGGTGCTGAACCGCTTGGCGAGCGTCTCGGCCTTCTTGGCGAGCGCGGCATCCTTGTCCTCTTCTTGCGGCTCGGGTGGCGCGGGCCTGAAATGATCCTCGGTTACGGACACGGCCCGGACGCGGTGGATCGGATCGCCCGGCGCGCCGGAGACCGTCACCATCCCCTCCGCGAACCGCATATCGAGACGCCGGTCGGGCAGGGGCGTCGCCTTCGACCAGCCGCGGGCGTGCGCCAGCCAGGGGCGGTCGTCCATCCCGAACCGCTCCAGCATGATCTTGGGCGAAACCGTCCCGTCCACACCGACGCAGGCGACGAAGTCATGTCGCTTCAACCAGAAAGCCTGGCTATCGCCCTGCCAGCCGATCACGTCGCGCTCGGAGAGTTCGAAGTCGCGGAGATTGCTGCTGACATTGGCGTAGTGGCCGTTCGGATCCGGCCACAGATCGGGATGCGATTTCGCGTTAATCTGGTTGGTCGTCAGCGTGGCCTCGCGATCGAGCAACTGCGACACCTTGCGGTAGATCTCGCCTCGCCGAGGCGGCAATCCCTGCTTCCGCCTGTCGAGGTCAAGCTGGGTCGTGTCGGGCAACCCTTCCGCCTGCATCCACATCGGCGCGACGGAGTGCAGCCGCCGCAGCGGAAACGCCTGCCAGATCTCGACGGCAAAGCTGAAATACTCCCGCTGCGCCGTGGTGTCTCTACCCAGCAACCGGGAGACAAGCGAGCTCTCCTCGGTAATCATCGGGAGCCGGGAATTGTCGGCGCGCAGCCAATAGCGGCCGCATGGGCTCGAGCGGATCAGGAACGACCTGGCGCGCGATCCCTCGCACCTCGATGCCTCGTGATGGCCGGTCTGCGGATCGATGCGCAGCAGCAGCGCGATAATTCCATTGTCATGCCGGAACGCCGAAACCAGAATCCGGCCAGCCTGGTCCAGAACCGGCGGGCACAGCGAGTTGCCGCTCGGCATGTCCAGAACCGAGCGGACGATCGCCCTGCGCTCGAGGTCGACGACATGCAGGTCAGTCGCGTTCGCGGCGTGATAAAGCAGGAGATAGACGAACCGGCCATCCTTGCTCTGGAGAAATCCGTAGCTCAGATAGTCGTCGCGCGCGTCCTTTCCGTCGTGGCCGCGCGCCCAGGGCGTTTGCAGCCGATCGACGAGTTGGCGACGCGCGAGATCATAGAAGATGAATCCCGCGTCGGTGTTGAAGAACCAGGCGATGCCATCCGGCAGCAGCCCGGCATTCCGCGCGGGCCGCTGGCCGAGGGCAGGACCCATGATCCAGTCATCCTGGCCGCCGACCTGGATTGCGAAGTACTCGGTGTTGCCGATTCTGCGGATGGAATTCACGATCGGGTAACCCTGCGAAGCCGCCTCGTCGTCCCGGGTTGCTTCTTTATATGCGAGCCGGACAACGTCCGATTAATGCGATCGGGAAATAAGAGGTTGACTGGCCGGCGATCGCCGGCGCGGGACAACTTGCCGCATGCCTCTTGCTGTGCGCCGACGAGCCGGTCAAGCGCGCGCCAGCACCAGCACGTTGCCGGCGAGGATCGCGGCGGCGCCGGCGAGCACCGGCCAACCCAGCGCAAGGTGCTCGAACAGCGCCGACAGCACGAGCGCGACGAGCGGCACCAACGCGAGCGTATAGGCCGCGCGGCCGGGACCGAGCCGGCGCACCAGCTCGAAATAGAGCATGAAGGTGATGCAGGACGCGGCGATCGCGAGATAGAGGAAGCTCGCCACGTAGGAAGGCGAGATGTCGGCTGCAAACGGCGTGCCCGTCGCGACGGCCCACAGCGCGCTCGCCGCCGCGCCGACGAACGCACCCCAGGCGAGCACGGAGACGACGGGCAGTCCGGCGCGCTGGTTGCGTGCACCGACCGTTGTCCCGGCGCCGGTTGCGATGGCCGCGGTGAGCGCCCAGGCGAATCCCGCAAGCGGCGCGGCGCCATGCGCGGCGGCGCCAGGCAGGAAGATGATCGCCAGTCCGAGGATGCCGCACAGCGCGCCCCACACGAATCCGGGAGAGATCGGCACACCGAGCACGGCACGCGCGATCACGGCCGCGAACAGCGACGATGTCGACAGCACGAGTGCCGCAAGCCCGCTCGGCATGCGTGCGGTCGCCTCATAGAAGGCGATGAAGGCAATGGCGAAGAACAGCAGGCCCTGCAACGCGACCGCCGGCCGATCCTTTCGCGGGATCGCAAGCGTCACGCCGCGCAGCCGGCCGTAGCCGAGCAGGATGACGCCCGCGAGCACCATGCGCAGCGCGACCGACCACGGCGCGGGCGTCACGCCGGCCTGCATCGCCGTTGCCAGCGCGCCGCCGCCCCAGAGCAGCGCGGTCAGCGCGAACAGCAGGGCTGTCATGGCGCGCCGGCGTCATCGCGCAGTGCGCGCCAGCCGTCGGCATCGATCCGCGCGCTTTCTCCCTCAAGCCGGGTGAGGGTGGAATCGAGCGTGGCGCGTTCGCTCTCCGACAGCCGCGCCAGCAGCCGCGCCTCGATCGCGCTGCCGAGTGCGGCGATCCGGTTGAACGCGGCCCGGCCGCTGCGGGTGATGCTGACGGCGGCGAAGCGCCGGTCGGACTTGCCGGAGCGTCGCACCGCGAAGCCGAGCTTTGTGAGCTGGCCGATGCCGCGGCTGACCGCGAACGGATCGAGCGCGCAGGCGCGGCCGATCTCGGAGGCGTTGGCTGCTTCGCGCTCGGCGATGACGGCGAGGATGCGCCAGCCGGCCTGGCTCAATCCGAACGTCTCGCCGTAGAAGCGCTCGAGCGGTCGGGCGACCTGCGCCGCGACCAGGAACAGGCGGTAAGGCAGCCAGGCACTGAGCTTGAGGCCATCATCGGACGCGGGGGCGGCGGTTTGCTTCATGCCGGCGAGGTTCGCATAGTTAATTGTAAAGTGCAAGCATATCACAAGTATGGTGATGCGGTCTGACCACCTGCGCGAAAAATCCCGACACACTTGTCACTCCCGCTCGCCAGCACTGCCGAGCCAGATTGCGGCATGGCCAATGACGAACGGCCGCCGGCGCTGGAACCGCGCTCGGGGAGCGGAGTTCGTCCAAATCGGAGATGGAGAGACCATCATGAATAAATCAGCTGAAAACGATCGTGGCGGACTGGCAGCGATGCAGACGCCGCTGGTGGTGTCACGGGAGGCGTGGGAGGCGGCGCGCCTGGAGATGCTGGTGAAGGAAAAGGCCCAGGTGCGGGCACGCGACGCGCTTGCGGCGGAGCGGCGGCGGATGCCCTGGATGGCGGTCGAGAAGCCGTATGTCTTCGAAGGACCGAACGGCAAGGCGAGCCTGCTCGACCTGTTCGAGGGCCGCCGGCAGCTGATCATCTACCGCGCCTTCTTCGAGCCCGGCGTGTTCGGCTGGCCGGACCATGGCTGCCGCGGCTGTTCGCTCGGCGCCGATCAGGTCAGTCACCTCTCCCATCTGAACCAGCGCGACACCACGCTGGCTTACGCCTCGCGCGCGCCGCAGGCCGACATCGCGCGGCTGAAGGCGCGGATGGAGTGGGACATGCCGTGGTACACGATCACCGACAGTTTTGACACCGACTTCGGCGTTGCCGAGTGGCACGGCCACAACGTCTTCATCCGCGACGGCGAGCGGATCTTCCGCACCTATTTCGTCAACAGCCGCGGCGACGAGGCGATGGGTACGGTGTGGAGCTATCTCGACATCACGCCGCTCGGCCGCCAGGAACTCTGGGAGGACTCGCCGAAGGGTTATCCGCAGAGCCCGACCTACAAATGGTGGAACTGGCACGACAATTACGACGCCGAGGCCACGCCGAACGCAAAATGGGCGGCGGTGACCGATGCCGGCGAAGCCGCGTTCCGCAAGATCGCGGAGCAGGAGCGCAAGGCGACGTAAGGGGTAGAACGGGGAGAACGCGCGGCGTGCTTCCGAGGGCTTCGGTTTTGATTGGATCAGAACCGAAGCTCCCGCTTGTTGTCTTGCCTGCTTTCTTGACGCGGACCGGCGTCCGCCTCGCTCGACGCTCTAGCGGCCATTGTCCTTGGCCGAGAGTGCCTTCAGCGCCGACAAGGTCTGCCGCAGCCCGCGATCGAGGCGCTTGTCGCGGCGGATCACTACCGCGAGCCGGCGGTAGAGCTTTGGTGACAGCGACCGGACGACCAGGTCGCGCTGCTTGGTCCTGGCGGGGACGGCCATGCCGGGCAGCACCGCACAGCCCAGCCCGGCGCGCACCATCTCCTTGATCGCCTCGACGCTGCCGAGCGACATCAACGGCTTCAAGGACACGCCGCCGCGGGCCAGCCACTCGTCCGCGGTGCGCCTGGTGTTGCCGCCCGGCTCGAACAGCAGCACCGGCCTGGTCGCCAGCACCTCCGGCGTGATCCGCGCCGGCAGTTGCATGTCGCGGGGCGCGATCAGCACGAACTCGTCGTTCACGACCGGCGTGATCTCGAAGCTGCGTCCCGACACCGGCAGCGTGACGAGCGCGATGTCGATGGTGTTGTCCTCGACCGCCCTTGCGATCTCCGCGGTGTTGCCGGTCGTGACCGTGATCTCGAGCGAGGGCAGCGCGGCCCGTAACTCTTTTAAGATCGGCGGCAGCAGGAAGATGCACGCGGTCGCACCAGTGCCGAGCCGCACGCGGCCTGCCGTTCCCGTCGTCTGCTGTGCAACGGCGTCGACCGCCGATGCCACCGCCGCATTGATCTGATGCGCATGGGAGAGCAGCGCGACGCCGGCGGCGGTCGGTCTGGCCTTGCGTCCGACCCGCTCGATCAAGGTCGCATTCAGGCTGCGCTCGAGCTGGCGCACCTGCAGGCTCACCGCGGGCTGCGTGAGTTGCAGCCGCTCGGCCGCTGCCGAGAAGCTGCCGCAGTCGATCACGACAGCGAAGCTTTCGAGATAATCGAGGTTGAGGTTCTTCATCAAAGTACCTCTTATGCCTTGCATAAGCTGTCAAAGCTTCACTTATATAACGCCGGGCCGCATAGTCCGGCAAGCGACGGCTTCGGCAGACCGGGAGCAGGCATTGTCCGGCCTCAAGTCCATTGGCGGTGTCATCGTCGAGCTGGGGCGCTATCTTGCGGTCTCGCCGCATTCGCGCATCCGCCGCCGGCAGGCGCTGCGCGAGCTCGATGATCGCCTGCTTGCGGATGTCGGACTGTCGCGCAGCGATGTCGAGATGAGCCCGTGGTGCCCGCAGCGTGCACCGACGCGCCGTCGAAGCACGGGCATGATGCCGCAAGACGAGGCAAGGATGAGAGACAACGAAAATACCGTGATCCGCGACGCTACAGAGGTCGACATGGCGGAGGTGCAGCGCATCTACGCGCACCACGTGCTCAACGGGCTCGCGACCTTTGAGGAAGTGCCGCCGACACTCGACGAGATGCTCGGGCGCCGTGCCGCCGTGCTGGCCGCGGGGCTGCCGTATCTCGTGGCCGATATCGACGGACGGGTGGCCGGCTACTCCTACGCGACGGCGTACCGGCCACGGCCGGCCTATCGCAACACCATTGAAGACTCGGTCTACGTGTCGGAAGCCCTGCGTGGCCGCCGCGTCGGCGCGGCACTGCTGCGGGGGCTGATCGAACGGTCGGAGGCGGGACCCTGGCGGCAAATGATCGCCGTGATCGGTAACAGCGGCAACGCCGGATCGATCGCGCTGCACCGTCGCATGGGCTTCGAGATGGCGGGGACGCTGAGGTCGGTGGGCTTCAAGCTCGGGCAATGGGTCGACACCGTGCTGATGCAGCGGCCGCTGGGGCCGGGCGCTTCCACGCTTCCGTCAGACAAGGAAACGGCCCGGTGATCGCACGCCGGGTCGTGATTGCCCTCGGGCTGGCTCAACTGATCTCGTGGGGCGCGACCTACTATCTGATCGGCGGGTTCGGCGAGCAGATCGCTGCGGATCTCGGCTGGAGCCGCGACATCGTCTACGGCGGATTTGCCGCGGCGCTCTTGGTGATGGGCGTGACGTCGCCCCTTGCGGGCAGGTGGGTGGACAGAAGCGGCGGCCGACAGGTCATGGTCGCGGGCGCCGCGATCAATGCGCTCGGCTGCGCCGGTCTCGCGCTCTCGCACCAGATCGGCAGCTATTTCGCATCCTGGATCGTTCTTGGCCTCGGCATGCGGCTGACGCTGTACGATGCCGCCTTCGCGGCGCTGGCCCGGATCGGCGGGCCGGAGGCGCGCCGTGCGATGTCCGGGATCACCTTGCTTGGTGGCTTGGCCGCCACCGTGTTCTGGCCGCTCGGCCATACGCTATCGGACCATTTCGGCTGGCGCAGCGCGGTGCTGGCCTATGCCGGCATTGCGCTATTGACGATCCCGCTGCATCTGCTGATTCCGAACCAGCGATTTGCCGGCGTGCCGGGCTCTGCTGCGGTCGCATCGAGGCAACCGCGCGCGGTGGGGCGGCGGCAGCTTGCGGCGGCGAGCGGGCTCTATGCCGTGATCATGACCGGCGCGAACTTCCTGAACGCCGGCATGTCCGCGCACATGATCGCGGTGCTCACCGGCCTCGGGCTCACCGTCACCGTTGCGGTATGGATCGCAACGCTGCGGGGGATCGGGCAATCCGCCGCGCGTCTCTGCGAAGTTCTGTTCGGCGGACGGATCGATCCGCTCGGGCTCAACCTGATGGCCTGCCTGATCATGCCGCTCTCCTTCATCGCCGGCCTGTTCAGCGGATCGGCGCGGGAGATGGGGATTGCGTTTGCGCTGCTCTACGGCGCCTGCAACGGCATTCTGACCATCACCAGGGGAACGCTGCCGCTCATCCTGTTCGATCATCGCAGCTATGGCACGCTGGTCGGCCGGCTCATTGTCCCGAGCTTCATCCTGCCGGCGGCGGCGCCGCTGATCTATGCAATCGTGATCGACCGGTTCGGCGATGCGAGCGCGCTCTATCTCTCCACCGGTCTCGCCCTGGTGACGCTGCTTGCCGCCATCCTGCTCAAGCTGCTGTTTCCGCCGCCGCTCGCGGCCGCGAAGCAATAGCCGCGTCGGCGGTGTCGATCTCAACCCGCCGCCGGCTCGCGCGGCAGCCACAGCGACAGCCAGCCGCCGAGCGCCAGCAGCGCGACGTTGCAGCCGAGCGCGATCGTGAAGGCTTGCGCGTAGTCATCCACCCGTGGATGCGGCCCGAGCAGGCTGTAGAAGACGCCGCCGATCACCGCGACGCCGAGTGCGGCGCCGATCTGGAAGGTCGAGATCATCATCCCCGATGCCAGCCCGGCATGGCGCGGATCGATGCTGCCGATCACGGCCTTGATCACCGAGGGCATCACGGTGCCGAAGCCGAGCCCGCCGCAGATCAGGCCGAATTCCAGGCTTTGCGGAAGCGCGCCACCGACAGACAGCATCACGACACCGAAGCCTGTGACCTGGAGCGCAAAGCCCAGCGTCAGCGTGCGGGCACCGAGCCATTGCATCACCAGCGACGACACCAGTGAGCTGACGAAGAAGCCGGCGGCAAAGGGCAGGGTGGCAAGGCCGGCTTCCAGCGGAGATTGGTGCAGGCCACTTTGCAGGTAGACCGCGAAGGTCAAATAGAACGACGACAGCATGTAGAAGGCGAGCGCCATCACCAGCCCGATCACGAAATCGCTGTTGCGCAGCAGATGCGGCGCGACCAGCGGATCGCCGCCACGGGCTTCGAGCCGCGCCTCGAAGCGGACGAAAGCGGCGAGCATCAGCGGAGATGCCAGCAGCATCGCGACGATCCAGATAGGCCAGCCGGATTCCCGGCCTTCGATCAGCGGATAGACCAGAAAGCCGAGCGTGAGCGACAGCAGGATGACGCCGCCGACGTCGAGCCGCTGCGCGTGCGCGGCGCGCGAGTCGGCGAGGTACAGCAGGCCGCCGACGAAGGCGGCGAGGCCGATCGGCACGTTGATCAGGTAGATCGCCTGCCAGGCCAGTCCGAACGGATGCGCCGAGACGAGCACGCCGCCCAGCAGCTGGCCGCAGATATTGGCAAGGCCGAAGGTCGCGCCGTAGAAGCCGAGCGCACGGCCCTGTTCGGCCGCCGGAAACAGCACGCGGATCGAGGCGAGCACCTGCGGCGCCATCACGGTGGCGGTGAGGCCCTGCAGAATCCGTCCGGCGACCAGCATGGACGGTGACCACGCGATGCCGCACAGCACGGATGCGATCGTGAAGCCGGCGACGCCGGTCAGGAACATCCGTCGCCGCCCCAGGAGGTCGCCGAGCCTGCCGCCGGTGATCAGGAACACGGCATAGGTCGCGGCATAGGCCGAGATGACGAACTGCACCTCGCTCGGGCTGGCGCCGAGATTGTCGCGAATAGCGGGAAGTGCGAGGTTGACGACATTGAAATCGAGGATCGGCAGGAAGGCGCCGGTGAGCAGCACCGGCAGCGCCAGCCATCGCCGCGGGTCGACCGTCGCCGGCCGCGCGGCGTGCAATTGCAACGTCTCGGTGGTCTCGCTCGTCACCTGCCAGCTCCTCTCGGCGATCGACGGCGCCCTCACGAGGGGTGTCCGTCGGTTGAACGTCCGGGAAGATGGCCTGTCCGTTTGTGATAAGATATTATCCGGCTCTGCGAAGTGAGTTTGCAAAAATGCACAGCGTCCTCGACTGGAACGACCTTCGGCTGGTCCTTGCGGTCGCGCGGGAAGGCAGCCTCTCGGGGGCGGCGCGCCGGCTCGGCGTCACGCATTCCACCGTGTTTCGCCGCCTCGGCACGATCGAGGATGCGATCGGAACGCGGCTGTTCGAGCGTTTCCGCGATGGTTACGCGCCGACGCCGGCTGGCGAGATCGCGGCGGCGTCGGCAGCCCGGCTCGAGGATGAAGTGCTCGCGCTCGAGCGCAAGCTGGCGGGGCAGGACCTCAGGCCGTCGGGGCCGGTGCGGATTACGACGACGGACACGCTCGGCGCGGTGCTGATGCGGCATCTGCCGGCGATGCGCGCCGCGCATCCGGAGATCCATCCGGAAATCATCATTTCGAATGCGATGGCGAACCTGACGCGCCGCGAGGCCGAGATCGCGATCCGGCCGACACCGGCGCCATCCGAACTGCTGGTCGGACGGCGCATTGCCGATATTGCCCATGCGGTCTACGGATCGCGCGCCTATCTCGCCCGCCGCGTCGACAGGGATCTGTCGGTGCACGACTGGATCGGGCTCGACGATGCGCTGGCGGGGACCGTCATCGCCGGCTGGATGCGCGAGAACCTGCGTTCGGCGCGGATCACCTGCCGGGTCGATGCGCTTCCGGCGCTGCGCGATGCCGCGGCGGCGGGACTGGGGCTTGCCCTGCTGCCCTGCTATGTCGGTGATGTCGTGCCCACGCTGCGCCGCCTGACGCCGAAAGCAATCGCGGAGCCGCGCTCGGCGCTGTGGCTATTGACGCATGACGATCTCAAGCGCACCGCGCGCATCCGCGCGACGCTCGATTTTCTCGCCAGGGCACTCGCCTCGGAGCGTGCGCTGTTCGAGGGAAAGCGCGCCGGAGGCGCGCGCCGCTAGCCGGCCGGCACGCAGACCGTTCAGGAGCCGACGACTTCCGTGACGGTATGGGCGTCCTCTGCAGCGCGATTCGCAGGCATCCGATGATGCTCGCGAAAGGCGCCAACGATCGTCTTCAGCACCGCGCGGGATTTTGCATCTGACAGCGCCGACAGCAGCATGATCTCGGACGGCGGAAGAGCAGGTAAGCCAAGCCGTCGGCTGACCTCAATCGTCCCGGCCGGTGCAAGGCGGCAGGAGAACACGGACGTGGCGAGACCGGCGGCGACCGCATCGGCGACAGCAAAGGACCCACAGCCCAGGAAGCTTTCCGTCCACGGGATGTTCGCCGCCGCCAGCGCGCGCGTCGCGATGTTGAGCACGCCGCAGGACGGCGAGGAGGCGGCGAGCCGCAGCGGCTCGCCCGCGCGATGGACGAAGTCCGGCGTGGCGAACCAGCCATAGTGGTCCGTCGCCAGCATCTCGCCGTCGCGGCGGTCGTCCTCGCGGCGGATGATGGCGGCATCGATCTCGCCGCGGTCGAAGGCGTCGAGCAGGTCGCGGGAATCCTCGAGCCTTACTTCGATGGTGAGCGCCGGGTCGTGCGCATGCAGCCGCGTCAGCAAGGTCGGAACCTCCGCGCCTCCGACATGGGTGGCAATGCCGAGCGAGAAGCGACGCGGGCGCACGGGCGACAACGCCGCGACGGCGCGATCATGCGCGCCGAGCAATTCCTGCGCCGGGGCGAGGAAAGCTGCGCCCTGCGCCGACAGGCGCACCAGGCGCGGTGTCCGTTCGATCAGCCTGTGGCCGAGCTGGCTTTCAAGCCGCTTCAACTTGACGCTGATCGCGCCTTGCGTGGTGCCGAGTGTTTCGGCGGCGCGCGTAAAGCTCTTGAGATCGGCGATGGTCACGAATGTCTTCACGGCGTCGACGTCGAGCGTGGTCATGTCAGTCATCCGGATTTGTTGTCTCTGAAATATCTAGTCATCCAATTCACCAATGCTCAAGCCATGACTAGCTTTGCGTTGTGAAGCGCCGTGGCCACCCGATTCCTGCCGCTGCTGCCTCAATACATCGTGAGTCGATCGATCGACGCTGCTGCCAGCACCCTGGCAACAGCGTGCGGTACTCCGTTGGCTTGCCACAACAAAAGGCCTGATCATGTCTACTGAACTGAGCCGCCGCGGCGCTGTCGTGCTGTCCGCCGTTTGCCTTGCCTGCCTGATGTTCGGATTGGAGATTTCCAGCATCCCCGCGATCCTGCCGACGCTGGAGCGGGTGCTGCATGCCGACTTCAAGGCGCTGCAATGGATCATGAACGCCTACACGATCGCGGTCACCACGGTGCTGATGGCGATCGGGACGGTCGCGGACCGCTACGGACGCAAGCGCATCTTCCTGGTCGCGATCGCGGCATTCGGCATCACCTCGCTGATCTGCGGTGTCGCCTCGAGCGTCGAAATGCTGATTGTCGCCCGGTTCCTGCAGGGCCTCAGCGGCGGTGCGCTCTTGATCTGCCAGATCGCCGTGCTCTCGCACGAATTCCAGGGCGGCCGGGTGCGCGCCGTCGCCTGGGGCTGGTGGGGCGTCATCTTCGGCATCGGCCTCGGCTTCGGGCCGATCATCGGCGGCGCCGTTGTCGCGGTGCTGAGCTGGCAGTGGGTGTTCCTCGTCCACGTGCTGTTCGCGGCCGTTGCGTTCGTGCTCACGATCGGCGGCGTGCATGAATCGAAGGATCCGAAGGCGAGCAGCCTCGACGTCGCTGGTATCGTGACGATGTCGCTCGCGGTGTTCTGCCTCGCCTTCTATATCACGCAGGGGCCGGATCTCGGCTTTGCCAGCTCGAAGGGGCTTGCGATCCTCGGCGTTTCCGCCGTGAGCTTGATCGCGTTCCTGGTTGCTGAGAGAATCAGCCGGCGGCCGATGTTCGACTTCTTAGTGTTCCGGATCTCAGCTTTCTCCGGTTCGATCGTCGGCTCCGCGGCGATGAACCTCAGCTACTGGCCGTTCATGATCTATCTGCCGATCTGGTTCCACGCCGGCCTCGGCTATGACAGCGTGTCCGCGGGACTTGCCTTGTTGGCCTACACGCTGCCGACACTGGTGATGCCGCCCTTCGCCGAGCGCCTGTCGCTGCGCTATCAGCCGGGACTGATCATCCCGGTTGGGCTGTTCACGATCGGCGCCGGATTCATGCTGATGAAGTTCGGCAGCGCCGCCGCGCAGGCGAACTGGGCGACGATGCTGCCGGGCTGCCTGCTCGCGGGAATTGGCCTCGGCATCACCAACACGCCGGTGACCAACACGACGACCGGCTCGGTCTCGAGCGACCGCGCCGGCATGGCCTCGGGCATCGACATGAGCGCGCGGATGGTTTCGCTTTCGGTCAACATCGCGCTGATGGGCTTCATCCTGGCAAGCGGCGTGCTGGCGCATCTGAAGGCGGTGTCGCCGGCGCTGGACGGCGCGCAACTTCGCACCATCGCCGAGCGGATCGCGGCCGGCGACGTCGCAGCCGCGCCGGAGCTGACCGGCCCGGTCGTGCATCAGGCACTCGCGAGCGGCTTCGGCTGGGTGATGCTCTATGGCGGCATCGGTGTGTGGATCATGGCCGCGCTCAGCTTCCTG
This sequence comes from Bradyrhizobium australafricanum, assembly GCF_020329495.1. NCBI lineage: Bacteria > Pseudomonadati > Pseudomonadota > Alphaproteobacteria > Hyphomicrobiales > Nitrobacteraceae > Bradyrhizobium > Bradyrhizobium australafricanum. The sequence continues at coordinate 107,784 of NZ_JAGKJL010000001.1, read as the reverse complement.
ATCTTCAACGCGCGGCCGGTGCGGCAGGCCGAGGCTCACGGCACGAAGTGAACACGATGTCGCCGTGCCTGCCCAGGGACAGGGGCGGGCAGGCGGTACCGGTCACTTCACGAGGGTCAGCAGCGGCTTGTCCTTCTCGACGATGTAGGTCGCAAGCTCGCTGGCGGTGACGTCGCCGACATTCCTCGCCGCATGGACCGTGCCGGCGGGAATGAACAGCACGTCGCCGGCCTTCAGGCTCGCCGGCGGCCTGCCGTCGACGTCGTATTCGAGCGTGCCTGCGAGCACGTAGATGATTTCTTCGCCCGGATGCGTATGGCGGCCGAAGGCCTTGCCCGGCGCGATGTCGACCCGCACCTGCACGGCTTCACGTCCGCCGACGCTGAGGTCGTGGCGCTGCAGGTCGGTTCGCGTGAAACCGGCCGATTGCTGCGCCTGTGCGCTCGGTATGGTCAGGAGGCTTGCGGCGAACAAGGCCGTCCTTGCGAGCAGGCGCGTTGCCTTCATCAGCTTGCTGGTCATCTTGAACTCCAGTCTTCTGGACTTGCCCGACCGCGAGCCGGCAAGCGGCCGGCCCGCGTCGGAGATCGTCATGTGCTCGTTTCAGACGAGGGTGGTCGTGACATCGATGTTGCCGTGGACCGCCTTGGAGTAGGGGCAGATGCCGTGCGCGGCTTCGATCAGCTCCTGCGCGACCTCGCGCTCGACGCCGGGGACGTGGACGTTGAGGCGGGCGCTCAGGAAGAAGGCGCTGCCGGCCTGGTTCAGATCGATCTCGGCGTCGACCTCGGGCTCGCTCGCGAGCTTGACCTTGCGCTGACCGGCTGCAAGCTGGATCGCGCCGATGTAGCAGGCCGACCAGGCGGCCGCGAACAGGTTTTCCGCGGCGGGGTGCGGCTGCGGCAGCTTGACGTCGAGGAAGCCGTCGCGCGAGCGGGCGGCGCCGTTCGGGCCGGCGGTGACGTGGGTCTTTCCGGTGACAAGAACCTTTGCAGTGGCGGTCATGGCGAGCTCCTTTGGTGAATATAGATCGTATCCGATCTAATCGTGTACGCGTTGAAATAGGCCCGAGACTTGATTGTGTCAAGCACTTCCGATTTAATCGGATGCGATTTATATTGACTGCGACATCACAAACTCCGGAGACGTCCGTGACCCGCACCTCCAAGGCCGAGACCAAGGGCCGAAAACTCTCGAATTTTCTGTGCTTTGCGGTCTATTCGGCCAATCTGGCTTTCGGCCGCGCCTACAAGCCGATCCTGGATGCGGTCGGCCTGACCTACACCCAATACATCGCCATGGTGGCGCTGTCGGAAGAGGACGAGCAGACGGTCAGCGCGCTCGGCGAGAAGCTGTTTCTGGAATCCAACACGCTGACGCCGATCCTCAAGAAGCTCGAGCAGAGCGGCTATATCAGCCGCGTCAGAGATCCCGCCGATGAGCGGCAGGTTCGGGTGAGCCTGACGGCGGCGGGCCGGCGCCTGCTCGACAAGGACATCAATGTGTCCCTGGTCGAAGCCACCGGGCTCGGCGACGAATTTCCCGTCGTGCAGAAGACCGTCGCGAGGCTGCGCGACAATCTGCTGCGCAACACGCGCGCCGATCCGAAGAAGGGCTGATCCTGCGCGCCGAATTGTAACGCGCTGTATCCGCGCCGCGCCGGACGAACTAAAGCAGTCCGGGTCTGATCAAAAGCGGCCGGGTGGCGGGGGCAAGCGATTCTGAATCTTGCTCTAGCCGGACACGAGCTCAGGAAGCACGGGGCGCGACGCGTTCGTCCCGCTTCGATCCGATCCGAGGTGCACGGGCCCCGGCAATTTGATGCGGACAAGAAGGCCGTGCGGCGTGTTGTCGTGCAGCGACAGCTCGCCGCCATGCCCGCACACCATGGCCTGCGCGATCGAAAGGCCAAGCCCGAAGCCGCTTGTCTCGTCCATGGTGCGGGCTTCGTCGCCGCGGACGAACGGCTTCAGCATTTCGGCCCGGCGGTGCTCTGGAATCCCCGGACCGTCGTCCGAGACATCGATGGTGGCCTGATCGGCTGACGCGGTCAGCCGGATATCGACTTCGCTACCGAACCGCAGGGCATTCTCCACCAAATTGGTCACGGTGCGGCTGATTTCGCTCGGGCGGATCAGAAGCGAAGCCCTGGTCGGGCCCTGGTAGCGAACGACGTGACCGCAATCGGAGAATTGCTCGCAGATCGTCTGCAGCAGCGCCGCCACGTTCACCAGGGTCGGCTTTGCCGCGCTGCCGCCGCTCAGGAATGACAGTACGGATTCCAGCATGGCCTGCATCTGGTCGAGGTCATGCAGGGTCTCCGCGCGCTGGGCATCGTTTTCGATATATTCGGACCTGAGCCGCAGCCGGGTGATCGGGGTGCGCAGGTCGTGACTGATGGCGGCGAGCATCCGCGTGCGGTCATTCATCAACGTGGTGATGCGTTCGCGCATGCGATTGAGCGCGACTGCTGCGGCGCGGATTTCCTCCGGGCCGGTCTCCGGCAGCGGCGCGGCCGCCTGGCTGATGCTGAAATTCTCGGCGGCGCGGGCGAACGCGGACAGCGGCGCGCTGAGCGCGCGGCCGGCCCACACGCCGAGCAGCGTGACGCTGACGAACAGGAACAGGAATGTGCTGACCCAGAATCCGCCGAAGAAGGGCGGCATTTTCGTCGGGCCGATCGTCGCTTCGAACAGGGCTCCGTCCGGCAACCGAACCGCCGCCGGCGCGGTCTTCGAGGAAAACTCGTCGATATCGTCGACGCCGGGCGGCTCTGACGAAGCACCGTCAGACGAGCCCGGACCTGCGTCGCGCAATGTGAGGTGCAGGCGAGGAAAGGCTCGATCGGCCGCGCGCAACAGCGTTGCGCGATCGGCCGCAGGGGCCTCGGCCAGAAGCTTGGCAACCAGCTGGAACTGATGGATCGGCCTGTCCGCGAACGATCTCGGCTTCTGGCTGACGAAATAGAGCCCGATCAGCGCATGGATGAGCACCAGCGACAGCAGGATCAGCGCGGCGATCTGGCCACTGATCCGGTGGAAGCTGAAAAGCGCGGCAATCCTGCGGGTCCAGCTCATGCGTCCTCCACATGCGGTGTGAAGATGTAGCCGCCGGTGCGTACCGTCCGGATCACCGACGATCCTTCGCTCGTATCGAGCTTGCGGCGAAGCCGGCTGACCAGCACATCGATGCTGCGCCCGAACGGACTGGCCGGCCGGCTGCGCGTCATGGTCAAGAGGCCATCCCGCGTGAGGATCCGGCCAGGCCGCTCGCAGAACACCTGCAGCAGGTCGAACTCCGCGCTGGTCAACGGAACCTGGGCGCCGTCGGGATCGCGCAATTCGCGCAGGCGAAGATCGATGGTCCAGTCCTGGAAGCGCAGGCGCGCGGCGCTTTGGCCCGAGCGCCCGGCAAGGCCGGCCTGGGCCTGGCGGCGCAGCACCGCGTTGATCCGCGCCAGCAGCTCACGCGGATTGAACGGTTTGGCGAGATAATCATCCGCGCCCATCTCGAGCCCGAGGATCCGGTCGAGGTCCTCGCCTTTCGCCGTGAGCATGATGATCGGGATCGTCGAGTCGCCGCGCAGGCGGCGACACAGGGTCAATCCATCCTCTCCGGGCAGCATCAGATCGAGGACGACGAGATCGAGCGAATGCCCGGCAAGGTAACGATCCATTTCCCTGCCGTTCGAGGCGGTGGCCACCAGGCAGGATTGGTCGCGCAGGTAGCGGGCAATCAAGTCTCTGGTCTGCAGATCGTCTTCGACGATCAGGATCTTCGGAGTGTTTGCAAGCATGATCCGCGACTGGGTCCTCATCATAACGTCATTGGCGCGCGTTCCAGCGCGCTCAGCCACCAATCGACCAGCATAGGCGTCGCTTGTGGGCGGCATTGCGCCTTTTCGTAAGCATAGTGTTTCTGAACTGTAAGCGTCGCTCGCAGCAAGAAACAATCCGCGATGCCGGCTGCATCGCTTCGCGCTAACAGTCCCAAACCACTGGAAATAATACCGCAATCCTGCAGCCACACCGCAGCCATCACCATCCCGTCACAACGGGCTTGTTGTTCGCGAGGTGTGGAATGAAGACGTGGCGGGGCTTTGTCGCGGCGATCGTGCTGTCGGGCTTTTCGATCCCGGGGACGCCGGTGACATGGCCATTGTTGGCTCCGGCGGCGGCCCAATCGGTTGATGCGATCACTGTCGAAGGTAACCGGAGGGTAGAGGTGGAGACCATCCGCTCCTATTTCAGGCCCGGGCCCGGTGGCCATCTCGATCAGGCTGCCATCGACGACGCCCTCAAGGAGCTGGTCGGGACCGGGTTGTTCCAGGACGTCAAGATCAATCAGGCGGGCGGCCGGATCGTCGTTTTGGTGATCGAGAATCCGGTGATCGACCGCGTTGCGTTCGAGGGCAACAAGAAGATCAAGGACGAGCAGCTCTCGGCCGAAATGCAGTCCAAGCCGCGGGGTACCCTGTCGCGGCCGATGGTGCAGTCGGATGCATTGCGGATCGCCGAGATTTATCGGCGCTCAGGCCGCTACGACGTGCACGTCACGCCGGAGATCATCGAACGCTCGAACAACCGCGTCGATCTCGTCTTCACCGTCGATGAGGGAGCGAAGACCGGCATCAAGACCATCGAGTTCATGGGCAACAACAGTTTTTCGGCGGCGCGCCTGAAGGACGTGATCAAGACCCATGAGACGAACTTCCTGAGCTTTCTCGGCAACGCCGACATCTATGACCCGGATCGGGTCGAGGCCGATCGTGACCTGATCCGCCGCTTCTATCTGAAGCACGGCTACGCGGACGTCCAGGTCGTGGCAGCGCTCGCCGAGTATGATCCGGAGCGCAAGGGCTTTCAGGTGACGTTCAAGATCGATGAGGGGCAGCAGTACCGCGTTGCGACGGTCGGTTTCCGCTCGAACATTGCGGGCTTCGATCCGACGACGCTGCGTTCATTGTCGCGCGTCGGCGAGGGCTCGCTCTACAATGTCGAGGCGGTCGAGAAGTCGGTCGAGGACATGCAGATCGAAGCGTCGCGCCGCGGCTACGCTTTCGCGGTGGTCCGTCCGGACGGCGCCCGGAATTTCGAGGCCCACACGGTGGGGATCGTGTTTCGCGTGGAGGAGGGGCCGCGCACCTATATCGAGCGGATCGACATTCGCGGCAACGGCCGCACCCGGGACTACGTGATCCGGCGCGAGTTCGATCTCTCCGAGGGCGATGCATATAACCGTGCGCTGGTCGATCGCGCCGAGCGGCGGCTGAAGAATCTCGACTACTTCAAGACCGTCAAGATCACCACCGAGCCCGGCTCGACGAGCGATCGCGTGGTGTTGGTTGTCGATCTGGAGGAAAAGTCGACCGGCGATTTCTCCGTGTCGGGCGGTTATTCCACGACGGACGGCGCGCTTGCCGAGGTCAGCATCTCGGAGCGAAATCTGCTCGGCCGTGGCCTGTTCGCCAAGGCGACGGTCAGCTACGGCCAATACTCGCGCGGCCTGTCGCTGTCCTTTGTCGAACCGTATTTGCTCGACTATCGCGTCGCGCTCGGGCTCGATGCGTATTACAAGGAGCAATTGCCGACCGACTACACGACCTATGGCGTGAAGACGATCGGGTTCTCGCCGCGGCTCGGCCTGGCCTTGCGCGAAGACCTGACCCTCCAGTTGCGATACTCGCTCTATCAGCAGGAAATCTCGCTCGATAGCGCCTACGCGAACTGCAACAACAATCCGTCCAACCCGTCGCTCGCGTTCAATCCGACGCCTGCCTACATCCAGAGTGTGCTTGGCGGCGTCGATCCCACGAACTCGGTCTCGTCAGGGCTCTATGGGTATGGCTGCTATGGCGACGGAGAATCCACCTTGCCGGTGCGCAAGGAGCTCGCCGCAGGGGCGACCTGGACCTCGCAGATCGGCTACACGCTGAGCTACAACACCGTCGACAACAACAAGAACCCGACCGATGGCCTGCTGATCGACTTCAAGCAGGACTTTGCCGGCGTCGGCGGCGACGTGACGTATCTGAAGAGCGCGGTCGACGCGAAATACTATACGCCGCTGGTGTCCGACCTGATCGGACTGATCCACCTGCAGGGCGGCCTGCTCACCAAGGTCGGCGACAATGATCTGCGGATGCTGGACCAATTCCAGATGGGGCCGAACCTGGTGCGTGGCTTTGCCACCAACGGCATCGGCCCGCGTGACATCACCTATGCGAGCCTTGGCGCAGTCGGGGATGCGCTCGGCGGCACCAAATATTGGGGCGCGTCGATGGAGCTGCAGATGCCGTTCTGGTTCCTGCCCTCGGAGGTTGGGCTGAAGGGGGCCGTCTATGCGGACGCCGGCTCGCTTTGGGGCTATCAAGGCCCGACGTCGTGGGCCGCAACCGGCGAGGTGAATACGGCTGCTTGCAAATGCGGCCTCCAATACGACGATGGGAACGTGGTGAGGACTTCGGTTGGCGTCGGCCTGATCTGGGCGTCGCCGTTCGGCCCCCTGCGCTTCGATTACGCCGTGCCGATCACGAAGGGTAAATACGACATCGTGCAGGAGTTCCGGTTCGGAGGCGGGACGTCATTCTGAGCCGACAGTCGCTCCGCTTGCCGGATCGCGCCGCGGGTTGCGGCCAGCGTGACGCCTGCCATGCCGTGCTGCCGCTTGCGGCGCCCGGCGAAGCGGGGCAGGCTGCGTTGGTTCAATTCAGATCCGAGGCAATCCATGTCACGCGTGTCAATCAAGACCAGGAACGACCTGCCGAGCGAGCTCATGCCGCTGTGGGACAAGATGACCACCTATGGCGCGTTCGAGAACCAGGCCGGCGTCATGGCGCAGCGCCTACCGATCTTCAAGCACATGTGGTCGCTGCTGGTCGATCTCGCCGACGAGGCGGTGGTCTCGAAGCGGCATCTCGAGCTCGCGCTGGTGACGGTCTCGCTGCTCAACAAGTGCGACTATTGCGTGTCGCACCATGCGCCGAAGCTCGCGATCCAGGGAGTCTCGGAGGCGGGCGCGGAGCGGCTGCTCGACTATCAGGATCATCCCGAGCTCGATGCGCTCGACAAGCTCGTGGTCGAATATGCGATCGCCGTCACCAACAACTGGAACAAGACCCGCGACGAGATCTTCGCACGGCTGCGAGAACACTTCTCGGAACCGCAGATCGTCGAGCTGACCTGGCGGATCGCGCTGTGCGGCGCGTTCAATCGCTTCAACGATATCTTGCAGCTCGATGTCGAGCAGGGCGTTCCGCATCGCGAGGCCGCGGAGTGACGGCCTGATCAGGCCGCAGGTGTGATGTCGCCGAGCGTCGTGAGCACGAAGTCGGCGCGCGCGGACGGCGATACCTTCGGCAGGTGGATCACGTCGTAGCCGAGCGCTGGAAGCGTCTCCATCAGCCGCCGATACTCGGCCATTGCGGCCTCGAAGCCGTGTCGTCGCTCCGGATCGGTGACGTAGATTTCCGGCCATGGCGGCGTCATGAACACACGACCGTGGTAGCGATGGATGGAGCAATTCGGGTGCAGCACCGGCTCGCCTGTCAACGCCTGCAGCGCCGACGCCGCGTCGACGAGGCCGCGATCGAAGAACACCCATCCGGAATGGGCTTTGGTCATCTCCATATCCTTCAGTGCGACGTCAATGGCGCGATACAGGAATGCTGCCGCATCGACCCACGGCAGCGCCTTGCCGCCGGACGCGAGCTCATCGGCGATGATACGGCGGCCGGGCTCTTCGACGACCGGATAGCCGCGTGCAGAGAGTTCGGCCAGCAAGGTCGATTTTCCGCCGCCGGAGCAGCCGGAGATCAGGACGAAGCGGTTTTGCAAAGGGTGTCCTTCTATAAGGATGAAACGGCACGGCCAGGCTCGAGCCACCGATGTGGAGCGCCTTATCTAACCCGCCCTGACGGCCCACAGTCATCTCAACAAGTGGCGCGATGATAATCTCGACATCTGGCACCACGCCTACAGCAAAGCTGCGCATGGTTTCGGGTTTTCCGCTGGCGTTCGGAGTGCTGGCTATGGCTATGTCACAGTTTTCAGAGAATCTTCCGTCGAAGGCGCAAATATATGACTATTGGAAGCACCGGCTTTCTCGGCTGTACTTTCATGTCGAGCCGAGAAAGCCTCGCTGCTGGGCTTGCGGATTTAACTATGGCGCAAGGTACGACATCAAGCGACCTGACGCGGGTTGGGACGAAATACTGCAACGTTGGAACCGGATTCCTCTGCAACGCTGCCACATAATTCCCAGATCACTCAACGGAAGCGACAGTCTGTCAAACTTATTCTTGCTGTGTCGCGAGTGTCACGATCTGACGCCAAATACGAGTATTCCTGAGGTGTTTTTCAGGTGGGGGCGTACTCAAAACTGGGAGTTGCGCGAGGACGCCAAGCTTCGAGATGCGATGAGAGCCTTCCGCATCGACACGGACAGCTTGCGACAACTCGACCAGGTGCTCAACTCATCTGAGTTCAGATATTGGATGTCGGGCAAGTTTGGGTTGCATCGCCCACAATCGAACTACGCGCCGATTTCGTCGCGGCTCACGCCGGCGACCCTTGTAGGGTTGGCGCTCCATTATCACCGCGAATTGGGCTGCGCGTCTCGGAGATCGCGGGGCGCGCCCGCAAGTAAGCACTAGTTGCGCGATTGCGCTCTTAACCAATCTTTTCAAGCCGTGCAGGTAGATTCGGCCGGGGTTGCGCTTGTCGACGGTATGAATCGAGGGCACATGGCATCACGTTTGAACAGCTGCATGGCGTTCGTGCTGCTAATCGGGTCCACAGTACTGCTTCCTTCGCGCGCCGCTGAGCCCGGTGCACCGATCCGCGTCGGCGCGGTGCTGCCGTTTTCCGGAGGTGTCGAGCTCTACGGCCAGCAGGCGCGGCTCGGGCTCGATCTCGCCGCCAAGGACATCAACGCGGCCGGCGGCATTCTCGGCCGGCCGGTCGACATCGTCTATGCCGACGACAAGACGCGGCCGGAGGCGGCCACTGAGGCGATGCATTCGCTGGTCGACAAGGATGGTGTGCTGGCCGTGGTCGGTCCGATCACCTCGCGCAACCTGAATGCGCTGGTGCCGATTGCCGAGAGCTCGAAGACGCCGCTGCTCTATGCCACCAATTACGAGGGCGGCAAATGCAGCCGCTATCTGTTTTCGTTCGGCGCGGTGCCGAACCAGGAACTCGGCCAGCTGCTGCCCTACATGACCCGGACGTTCGGCAACACCTACTTCCTGCTCGGCGCCGACCGGGTCTGGCCGCATCAGATGTTCGGCATCGCGCAGCCCCTGATCGAGAAGCTCGGCGGCAAGGTGGTCGCGACCAAGTACACGCTGGGAACCGAGACCGACTTCTCACCGCTGATCAAGGAGATCGCGGCGAGCAAGGCCAAGGTGCTGTTGTTCGCGCTGAAGGGCGACGGGATGGATTTCATCCGGCAGGCCGACGAAGCCGGATTGCTAAAGGACATCACCGTCGCTTTCCTCGGACTGTCGGAGGTCGATCTCGGCATCTTCCGCGGCAAGGGCCAGAACATGGTCACAGTGGTGCCGGCGGTCGCGGCGAGCGAGGATCCTGCCGTCAAGGCGTTCGTCGCGAAGGCGCGCGCCGCCGCGGAGCCGGGCGTCGCAGTGTCGAACTATGTGATGACGCATTACAACACGCTGATCGCGCTGAAGGCGGCGGCCGAGAAGGCCGGCAAGCTCGACAAGGAGGCGATCGTCGACGCGATGGTGGGCCTTGCCATTCCGTCGCCGACCGGCCCTGTCACGCTCGGTCAGGATCATCACGCGGCGATGAACATGTTCATTGCCAGGACGCAGGGCACGGAGCTCGTGCAGGTGCGAGCACTCGGCGAGATCGCACCGGAGCCGGGGTGCAGTCTGGCTGGCCGCTGACCAGAAGGAATATCTCGGTAGCCGCGCCAGACGCCACGCTCGCAAAAAAGTGAGCTGGCGCGCTCGTCAGCTGTCGGTTTCGCGTCCTCCCGCTCGTCTTGCAGCCAGAACGAGCTGCATGGGAGTTCCGGAATGAGCAATTCAACCTATCGCTGGGTGATCGTCGCGGCTGGCGGCCTGCTCGGCTGTGTCGCGATCGGCGGCATGTTTTCGCTGCCGGTGTTCCTCCAGCCCATGGCGCGCGAGACCGGCTGGTCGGTGACCGGCATCTCCAGCGCGATGACGATCGGCTTCCTCGCGATGGCCTTCACCAGCATGATCTGGGGCACGCTGTCCGACCGCTTCGGGCCGCTTCCGGTGGTGCTGACCGGATCGGTCGTGCTGGCGGCAAGCCTCGCGCTGGCCAGCCAGACAACATCGCTGCTGGCCTTTCAGTTCGTGTTCGGCGCGCTGGTCGGCGCGGCCACGGCGGCGATCTTCGCGCCGATGATGGCCTGCGTCACCGGCTGGTTCGACACCCATCGCAGCCTCGCCGTTTCGCTGGTGTCGGCCGGCATGGGCATGGCGCCGATGACGATGTCGCCGCTCGCGGCTTGGCTGATCTCCCACCACGACTGGCGCACCGCGATGCTGATCGTCTCGGGCGTGGTCGGCGCGATCATGATTCCGGTCTCGTTCCTGGTGCGCCGCCCGCTGGCGCTGCAGGGCGATCACCCTGAAGCGGTCTCCGAAAATGGCGAACCGCCGATGTCGCTGGCGCAGGCGCTGCGCTCGCCGCAGTTCATCATCCTGATCGCGACCAATTTCTTCTGCTGCGCCACCCATTCGGGCCCGATCATCCACACCGTGAGTTACGCTGTCACCTGCGGCATTCCGATGGTCGCCGCGGTGACGATCTACAGCGTCGAAGGGCTCGCCGGGATGGGCGGCCGCATCGCGTTCGGCCTGCTCGGCGACCGCTTTGGCGCCAAGCGCGTGCTGGTGCTCGGACTGCTAGCACAGGCGTTCGGCGCGCTCGGCTACGTCTTCGTGCGCGAGCTCGCCGCATTCTACGCGGTCGCGGCGATCTTCGGCTTCATCTATGCCGGCACCATGCCGCTGTATTCCGTGCTGATCCGCGAGAATTTTCCGCTGCGGATGATGGGTACGGTGATCGGCGGCACCGCGATGGCCGGCAGCCTCGGCATGGCGACCGGACCGCTCGCCGGTGGGCTGATCTACGACACCTTCGCGAGCTACACGTGGCTCTATGTCGGCTCCTGGGCGGTCGGCATCGGCGCGTTCCTGATCATGATGACGTTCCGCCCGATGCCGGCGGCGCGGCCCACCGCGGTGTCGGCGCCGGCGTGAAGTTTGAACTTCGTCATGCAGCGCGCCGCTCGGACAAAAGCATTGGTCTTGCCGAGCGGCGGGCAAAGGGGCAACGTTGTGGCGTCATTGCATCGGCCGGGCGTCCAGGGCTGAATGCCCTGATTGTTGGCACGATGCCAGGCGTATGAGAGCCACTATGTACCGTGATCTCCAATGGTCCCCGGCCGAAAAGAAGATTGCGCGCAAGGCCTATGATTCTGCGGTGGAGTGCGCTCTCGCCAAGGTGATGGTCGAATTCAAGAGCAGGGCCTTTGCGGCAGCGACGCCGTCGGAGATGTGGGAAGTTGGCGAGTATCTGCACCAGCAAAGGAGGGAGCTCGATGAGATGTTCGACTATCGATACTCGCAGCTCCCGCTTGTCTTCGCACGGCTCATCCGAGAACAGCATCTTGACGAGGCGCTGCTCGCGGGTTTGTCGGACCAGAAGCGCCAGGTGATCCGCTCTATTCTTTCCCTGGCCGAAAGGTGATCGCAAATCGCTTCACGCGCGGCCGCGCTTCGGTCGCCGGATGGCACGCACCTTGTTGTTGGCGGAACCGCTTCCGCAGAAGAAGCGGTCGCCGCCGTCGGACTCGAGGCCGGAGACGAACACGCCCTGCGGCATCTCCAGCTTTTCCATGATTTCGCCGGTCTGCGGGTCGATCCGCCGCACGTCGCTTTCATCGCCTTCCCAGGTGCCGTGCCAGAGTTCGCCATCGACCCAGGAGACGCCGGTGACGAACCGGTTGCTTTCGATGGTGCGCAGAACCTTGCCGGTTTCCGGATCGATCTGAACGATGGTGCGGTCGCGATACTGGCCGACCCACAGCGAGCCCTCCGCCCAGGCGAGGCCCGAGTCGCGGCCGCCGCCGGGCGAGGGGATGGTGGACACCACGCGCCCGCTGTTCGGCTCGATCTTCAGAATGCGGTCCTCGGCGATCTGATAGAGGTGCTTGCCGTCGAAGGCGGTGCCGGCATGCGCCGCGATATCGAGGGTGCGGGTGGTGTTGCCGCTGTCGGGATCGAAGGCGACCAGGCGATCGCCGGCCGCGAACCAGACCTGCTCGCCGTCGAAGCTGACGCCGCCGACGTTCTCGACACCGTCGAAGGGGCCGTATTCCCGGATGATCTCGGCCGTGGCCTTTTTCATGTGCGCTCCTGTCGCCTGGAGCTTCAATTCTGATTGAATCAGAATCGAGGCTCCAGAATCCTGTTTTGATGCGTTTTCTTCACGCGAACCGGCATCCGCTTCGCTCGAAAACGCTTCAAGTGCGCCCCAATGCTAGCCGTTCGGCAGCGGGGCAGGGAGTAACAACGTCGTCGTGAATCCCGGTACCGGCGGCGTCATCCAGCGCCGGGCGCGGGCACGGCCGACCGACTGCACCTTACCGGTGGCGGCCAGCACGTCGAGCGCGCGCTGCACGGTGCGCTGGCTCGCCCCCAGCGCGACCGACAGCGCCGAGCTCGACCAGGCCTCGCCGTCGGCGAGAAAAGCCAGCACCGCGGCATGCTCCTCCTCGACCGGCAGCGCCAGCACGGTCACCTCGCGCCGGCCATGCGGCTGGAGCACAAAGCCGTCCGGCGTCGCGCTGAGATCGGCCAGCGGCCGCAGCGCCCGGCGCAGCCGTCCGATCTCGACCCGCAGCCGCGCCCGGTGTGATTCATCGGCGTGCTTGCCGCGAAACGCCCGCGCGATCAGCGTGCCGCGGGACACGTCCTGCGGCCACGCTTCGCCCAGCGCGCGGGCGAGCGCGAACAGCACCGGCCGTCGGGTCAGCGAGACCGTCGTGCCGATATCGCGCACGACATAGCGGCAGGCATCGACGACGAGCGCCTTCGACGCCATCAGGGCTTCGACCTCCTCGAGCAGCAGCGGCCGCTCGCTGCCGCATGCGATCAGTCGCGCCGCGGGCGTGGCCAGCAGGCGCGCGGTGCTTTCGACCTCAGCCGCGAGCTCGGCGATGCCGGCGCGGCGCGCTGCTTCCCTTGCGCGGGCCAGCGCTTCGCGTGCCGGCTTGGTCCGCAACCGCCGTATCGCGATTCCGGCGACGACCAGTTCATGGCCGACCCGCAGCGCCGGCGGGAACGGCGCCGGGTCGAGGCCGTCAAGCATGCGCTCTGCCGCATCAAGGCTCCCGATCAGCAGCAGGCGGCGGATTTCGAGATAGCCGGCATGGGCCGCATTGAGTGCATCGCCTCGTGCTGCGAGCGTTGCGCGCGCCACGGCGAGGCTCTTCCCGGGAAAGGAAAGGTCGCGCGACACCAGCGCGATCTCGGCCTCCGCCACCACGCAGCGCGCCCGCGCGACCGCTTCGCGCGGGCCGAAGGCGCGGCCGGCGCGCCGCAACAGCTCCTTGGCGCGGGCGAAATCGCCGAGCCGGGCCATCGCGATGCCGCGCAGCGCCAGCGCCGGCGCATCGTCGCGCAGGGCCACCCGTTTCAGTGCGCCGAGGGGATCACCCGCCGCGAGCGCGCGCGCCGCAGCCGTTATCAGCGAGTCCATTCGAATCCCGACACACTTGTCACTCTCACCCTCCGAGGCCCGGTCCTAACCTAGCACATGACGACATGGATCATCTCCAGAGAGATCGAACGATGACCGGTTTCGAAACACGAGAAGATTGGGTGAGGGGGCGGCTCAGCGGACGCGGGCCCATCGTGGCGCGCTTTCTGTCGCTGGCGGCGGCGCCGACCTTCGCCGTGATGGCGCTGATTGCCGCGATGGCGCCGGCCGACATGATCTGCGGCGCGATGCAGGGGCCGCTGTCATTGCAGGGCATGGTCCCGATGTACGCGCTGATGAGCGCATTTCATCTGGCGCCATGGCTGCGCCTGTTCAGATGACTGGCTCAGCCCTCCGGCAAAGTGAAGACCGCGCACGGCCGCGCGATACCGCGCAGTTCATGACTGCCGAGCGCGACCAGCGGCGTCTCGGTCTCGGCGGCGAGGGCGCCCGAAACCAGCACGGTCTGCTCCAGCGGCTTGCACAGCCCTTCGAGCCGACTCACCAGATTGACCGCGGCACCGATCGCGGTGAAGTCGAGGCGGTCGGCGGCGCCGATATTGCCCCAGTGCACCTCGCCGAGAAGCAGCGCCGCGCCGAATGGCAACGGCGGCAAACCCTGCTTGCGCCGCTCTGCATCGAGATGCGCCATGCCGACGCGCGCCGCCGACACCGCGCGCAGTGCCGCCTCGGATGCGCTGCGCGCGGTGGTCGTGACCGGAAAGATCGCCAGCAGGCCGTCGCCGATGAATTTCAGCACCTCGCCGCCGAAGGCGTGGATGGCGCCCGCAATGCGGTCGAACCAGGCATCGAGCGCCGCAATCACCTCGGCAGGCGGATGGCTTTCCGACAGGGCGGTGAAGCCGCGGAGGTCGGCGAACAGCAGTGCGGCCCGGATGGTTTCGCCGGTATTGCGCCGCAATGGCGATGCCAGCACGCGCGCCGCGCTGCGCCGGCCGAGATAGGCCTCCAGCGCCGCCGTCAGTGTCGCGCGCGCCGCGAGCGCGGCGAGCGGCGCGGCCATGAACCGCGCCGCCTCGCGCAATTGGTCCGCCTCGGCAGGTATGAAGGCGCGTGTCCCGATCCAGCCGAGGGTCGGGCCATCCGGCCGCGTTCCGATCGTGCCCTCATGGATCGGGCCGGGCGCGAGAGTTCCGAGCCAGCGCCGGCCGGCGTCGCCGGATCCCACCATATCGGGCATCGCAAAAGGTTGTTCCGGCGCGAATCCGAGCGCTTCGATGACCTCGCCATTGTCGGCACGCCACAGCCAGGTTCGTCTTGCAATCAGGGGGTGCGGAACCTCGAGCGTCAGAGCACCGCCGGCAAGCGGCAGGCCATCCGTGATAAGATGGCTACCTAGGTCTGCCAACAACCGGTTAGCGCCCGCGGTCTCGGCGGCGGCGTCGACCAGCCAGCTCAACGTCGAGGACAATTGCATCACACCATCATGGGGTTGACGCACCACTCTTGTCACGAATTATCCCTGAGCACCGACTGTCAATGGAGCATGGATCGATGACTGAAGCCTTCATCGTTCAACGCGAGATCCAGATCGCAGCCCCGGCTGCAACCGTGTTCGCCTTTCTGACCGATCCGCAGAAGATCGTGAGCTGGATGGGGCTCGAAGCCGCGACCGAGACGCATCCCGGGGGCCTCTACTTCCTCAAGGGGCTCGGCAGCGATCGCAGCCGCGCCGCGCGCGGTGCGTTCCGCGAGGTCGTGCCGGTGCATCGTCTGGCCTACAGCTTCGGCTGGGAGGGCAGCGAGGAAGTGCCGCCGGGATCGAGCCTGATCGAGATCGACCTGATGGAGCAGGACAACGGCACGCTGCTCCGCATGACCCATAGCGGCCTGCCGAACGCCGCGCAGTGCGAGAGCCACGACAAGGGTTGGGCGCATTACATGGGCCGGCTCTCCCACGCGGCCGCCGGTCGGGATCCCGGCCCTGACCACGGTCCCGCCAACCGCCATTGACGTCGCGTCATGTCGGCCATTTCGAGCCGAGGATGATCGAGCAGAAGTTCATCCTGGTATAGTTCATGTCCTTCAGCGCCAGCACGTCGGCCTTGACGTTGCCGAAGGTCGTCAGCGGCTTCCTGATGGTGCCGGCGGCGAAATGATCGATGATGTTCTCCTTGAAGTTCGCCTCGCGCGGATGGTGCGCGCAGACATGGTCGCGGTGCTCGTGCGAGAAATCGTCGTAGGCGATGCCGAGCACGTCCATCTCGACGCCGGCGGTGACCAGCGCAATGGTCGGACGCATATGCTCGGGGACGCCAGGCGTGGTGTGCAGGGCGATTGAGGTCCAGACATCCTCGATGTCGCGCTCCGGAATGCCATAGCCCTTGAGAAAGTCGCGCGCGGCGTTGGCGCCGTCGACCTCGAAGCGCAGATCGGGGCTCGCGTGAGCAGCGGTGAGGCCCATGTCGTGAAACATGGCGCCGATATAGAGCAGTTCGGGATCGAATTTCAGCTTGCGGCGGTTGCCGGTCAGCGCGCCCCAGAAGAACACGCGGCGGCTGTGATTGTAGAGCAGGTCGTCCTCGGTATCGCGCACCAGCTGCGTGGCGGCGCGGGCCATCGCGCTGTCGGGTACGCGGATGCCGGCGATGATCTCGGTCATTTCAAGACGCTCCTCGATGTGGCAAGACGATGCCGTGGCGTGCGAACACGCGAGCCCGACGCTCGTCTCTGCGGTGTGTGCGGATCGCCGGGTGGCGCGATCCGTGGTGCGTTTGTCGCCCGCTTTGGCCTGATCCCGCAACGATCGCGCGCCGCCGGATCGGGCCAACCAGACGTCGTTTCGCGCCAGCGGGCAGGGAGAAGGCATGGCGGTTCAGAGAGTCGCGATCGCGATTCACGAAGGGGTGCAGGCGCTCGATGTCGCGGGTCCCGTCGACGTGTTCGCAGAAACGAACGGCTTTGTGCCCGCGGGGAATGGCTATGAGACGGTGCTGGTTGGCGCCGGCTGCGAACCGCTGCGCGCGTCGAACGGCATGAAGATATCGGCCGATCTCAGCTTCGCCGAGGCACAGGAGAGGTTCGATATCCTGCTGGTGGCGGGCGGGCCGGCATTGCCCGACGCCGCGCCGGATCCCGAACTGACACAGTGGCTGCGTGGGGCGCCCGCGCGCGCCGAGCTCTATGGTTCGATCTGCACCGGCGCCTTCGCGCTCGGCCATGCCGGGCTGCTCGACGGCCACAAGGTGACGACGCATTGGCAGAACGCGCAGCGGCTGGCGGCGCGCTTTCCCGCGGCCGAGGTGATCTTCGACCGCATCTACATTCGCGATGGACATCTGATGACCTCGGCCGGCGTGACCGCAGGGATCGATCTCGGGCTCGCGCTGGTCGCCGAGCGGCACGGGCCGCAGGTTGCTGTCGCGGTGGCCAAGCGCCTGGTCGTGGTGGCGCAGCGCCAGGGCGGGCAGTCGCAATTCAGTCCCTATCTCACCGCGCCGGTCGATGAGGATTCGCCGATTGCGCGCGCGCAGGCGCATGTCATGCAGCATGTCGGCGAGCGCCACACGCTGCAGTCGCTGGCGGAAGCCGTCGGCATGAGCGTGCGCAATTTCGGCCGCGCCTTTGCGCAGGAGACCGACATCACGCCGCACGAATTCGTCGAGCGGGCGCGGGTCGACGCCGCGCGCCGGCTGCTCGAGGGCTCAGACCGGCCGCTGAAGGCGGTTGCTTTCGACTGCGGCTTCGGCTCGGCCGACCGGATGCGGATCGTGTTCAGCGAGCGGCTCGGCGTGTCCCCCGCGCAGTACCGCGCGAGTTTTCGCAAACTGTGATGCGGTTCATCAACCGGAGGCTGTATCGCGGATAGGATCGACGTCGCCGACGCCGGATCCTGCCACACATCTTCTCCCGAGAGGCCGCCCATGGACGCGCTCACGCTCTTCATCATCCGTCATGCCGAGAAGCCGGGCGATTCCTGGCCGGGACCCGGTTTCACCGCGGATGGCGTCTCCGACACCGAGTCGCTTGTGCTCCGTGGGTGGGAGCGTGCGGGCGCGTGGACCGCGCTGTTCGGCACCGATCTCACCGGCGGTGACTATGCCAAGCCCGATGCAATCTATGCCGCGACACCGGGCACCACGGCCAATCAGCCGCCGTCGAGCCGTCCGGCCGAGACGATCTCGGCGCTTGCCGCACGGCGCGGCCTGACCCCGAACGAAAGCTTTGGCAAGGGCGATGAGCCGAGGCTGGTGCCTGCGGTGCTGGCGCTGAAGGGCGTCGTGCTGCTGTGCTGGGAGCACAAGGCGATCATCTCCGATATCCTTCCGCTGATCCCGGTCAGCAAGGGCACCCCGCCGACCAAATGGGAGGGCAGCCGGTTCGACGTCGTGCTGCGCTTCGACCGCGCCAAGGGCGACGACAAGTTCGCCTTCAAGGAGCTGTTTCCGAAATTGCTGTCGGGCGATTCCGACAAGCCGCTGGGTGGCTGAATAGCGTCGCAGCTTGGCCGATCAGTCGAGCCCGAGCGCCTTGCGCGACTTCCGCGTCAACTTTTCGACGATGAGCGCATGCGCCTGGTCGAGATAGGCCTTGAGCTCAGCGTCGGGCAGGGAGTCGTTCGCCATCAACTGCACCCATTTGGCGCGCGCGAGATACGGTGCCGGCCGCGCCAGGCCCTGCTCGATCAGCAGCTGATAGGCCATGTTCGAGGTCTTGAACATGAAGCCACCGGTGCTCTCGATGTAGCCGCCGGCCAGCGCGAACATCTTGCCGCCGACCTTGAACACCGACGTGCCTTCCCATTGCACCACTTTGGTGGCGGCGGGCAGGCGCAGGCAATGGGCTTCGAAGGTCTTGGGGCGCATGAGTCGCAGGGCTGGAAGGCGTTCAAAGCCATAGGCCAGCAGCATCGAGGTCGACAAGCCTCGGACTGGGCCGGCCAGCCCTCGGCCAGCACCAGCCGCCGCTTCGTCCCCGACGTCTCACGAAAACGTGGGTTGCCGTCGTTCCATCTGTAGATATATCGTAAGATATGTTTTCAGTAAGGAACGTACAAATGAGACGATCGATGTTTCGCGACCGGGACGACGACGGCTTCCGGTTTGGGTTTTTCGCCATGGGCCGGCACGGCAGGGGCGGCCACCGCTTTGGCCGCGGCGGTCATGGCTTCTTCGGGCGAGGCGGCGGCGGTGATTTTCCGGGATCGCGGCGGCTCTCGTCGCAGGACCTGCAACTGGTCATCCTAGCGCTGCTCGGCGAGCAGCCGGCGCACGGCTACGAGCTGATCAAGAGGATCGAGGAGCGGTCGGACGGCTTCTACAGCCCGAGCCCGGGCGTGATCTATCCGGCGCTGACATTCCTCGAGGAGATCGGCCATGCCAGCGTCACCCAGGACGCGGCGCGCAAGCTCTACAGCATCACCGAGCAGGGCAGGGCGTATCTCGGCGAGAACCGCACGACCGCGGATACCATTCTCGAGGCGCTGTCGCGGATCGGCCGCCGCATGGAGGAGGTGCGCGAAGCCTTCGCCGGCGTGAGCGATCTCGATGGCGAAGCGTCCGACGAGGTGCACCGCGCCCGTCACGCGCTGAAGAGTGCGCTGCGCCAGAAGCGCGGCTGCGATGCCGCCGAGGCGCGGCGGATCGCAAAGATTCTGGACCGCGCGGCCGCTGAGATCCTGCAGCAATGACGCCGTCGCAGCAAAGGAGACCTTTCATGTACAACGCCGAACCGCACAGCGCGATCCGTGATGCTCGCGTCACCGCCGTCATCGAGCGTCTGCAGGCCACCCGCCGGGCGCCCGTGCGCGGCAATCCGATGCAGAGCGGCAGCCGCGACCCGCACGACTATGCCGAGCAGGGATTCTCGATCCACCCGGAGCAGGGCGAGCTGATCTATCTGTTGTGCCGCGGCCTGCGCGCCCAGCGCGTCGCCGAGTTCGCGACCTCGGTCGGAATGTCGACGCTCTATTTCGCCGCCGCGATGCGCGACAATGGCGGCGGCACCGTGATCGGGTCGGAGATCGTTCCGGCCAAGGTCGCAGCGGCGAAGCGCAATCTTGCGGAGGCCGGCCTTGCCGACTACGCCGACATCCGCGAGGGCGATGCGCGCAAGACGCTGCGCGATCTCGGTGGTCCCGTTGACTTCATCCTGATCGACGGCTGGCCGGGCGACAAGGGGCCGACGCTGGCGCGCCAGGTGGTCGAGATCGTCGCGCCGCAGCTTCGCGTCGGCGGCTACGTCATGAACGACAATGCCGAGGCGGATTTCCTGGAGTTCGTGCGCGATCCCGACAACGGCTTCGTGTCGATCACGCTGCCGCTCAAGGGCGGCACCGAGCTCTGCCTGAAGGTGGCCTGACCCGGTGGACGGTATCGCTTGATCGCCGGCTGTCGTGATTGTGAGCCGCAACCACACCATGCCATGCTGGATTTTGCCGGCGCTTCTTGCTCTGTTCGAGGAAAATCAGGAGCGAAGCGCCGCATGTCCGAAGTCCCGCCCATTCATCCGCTCGATCGCCCGATCTGGAGCACGCTGACCACGAGACAACGCGAGCTGGCAGAAGGCGGCGCCGATGCAAGACGCTTTCCGCTCGCGATCGCACCCTTCGCCGACATGGTCGACATGTCGCCAAAGAGCTTTGCCGCGCTCGGTGCGCTGCTGTCGGGACCAGACATCGCGGTGCTGTTCACGCCTGATCCTGTCCCGGTGCCGCCGCAGTTCAAGGTGCTGCTGGCCGAGACCGGCGAGCAGATGATCGGCGTGCCCGCGGACCATTCTGCGCCCGGCGTCGAGATCGTCACGCTCGGCGCTACCGATGTTCCTGCGATGATGGCGTTGACGGAGCTGACAAAGCCCGGCCCGTTCAGTGTGCGGACGCATGAGCTCGGCAGCTTTCTCGGCATCCGCATCAATGGCGAACTGGTCGCGATGACCGGCGAACGGATGAAGCCGGGGAACTACACCGAGATGACCGCCGTCTGCGTGCATCCGGAGCATCGCGGCCGTGGCTACGCGCAGGCGCTGCTGTCGGCGGTCGCCCGCCAGATCGTGGCGCGCGGCGAAATTCCATTCCTGCACGTCTTCACCAGCAATGTCTCGGCGATCGCGCTCTATCGCCGCCAAGGCATGGAGATTCGCCGCCGCCTGCACATCACGGTGTTGCAGAAGCAGGGGTAGGGATGCGCGGCAAAGTGGGTTGAGGGAAATCCCTCATTCCTCATCGCGGATCTCGTGCTTACCTTTGCCGGATCGCAACACGATGAGAGAGGATATCTCGATGTCCGAGCAATCCCAGGACAAGCGTCCCGTACCCGATCCGGCGGAGAACAATGCTTACTTTCCGTCGCCTTACTCGCTTGGGCAATTCACCTCGGCCAAGTCGGATCTCTCCGGCGCAGACTATCCCAACGCCTACAGGGGCGGCCGCTGGAAAATTCTGATGATCGCCGCGGACGAGCGCTATCTGCTGTTGCAGAACGGCACGATGTTCTCGACCGGCAACCATCCCGTCGAGACCTTGTTGCCGATGTATCACCTCGACAAGGCGGGCTTCGAATTCGATATCGCGACCGTGTCGGGCAATCCGGTCAAATTCGAGCTCTGGGCGTTTCCGAAGGAGGACGACGCGGTCAAGAGCATCTACCAGAAATATCTCGCCAGGCTGAAGCAGCCGCTGAAGCTCTCCGACGTGATCGAAAAAAAACTCGGCAAGGATTCCGACTATATCGCGGTGTTCATTCCCGGCGGCCATGGTGCGCTGATCGGCTTGCCCGAAAGCACCGACGTGAAGGCCGCCCTGAAATGGGCGCTCGACAACGACAAGCACATCATCTCGCTTTGCCATGGCCCGGCAGCGCTGCTGGCGTCCGCGGTCGGCGAAGCCAAGGGCGACTATCCCTTCAAGGGCTACAAGATCTGCGCATTTCCCGACGCCATCGATCGGACCACGCCCGATATCGGCTACATGCCGGGCGCGCTGACCTGGGCGTTCGGCGAACAGTTGCAGGCGCTCGGGGTTGAGATCCTGAACAAGGACATCACCGGCAAGACCCATCAGGATCGCAAGCTGATCACCGGTGACAGCCCCTTCGCCGCCAATAATGTCGGCAAGGCAGCCGCAAAGGCTCTGCTCGATACGCTCGGCGGGCGCTGAGCGGGCGGCGGCTCAACCTGCGGGCGGGGTGAACCGCGCCCCGCCGCCGGTGGCGGGCCAATGTCGCGCGCCTTGCAGGCCGACCTCGCTTGAGGGAAAATCCTCAACGCGCTCGGCCGCGCGCGACCGGCCTTCCGCACGACACGATGGCACCGCATGGACCGCTACATCGAAGCCGTGGTTGCGATCGAGGGCAGCGAGAGCTTGCCCGCGATCCAGGCGGCGGTGCGGTCGGCGAGCGTGCCGCTCGGCTACGACCGGTTCGTGATGTTCTCGGCGTCGCCGGCACGTGAGGACCTGGTTGACCGGATCTACTGGGTCGAAGGCGACTGGTTCGGCAAAGGCGTGACCGTCGATGCCGAAACCTATGTCCGGCATTGTCCGGTGACGCGCAATTTCCTCGATGTGGACCAGGCGTTTTTTTGGACCAAGGTGATGTCGGCGCGCGGCGAGAAGTATCGCGTGGTGCGCACGCCGCGCGGGCCCGGTTTCCATGGGCTGCAGGTTCCGGTGTTCGGGCGCACCGGCCTCGAAGGCGCGATGAGCTTCGCCGGAACGCGGATCGATGCGTCGCCGCGAACGCGTGCGGCGCTGACGATGATCGGCGCGGCGGCCTTCCGCGCCGCCCGCGGGCTGATGGAAGCGCACGAGCCGAACGGTGCGTCGAGCCTGTCGCCGCGCGAGCGCGAGGTGCTGCGCTGGATCTCCGCCGGACGGCGCCAGGCCGACATCGCGGCATCGCTGGGCCTGTCGGAACGCACGGTCGAGAACCATTTGCGGCGCGCGCGGCTTCGGCTCGGCGTCGCCACGACAGCGCAGGCCATCCGGCTTGCGATCCGCAGCGGCGAGATCGAGGACTGAGGCGCTTGCGGTCGGCCGCCATAGGGCCGGGCGAGCGATCGCTGCGGCTCAGTATTTCTTCGCCGTCTTCGCCCTGATCTTCGCCGTATGCGCGCCCGCAGCGATCCGCGTCAATGCATCGGCAAATGCACGTGCCGCAGGTCCCAGCGGTTCATCGAGCCGGTGGGCGAGATAGGCCTCCATCGCAAGCGCGGCGTTGCGGCCGAGCGCGCCGGTTTCGACCCGCACCAGGCGGCGCTCCTTCAGGTCGCGCGCCACCTGCCAGAGCGGCAGCCGGCCCCAGCCGAGCCCGGCCAGGATCATGGCGTGCTTGGTGTCCTGATTGCTCACCCGGCAAATCTGCGGCGAGAGCACGCCGAAGCTGCGGCCCTCCGACAGCGGGGTCGGATCCGACAGCACGATCTGCAGATGATCGGCGAGATCAGCCACGCTCTTGCGGCCGCGGCGCGCGAGCGGATGGCCGGCGGAGGCGATGGCGACGATCTGCACCGCGCAGATCGCATCGAGCGCGAGGCGGGGATCGCGAAAATCCTCGCCGACCGTAACCGCGAGCGCGCTGCGCCGTTCGGTCAAGCCAGCGATCGGACCGCCCATCGGTTCGACCGCGAGCCGCACGCTGACGGACGGATAGGCCGCCCGCATTTCCGTCAGCGCCGCGCCGACGGCGGCGATCGGAAACAGCGTATCGACGACGAGCGAGAGTTCCGATTCCACCCCGTCGCCCAGGCCGCGCGCCCGCGCCCGCATCGCATCGACACGGAGCAGCAGGTCCCGCGCGTTGCCCAGCAGTGCCTTGCCTTCGGCCGTCAGCGCCGGGCGATGGCCGGAGCGGTCGAACAGCGTGAGCCCGAGTTCGGTCTCGAGGTTGGCGATGGCATGGCTGACCGCGGATTGCACCCGCGCCAGTTTGGTCGCGGCGGCGCGAAAGCTGCCGCTCTCGGCGATGGCGACAAAGGTGCGGATCTGATCGAGCGTCAGGTTATCGAGCATGATCTATGAAATCGATCAATCGGATGCAAAACTTATCACTCCTGTCGATGGTCGGGAAACGCTATCTCTGTGCCGTGAGCGAGGGGCGGAGTGGACGCATGACGATCGAGACGGCCGTGATGCAGCAGAGCGAGGCGAAGCGATGGGCCACGGTCGCCATCGTGATCGGTTGCGGGATCGGCGCGGCGCTGCAGGTCGGTAAGGTTCCGATTGCCGCCTCGATGCTGCAACAGAGCCTCGGCATCGACCTTGCCGCGGTCGGAACGATTGCCGGCATCTTTGCGGTCCTGGGCCTTGTCGGCAGCGTGCCGGCGGGCGTGGTGATTGCCGCGGTTGGTGCGCGCAAGGTGCTGCTGTGCGGGCTCGCGGCCGTCACGCTGGGGGCAGCCTCGGGCGCGCTCGCGCCACAGCTCGCCGTGCTGTTGGCATCGCGCCTGCTGGAAGGGCTCGGCTTCCTGCTGGTGATGGTCGCGGCCCCTGCATTGCTCGATCGTGTCGTCGATGTCAGCGCGCGTGACGTCACCATGGCGGTGTGGAGCTGCGTGATGCCGTTCGGGATCGCGCTGGCGCTTGTCGCCGGTCCGATCTTCGATGGCTGGCGCACGATCTGGTGGGCCAGTGCTGCCTTTGTCGCCCTGCTGTTCGTGCTCGCCGGCGTCATTGTGCCTGAAGTGGCATCGCGGACCGGCCCGGCGCGGAGCGGCCTGATGCAGGAAGCCACCGCGCTGGCACAGCGCCGCACGCCGGCGCTTCTGATGGTGCTGTTTGCGCTCTACAGCCTGATGTTCTTTGCGCTGTTCAGCTTCCTGCCGATCCTGCTGACCGAGCGGCTCGGCGTGTCCAGCCAAGGCGCCGGCGGGCTCAGTGCGTTGGCCGCGGCCGGCAACATCGTCGGCAATCTCGCCGCCGGTCATCTGCTTGCGCGCGGCGTCAGCCGCAACCTGCTGATCGCCGTGGCGGCATTCGTGATGGGCGCGTCCGCGCTCGGAATCTTCCTGCCGGTGCTCGGCGGCTGGGGCGCATTCTGGCTGTGCCTTTTGTTCTCCGCGATCGGCGGCCTGATCCCGGCGACGTTGCTGGCAACCGCACCTGCGGCAGCGCGATCGGCGGCGATGGTGCCGGTGATGATGGGCCTGTTGATGACGGGCAGCAATTTCGGCCAGGTCACCGGTCCGATCGCGGTCGGCGCTGTGGTCTCGGCATGGGGCTGGCGCGCGGCCTGCGTCATGGTGGTGGCTGCGGCGATCCTTGCCGGTCTCGCGGCGTGGATGCTGGCGCGCGGCGATCACAACAGCGTAAGCGAGGCGAGGGACCCGGCTTGACGCCGCGCGCGCAGGGGCCGAAGGAATGAAGGTCTCTCACGCCAACGACAACAGGAACCTTCATGACACGCGTGCGCTGTATCACCGAAATGGGCATGGGCGTCGACGTCCACGGCCGCGACGCCACCAAGGCCGCCAAGCGGGCCGTCTCGGACGCCATCCGTCATTCCAGCCTCGGCTTCTTCCGCATGCTCGGCAAGACCGCCAACGACATGTTCGTCGACGTCACGATCGCCGTGCCGAATCCCGAAGATGTCGATACCGAAGCGGTCGCGAAGGAATTGCCCTATGGCACCAAGACCGTGAAGGCGATCGTGGGTGGGCTCGAGATTCCGTCTGATCTCGGCAATGACCCGATCCTGATCGCGAACGCTGCCGTCATCGTCAGCTTCGACGACGGCAAGTGACGCAAGCGCGTCAGGCGACCGGCATGCGTGCGCTATTCGCTGCCTCTGAAATAGTCGGGCTTGCCGGTCGTCCAGGTCTCGCCCCAATGCTGGCCGCCGCCGTCGACGGTCAGCATCTCGCCGGTGATGAACTTGCCGGAGGGCGCGGCGAGGTAGACGGCGGCCTCGGCAATGTCCCAGGGGGTGCCCGGGCGCATCATCGGGTTGGAGCGCGGATAGGCGGCGCGCGCCGCTTCGCTGTAAACGTTCCAGCCCTCGGTCTCGATCGCGCCGGGCGCGATGCAGTTGATGCGGATGTTCAGCGGCGCCCATTCGACCGCGAGCGCGCGCGACAGGCCGATCACACCGGAGCGGGCCGCGATCGAGTGCGCAATGCCGTAGAGGCCGTGCGTCGTGACCACGACGATGTTGACGATGCTGCCGGGATGCTTGCGGTCGCGCCAGCGCTGCGCCGCGGCCTGCATCATGTACCAGGTGCCGTTGAGGTTGGTGTTGATGACCGCATTCCAGCCCTTGATCGAGACGTCGATCGCAGGTTGCGGGAACTGGCCGCCGGCGCTGTTGACGAGATGATCGACGCGGCCGTGCTCGATCCACAGCGCCTCGAACATCGCGTTGACCGCGTCGGGATCCTTGATGTCGGCGACATGCGCGGACGCCTTGAGCCCGCGATGGACGAGATGATCGACCAGTGCGTCGAGCCTGCCGGCATTGCGGCCGGCGATCACGACATGCGCGCCGAGCCGGGCGAACAGCCATGCGATGGCGCGGCCGATGCCGCCGGCGCCGCCGGACACCACGACCACCTGACCGGCGAGCGCATCGGCCGCGAACACGGTCGGGTGCGTTGCAAGTTCGTCATCGGAGAGGCCGAGCGTTGCGCCTGTCGTTGCGCCTGTCTGTTGATCGTTCATGGCCGGTTGCAGACCTTGCGGCTTTCACTGAGCTCCGTACATTAGCGATCCAACAACAACCCTGCAAAGCAACAACCGTGCAAAGAATGTCGACATGACCGACTTGTCTGCCTTTTCCATCACAAAGCGCTGGCCCGCCCAGCATCCGGACCGCCTGCAGCTCTATTCGCTGCCGACGCCGAACGGCGTGAAGGTCTCGATCATGCTCGAGGAGATCGGGCTGCCTTACGAGGTCCATCTCGTCGACTTCAACAAGGATGACCAGAAGACGCCGGAGTTCCTGTCGCTGAACCCGAACGGCAAGATCCCGGCGATCCTCGATCCCAACGGTCCGGGGGGCAAGCCGCTGCCATTGTTCGAATCCGGCGCCATCCTGCAATATCTCGCCGACAAGACCGGCAAGCTGTTGCCGGTGGACGCGGCGCGCCGTTATCAGGCGATCCAGTGGGTACATTTCCAGATGGGCGGCATCGGACCGATGTTCGGCCAGGTCGGGTTCTTCCACAAATTCGCCGGCAAGGATTACGAGGACAAGCGGCCGCTGCAGCGCTACGTCGCTGAGTCGAAGCGCCTGCTCCGCGTGATGGAGACGCATCTCGCAGGACGGCAGTGGTTCATGGACGATGAATACAGCATCGCCGACATCTCGATGCTCGGCTGGGTACGCAATCTGATCGGCTTCTACGGCGCGCGCGAGCTCGTCGAATTCGACCAGTTCACGCAGGTCGCGGCCTGGCTGGAGCGCGGTCTCAAGCGGCCGGCGGTAGAGCGCGGCTTGAATATTCCGAAGCGCCCCTAACGCGCCGACGTCAGCAGCTCATAGACGACGGGATTGTCGGCACAGGCGGCAAAGCCACACTCGAGCAGGGTGGATAGCACATTCAGTGCGGTCAGCCCGATCACCAGCCACACCGCGCCTTGCGCGAACCTGCCGGGCGAACTGCCCGGCGCCGCGCGGTGCTCGAACTGGCGGTCGAACAGCAGCATCGCCGCGAGCAGCACGATCGCGGCGACGAAGCCGATCAGCGCCCACGTATAATAGTGATAGCCGAGCAGCGCCGAACCGTAGCCGGCATCGCCGGGGAGGATGTGCAGCAGCACTTGCCGGGTCGAGACCGTGGCGCCGAGGACGGCTGTCAGCAGCGACAACGCATAATGACTCGGCCGCGGCCCGAAGCGGATATTGATGATCGGCCCGATCGCCAGCAGGGCGAACAGGATGCGCTGCAACAGACAGAGCGGGCAGGGCAGCTCGTGGAGGAGCAGCTGCGCGGCAAAGGCGGCGGCCAGCACCAGCGCCAGCCCATAGAGCGCGACGGCATTGAGGGTGACGGCCTGCGTGTCGTTCATGGCCGGCCTCAGAACGACAAGGTCAGACGGTCGGTGGCGTGATGCAGCAAGGTCGCGACGCAGGCGATCAGGATCACCGCGAACAGGCCGATCGCGACGGGACGCGGGCCACGCCAGGCCACCAGCATGGCGATGGTGATGGCGAGAAACAATGCCGTGAATTCCATTCCCAGCCTCCCGATGCGAGCCGGCCGCAGTCTATGACAGATTCGTGTGCGCTCGCGACGGCGCGAATGGGCATTGTCGCTTGCGCGCGGGTCCGCCAAGATGGCATCACCAGTTGAGTTCATCCCAGCCGGGGCATCTCATGACCACAGCCGCGATCAAGCCCGTTGCCCATCCCCGTCATCAGCCCTGGTACAAGATCCTCTACGTCCAGGTGCTGATCGCGATCGTGGCAGGTGTCCTGATCGGATATTTCTATCCGAATCTCGGCAAGGAGCTGAAGCCGCTGGGCGACGGCTTCATCGCGCTGATCAAGATGATGATCGCGCCGGTCATCTTCTGCACCGTGGTGCACGGCATCTCCTCGATGGGCGATCTCAAGCGCGTCGGCCGGGTCGGGTTGAAGACGCTGATCTATTTCGAGGCGGTGTCGACGGTGGCGCTTGCGGTCGGTCTTCTGGTCGGCGAATTGCTGCAGCCCGGCCACGGCTTCAATATCGATCCTTCCACGATCGATCCGAAATCGGTCTCCAACTACGTCACGCAGGCCAAAGAGCAGGGCATCGTTGCCCATCTGATGGCGATCATTCCGGACAGCTATCTCGGCGCGGTCGCGCGCGGCGACCTGTTGCAGGTGCTGCTGATCTCGATTCTCTCGGGCTTCGCCATCGCTCTCATGGGCAAGGTCGGCGAGCCTATTGCGTCCGCGATCGACACGGCCGCCAAGATGTTCTTCGGGATCATCCGGATCATCGTCCGCGTCGCGCCGCTCGGCGCATTCGGCGCGATGGCCTTCACGGTCGGCGCCTACGGCCTCGGCTCGCTGTTGAATCTGGCAGCGCTGATCGCGACCTTCTATCTCACCAGCATCCTGTTCGTGCTGATCGTGCTGGGCGCCATCGCACGGCTCGCCGGCTTCTCGATCATCCGCTTCATCGCCTATATCAAGGACGAGCTCCTGATCGTGCTCGGCACGTCGTCGTCGGAGACGGTGCTGCCGCAGATGATCCAGAAGATGGAGCATCTCGGCGCCTCGCGCTCGGTGGTCGGCCTCGTGGTGCCGACCGGCTACAGCTTCAATCTCGACGGCACCAACATCTACATGACGCTGGCGACGCTGTTCCTGGCGCAGGCCACCAACACGCATCTGACGATCTGGCAGGAGCTCGGCATTTTGGGCATTGCCATGATCACCTCGAAAGGCGCGTCCGGCGTCACCGGCGCCGGCTTCATCACGCTCGCCGCGACGCTGTCGATCGTGCCCGACATTCCGATCCAGTCGATCGCGATCCTGGTCGGCATCGACAAGTTCATGAGCGAGTGCCGCGCGCTCACCAACCTGATCGGCAACGGCGTCGCCTGCGTCGTGATCAGCCTGTCGGAAGGCGAGCTCGACAAGCAGGCGCTGCACGAGACGATGGCGCATCCGCTCGAGCTCGGCGAAGCGCTCGAGCCGGGCGGCTCAGGCTAGAGCAATATGAAGTTATGGGGCCGTCGCAGGGGGCGCTGCCAAAATATCGAAAACAACCCCATGCAACGCAGCCGGTGGCAGCCGGCGTTCGACCAAGCAACTTGACACGTCGGGCAACTCAGGGATATTCTTCTAATATTCCGAAATTGCGCAGGCGTCCGCTCGTCCCACGGCTTTCGCATATGGCATTTGCGGGCTTCTGCAACCGACGCTTCCACGTCGCAGGCGGGAGAGGGAACGCGCCTTGTTCGCGGCCGCAGCCCAGGTCGTGAACTCGTAAGGTGGAAGCGCCCGCACGGTAGGATGACAACTATGCGCCAAGCCTTGAGTGTATGATGCGTCATCGATCGTCCGTTGCGCCGCTGGCTTGCCTCTGCGAGTTCGGTCATCCAGCCCAATCCAGGAATGCTTAACTATGCTCACCGTCTATGGCGAAGGTCGTGGCTTCCGTGTTGTCTGGCTGCTCGAGGAATTGGGATTGGCTTATCGGCTGCGCCCGGTCGATCTGCTCGCAGCCGGCGGGGTTGATCGCGATTTCCTCGCGATCAACCCCGCCGGCTTCATTCCTGCACTGCAGGACGGCGAGACGATCATGGTCGAATCGATCGCGATTCTTGAGTACCTGCTCGCCCGCCACGGCTCAGGTTCGCTTGCCGTCGCTCCGGACGATCCCGCCTTCGCTTCCTATCTGCAATTTCTCCACTTGGGCGAGGCCGGGCTCGCCGGGCCGATGAACGCCGTCATTGTCGGTCGCCAACTGGCGCCCGCAGCCGAGCGAGACGCCCGGGTTACTTGTTGGGCATTCGAGACCTTCGAGAGCCGGCTGGGGTTGGTTATCCGCCGTCTCGCGGATTGCCCCTATCTCGCCGGCGACCGATTCACTGCTGCCGATATCTCGGTGAGCTACGCCCTCCTGCTCGGCATGCGAACCGGCAACTACGTCCCCGGTCCTACCGAGCGGGACTATCTCGCCCGCACGACGGCACGCCCTGCCTACGCGCGAGCGATGGAAAGCTGCCAGGCCACCAAGGCTTGGGCGGCGAGATCACCGGGATTGTAATGCTTGCTTCAATCCGGCTGTGGCTCCGCGCTTACAAGCCTACTGCCTGGGCCGTGTACTGATAAGCGGCTGGCGCCTGATCCCCGCTTAACCCCCACAGCGGCGGAAAAGCGGTCATCTCGCGAGATCGGCGAAGGCCCACAAGCAGAAGTGCCGCCTACTTCCCTCGATACCGAAGAGCTTCAACCAGCAGCGAGAATGCCGGTGAAGGTTGACGACGGCTAGGGTAGTACAGGTGGTATCCGGAAAATGGAGGACACCAATCCGACAGTACCCGAACGAGCCGTCCGTCGGAGACGTAGGGCTGCACGTTACGCTCCATCAGGTATGCGAGGCCAAAGCCGTTCAACGCCGCTTGCAAGAGCGGTCCTGCGCCGTTGAAGACGAGCTGGCCGTCGACCCGCACGTTGAGCGCACGGCCGTCCTTCTCAAATTCCCAAGCGTAGAGCCCGCCATGGGTCGGCAGGCGCAGGTTCAGGCAGTTGTGGCTGGTCAGATCTTGGGGCGTGCGCGGCCTCTTTCGGCTGGCAAAATATGACGGAGCGCCGACGACCGCGGACCGCAAATCCGGTCCGACTCGAACGGCAATCATGTCTTTGGCCACGAGTTCGCCAGGTCGGATGCCGGCGTCGTATCGCTGCGCAACGATGTTCGCGAGGCCATAGTCGACAATCACTTCCACGCTGATGTCCGGGTAATTCGGCAGGATCTTCGCCAGGGCGGGCAGCAGGATCGCTTCGGCGGCGTGTTCGGTCGCGGTGATCCGGATGTTGCCGGCCGGTTTCTCCCGCAGCTCGCCAAGGGCCGACAACTCGGCGTCCATTTCCTCAAATTTCGGCCCGATGCTCCGGAGCAGGCGCTCTCCCGCCGGGGTCGGCGCAACACTTCGCGTGGTGCGGTTGAGCAGCCTCACCCCGAGCCGTTCCTCCAGACCGCGGACGGTCTGGCTGAGAGCGGATTGCGAAATACCGAGCTTGGCCCCCGCGCCGGTGAAGCTGCGTTCCCTTGCGACCGCCAGAAATGCGAGGAGGTCGCCTGCGTTCTCGCGGTTCATTCATAACCTCCACTAATGATTCCAATCAGTTTTTATCACCTAATCTTTGGCGCGCGAAAGACCTAGGTTCAGCCTGGTCGTTGGGATCCGTGGCGGCAAGGAATGTCTTCCGTGGCACTCGTAGCGAGAGCGGTCGCGGCGCGTTTGGTGTCCGGCCGACGAACAATCGCGGCGGAGGCTGAACCTCCACTCTCTCACAGCGGACCAGTCGAGCAGGAGCCTTCATATCGAAGGGGCTCAAACGAATCCCGGGACCGGCGAAGTGACAACCGAACGGATCGAATGATCCTGCAAGATGAAATGAGGAGCTGAATGAACCCGGTCTATGACTTCAAAGGACAGGTGGCCCTGGTCACCGGTGCCGCCAAGGGCATGGGACTGGCAACGGCGCGGATGTTCGCCGAGAGCGGCGCCTCCGTCGTGCTGGCCGACCTGGACGGCGATCTCGCCGCTGATGAGGCCGAGCGGATCGTCCGAGACGGCGGCACCGCAATCGGTTTGGCCTGCGACGTCGCCGACGAGGCGCAGGTGGCGGCGATGGTCGATCGCGCGGTCGCAGAATACGGACGGCTCGACATGGCGTTCAACAACGCCGGCATCCAAGTGCCGCCATCGGACGCCGCCGAGGAGCCGATCGAGCATTTCGAGCGCGTCACCGCGGTAAACCAGCGCGGGGTCTGGGCCTGCATGAAGCATCAGCTGCGCGTGATGCGCGATCAAGGGAGCGGCGCGATCGTCAATTGCTCTTCTTTGGGCGGTCTCGTCGGCCTCCCGCAACGCGCAGCCTATCACGGCACCAAACACGCCGTGCTCGGAATGACCAAGAGCGCGGGTGTCGAATATGCCCCGCGCGGCATCCGCATCAACGCGGTCTGCCCCGGCACAATCGATACGCCGATGGTCGCCGACATGCTCAAAGGCCAGGCCGACGCGATGGCCGAAATCATGAAGCAGCAGCCAATCGGCCGCCTCGGCCGCGCCGAGGAGGTCGCAGCCGCCGTGTTGTGGCTATGCAGTCCGGCCGCAAGTTTTGTCATCGGCGTGGGCCTGCCGGTCGACGGCGGCTTCACCGCGCACTGAGGACCATACCGCGGGGTATGCCGATCCTAGGCATTTTGCACGGATTCAGCCGGGCGAGGGCACGTTCAACAAGAAGGAGTTTCCAATGAGAGCCCTCGCGACGGTCGCCATTGCGCTTTGCCTGGTGGCACAGGCCTCTGCCCGGACGGCGGCGACCAGGATGGAAGGAACCAAGGTCATGCCTACGACAGAAGACATCCGCGCCGTCGCGCCCGTCCTCGAAAAATATGCCAAAGGCGTCGTGCTCGGCGATCTGTGGAAGCGCCCGGGACTGTCGGCGCGCGACAGGAGCATCGTTACCGTCGCCGCTCTGATCGCGCGCGATCAGACGGTCGAACTGCCGTACTATCTCAATGTCGCGCTCGACAGCAGTGTGAAGCCCGCCGAGATCTCGGAGATCATCACGCATCTTGCATTCTATACCGGCTGGGCCAACGCCATCGACGCCGTTCCGGCAACAAGGGACGTGTTCAAGAGCCGCAATATCGGAGCCGATCAACTGCCGCCGGCTTCCGGACCACAACTTCCGCTGGACGGGGCGGCGGAGTCGCAGCGGGCCACGCGCGTCGGGCAGCAATTCGGACAGATCACGCCCAGCCTTGTGCAGTACACGACCGATGTGCTGTTCCGAGACCTCTGGCTGAGGCCGGGACTCGCGCCGCGGGACAGGAGCCTGGTCACCGTGAGCGCCTTGGTCGCGACCGGCCAGGTCGCCCAGATCACCTATCATTTGAACCGGGCGATGGACAACGGGTTGACGAAAGAGGAGGCCGGAGAGGTCGTCGGCCATCTTGCTTTCTATGCGGGTTGGCCCAACGCGTTTTCGGCCGCAGCGGTGGTCAAGGAAGTCATCGAGAAAAGGCCCCGCTAGCAATGTCGTACTCACGTCGACAAGTCGTCGTCGCCAGTGCCGGGTTTGCTGCATTTGCCGCGACGAGCGCCGGCGCGGAAATCTCGAACGTGCAGCGAAGGAGTTCGGATATGGATATCGACATCAAACGAAACGGCTCTCGTCCCGCCGCCAAGGGATCCGCGGACTGGTTCACCGGATCGGTCCGCATCGACCCTCTGTTCCAAGCTCCGGATCCCGCACGCGTCGGCGCCGGCCAAGTCACGTTCGAGCCCGGCGCCCGGACCGCCTGGCACACGCATCCGCTCGGGCAAACGCTGATCATCACGGCGGGGCTCGGCTGGGTGCAGCGCGAGGGCGGGCCCGTCGAGGAGGTCCGTCCAGGCGACGTCGTGTGGTTTCCGCCCGGGTTGAAGCACTGGCACGGCGCTTCGACTACCACCGCAATGACGCATATCGCCATCCAGGAATCAGTGAATGGCAAGAACGTGGATTGGATGGAGAAGGTCTCCGATGAGCAGTATCGAAGGTGAGTTGAGGGCTCAGCGCAAAGACGAAATGATCGACGCCTCAGCCGATGTGACGCGGACGCCGTCGCGTCGCTCCCGAAGGCACACTGCGGACGGACTCTGAGAGGATGCGAAGCTTTGTCCTCACCCACCGTTGTCGTCGCCCGGCCGGGCGATGACACCGCGGGTGTGACATCTTGAATTGCGACTCATCCTCACCGTCGTCCCTGCTTTCGCACTAGGGCATGCACATATCTCTGAGGCTCCATCCTGCTGCGACGGCCAGGAAGTATTCGAGGCCATTTTTGAAGGTGATGGGGCCTGGAGGTTTAGACGACGGGTAGCCGTCCCAACCGCCAAGGCGGCCGATGATCCAGGCTGCCCAGGTGAGGCTGTCGGGCGGATGTGGGTTTTTCAGCCGCTTGCTCCTGGCCTCGAGTTGCCGGTTGAGGGCGGCAAGCGCGTTGATCTCGTTGTCGTTGAAGGCAACGCGAATGGGCTGCTGACCGCCATCGCGCGCTTGCAGAAGCTGGATGGTGATGACGGCTGCCTTGGCGGCGATAGCGACCAGTTTGAGGAGACGATCGGCGGTTCCGATCTGGCTGTCTTCGAGCTTGAGGCCTTGCGTCTTCAGGACGCGGAAGAACTGCTCGATGATCCAGCGCTGCTTGTACCATTCGACGATACGCCAGGCGTCGTCGACGGTGGCGATCTCGTGAGAGGTGATAAGACGCCAGTGCAGCGGCTCTGCGCTGGGCCCGGCATTGATCTCGCACACGTCGACCATCGCCAGCGGCAAGCTTTTCGGCAAATGGCGCAGGGACTTGCTCGGCGGGCGGGCAAGCTCGATTGCGCCAAAGCGGAGTTCGAGATGGGCCTGACGTGCCGGTCGCGCCGCGCGCGCAGGCAGTTGGATCGCCCTCCGATCCACCACAGGCATGGCGTCGGTGGCCTCATACAGGCCGGTGCGGTCGGCAAGCTTGCGATCATGCATGCTGCGCGCGATGACATGGAAGTGCTGCTCGGCCGAGCTGGCATAAAGGGCAAAGATATCGCTCTCGCGATCACCGAGGACCGTCACCGTTCCGGCAGCGGTGAGCAGCGGCTTGGCCGCAATGGCGGTGGATATCCAGCGTTGCGATTCCTTGTCAGACAAGTCACGTGCGTCGTGCGTCGTGGTGCGACGCCCCTGGCGCGTCCATACCTGCCCACTCAAAAGTCCAAGACAGCTGCCATCGTCGGCATCCACGACCAGCAGCGGATGCAGCAGCACGCCGAAGTTATTGCCTCTGCCGATCTCTCCAAGCCCGCGCCGGCGTTGCGGCGTGGTGTTGAAGTGAATCTCGCTGGTGTCCTGGATTGCCAGCACGTGGCGGCCCTCTACCGCGGCAACCGTGCTGTCGCCCCAGCTTTCGATGATCCGCTCCGCCGTCACCTTGTCGTGGCCGAGAAAGCGGTTGAACCGCACCTCCAGCGCACGATCACCCCTGGAAAGCCGCCGCAGGCAGACCGTCTTGCCCGCAACCATGCGTTCGACGAGCGCCGCCCCCCTTTATCGAGACGACGATCCCCGAACCGTCCTAACGTCCAGTCAATTCGTGACAACATCCCGACACCCCCGTCCAACCTGGAGCGTCGCAATAGAAATCACACGGATCGCCGATTCTGGAATCCCCTGTCTCCATCCCGAGTCAATCCGCCGCACCAAATATGTGCATGCCCTAGTGCTTTCGCAGGGACGACAAGTGGAGAGAGCCTTGTCCCCTACACCTGTCATCCCCGGCACTCGACCGGGCGATCCAGAACGCCGCAGCCTCTCGGCTCAACAATCGGCGTCTCTGGAATACTGGATCACCCGCA
Organism: Bradyrhizobium australafricanum; assembly: GCF_020329495.1. NCBI lineage: Bacteria > Pseudomonadati > Pseudomonadota > Alphaproteobacteria > Hyphomicrobiales > Nitrobacteraceae > Bradyrhizobium > Bradyrhizobium australafricanum. Next base: position 72,012 of record NZ_JAGKJL010000001.1, on the reverse strand, counting down.
TGCGCGGGTGATGACACTGAGCAAGCTGAGTAAGCCAATTCCGTCACTCTGAGCAGCGCCGCCTATTCGACGAGATCCAGCGTTTTGAAAGGTCAGCAATGGTAGACAGCTTCGAAGGAAAGGTTGCGCTTGTTACCGGCGCCGCTGGTGGCATTGGTCTGGCGACAGCCAGGGCATTTGGTGTTGCAGGCGCGTCCGTGGTCGTTGCAGACAGCAACACAGCGTTGCTCGAAACTGCCGCTGCGGAACTGCGATCCGCGGGTCATGACGTCCTTGCCATCGGCTGCGATGTAACGGATCGGGGCCAGGTGAACGTAATGATCGAGCAGGCGATCGAGACTTACGGGAAGCTCGATGCAGCTTTCAACAATGCGGGCATAAACTGCGATGCTGCGCCATTGGTTGAAACGGAAGATGCCGAGTTTGACAACATCATCGATGTCAATCTGCGCGGTGTGTGGAACTGCATGAAGGCGGAGCTTCGCCACATGACCGCACAAAGAAGCGGCGCAATCGTCAACTGCTCGTCGATCGGCGGGATGAGGGGCTCCAAAGGGCGCGCCGCCTATTCCGCCAGCAAATTCGGGGTGATAGGTCTCACCCGCGCCTCCGCACTCGATTATGCCGGGAAGGGCATCCGTATCAACGCAGTCTGCCCGGGCATTATCGGCAATACTCCGATGGCGAAGCGGGTAACAAGGAACAACGATCCAGAGATCGTCAAGGCGTTCGTAGCAGCCGAACCGATCGGACGCCTTGGCGAACCTGAAGAAATCGCTGCGGCTGTTCTATGGTTATGCGGCTCGGCGGCAAGCTTTGTGGTCGGCCATGCCTTGGTGGTCGATGGAGGTATTTTGGCCTGACCAGCGGGTGAATGACGTCGCGCCGCCAGAGCGGAGTCAGTCCGGGACGCCGGCCGCCTTCAGCGTCTCACGATAAGTCGCGGACATCGCTTCCACCGGGAACGGGATCCGCGACAGGAAGCCGGAGATCGTGAACTCCGGGTCGACCTTGAGCAGCTCGCGCGCGATCTGGGCCGCGCGTGCGGTGTCGCCGGTCTTCACCAGCGCCACGATCAGGACGCGCAGCGCCACCGCGAAGCGGCGGTTCTGCGCCAGCGCCTTGTCGGCCCACATCACCGCCTCGGCAAAATTCTGGTCGAGCACCGCGCAGATCGCCAGCGCCGCGGCGGCGAACCAGCCGCGCGGGTCGCGCGGGTTCAGCCGTTGCGCGCGCTCGATCATGGCGCGGCCGGCTTTCTGGTTACCGCGCATCGCCTCGATCCAGCCGCCGAGCACCAGCGCCATCGCCGAGTTCGGATTGATCGCCAGCGAGCGCTCGAACAAGTCGCGCGCGGGCTCGATCTCGTCGGCCATGTTCCAGATCGCGAATGCCGCCATCCACAACACCTGCGGGTCACCGGGCGCCAGTTCGACCGCGCGCCAGGCTTGCGCGACCGCGCGTTCCCGGTAGGCATCGTTCGGCTTCACCCAGCCCTGGACATGGCGCATCGCATGACAATAGGCGGAGGCCGCCAGCGCGGGCGCGTAGGCGGGGTCGAGCGCCAGCGCCTGGTCGAGGCAATCGAGCGCCGCTTCGATGCTCTCGGGCGTGAACTCGTAACGCAGGCTGTAGGCGCGCAGCAGCAGGTCGTAGGCGTCGAGCCTGTCCGGCGGCGCGGCGCGTACCCGCTCGGCTTCCGCGACGAGCAGGGTCGGCTCGATCGCGCCGACTACGTTCTCGGTGATGCGGTCCTGCAGGTCGAACACATCAGTCGCTGCGCCATCGAACCGGTCGGCCCACAGATGCGCGCCGGAGACGGCGTCGATCAGCTGCCCGGTGATCCGCAGCCGATCGCCGCCGCGGCGGACGCTGCCTTCGAGCACATAGCCGACGCCGAGATCGCGTCCGACCTGGCGGATGTCGACCGCCTTGCCCTTGTAGGTGAAGGCGGAGTTGCGCGCGATCACGGTGAGGCGGCTGCAACGCGCGAGCGCGGTGGTGATGTCCTCGGCAATCCCATCTGCAAAATAATCCTGCTCGGGATCGCCGCTCATATTGGTGAAGGGCAGCACCGCGATCGACGGGCCCTCGCTCGGTCGCGGCGGGCTGGCATTGTCTGCAACCGGACGATCGTGCGCGGTGTCCTCCCTGACATCGCCGACAAAGCGGAGACCCTTGCGGGGCAGGGTGCGGATCAGCCGCTGCTCCTCGCCATTGTCACCGATCGCGGTCCGTGCCGCATTGACCCGGCTGCTCAGCGTCGCTTCCGAGACGATCCGGCCGTGCCAGACGGCGGCCAGCACCTCGTCGCGGCTGACCACCCGATCGCGGGCGCGGATCAGGAATTCGAGGAGGTCGAAGACCTGCGGCTCGACGGCCACCAGAGCATCGCCACGGCGCAGTTCCCGGCGTTCGGAATCGAGGGTGAAGTCATTGAAGTAGTAGGTCAAATTGGAAGGTCCGGTGGCCGGCAGCTGAATGCGTGGCGGAACCTAGCACAGGCGGCGTGGAGCCAAAATCACGACGGTCTGAAGGACAAATCCACGTCCTCTGAAAGCGGACGGGGGCGGTCTCTGCAATATTCCATCCCGACACCAGACTTAAGGAGATCGCCATGTCGCAGTCCATCAATCAGCAGCGCCGCCGCTTCCTTGGCATCGCCGGCGGGATCCTTGCTGCTTCCAGGCTCGGCTTCGTCGGATCGGCCAGCGCGCAGTCCAAGCCGGCGCTGCCTGCGATCAAGGCTGGCGCCCACACCTCGATCGGTCCCGTCAAGCAGATCAATGCCGGCGTGCTTGATACCGGTTATGTCGAGATGGGGCCTGCGTCCGGTCCCGCAGTGGTCCTGCTGCACGGCTGGCCCTACGACATCCACAGCTATGCCGACGTCGCGCCGGCGCTGGCCGAGGCCGGCTACCGCGTGATCGTGCCGCATCTGCGCGGCTATGGCACGACGCGCTTCCTCTCCAGCGACACCATGCGCAGCGGCCAGCCGGTCGCGGTCTCAGCCGACATCATCGCGCTGATGGACGCGTTGAAGATCGAGAAGGCCGTGCTCGGCGGCTATGATTGGGGCGCGCGCACCGCCAACATCATGGCGGTGCTCTGGCCCGAGCGCTGCAAGGCGATGGTGTCGGTGAGCGGCTATCTGATCGGCAGCCAGGCGGCCGGCAAGATGCCGCTGCCGCCGAAGGCCGAGCTGCAATGGTGGTACCAGTTCTATTTCGCGACCGAGCGCGGCCGCGAGGGCTATGCGAAGAACCGGCATGACTTTGCCAAGCTGATCTGGCAGCTCGCGTCGCCGCAATGGAAGTTCGACGACGCAACCTACGACCGCAGCGCGGCGGCCTTCGAGAATCCCGATCACGTCGATATCGTCATTCACAACTACCGCTGGCGGCTTGGTCTCGCCGAGGGCGAGGCGAAGTACGACGCGTTCGAGAAGACGCTCGCCCAGGCGCCCGTCATCGCGATCCCGACCATCACGATGGAGGGCGATGCCAACGGCGCGCCGCATCCCGAGCCGGCGGCCTATGCCAAGAAGTTCTCCGGCCACTATGAGCATCGGCTTCTGACCGGCGGCATCGGCCACAATCTGCCGCAGGAAGCGCCGCAGGCCTTCGTCCAGGCCATCATCGACGTCAGCAAGGTCTGAGACGGAGCGGATCGAGGATCATGAGGCAGGTTTTGAAATGGGCAGCTGCCGCGATCGCGGCAGCCTGCATCAGCGCGTCATTGCCGTTTGCCGTCGGACATGCCGATGACGCCGCACTGGCATCGCCGATCTTCGGCGTGAAAATCCCCGACGGCTATCGCGACTGGAAGCTGATCGCGGTCGGCGAGGAGACCGGGCTGGATGAGCTTCGCAGCGTGCTCGGCAACGCGACCGCCGTGAAGGCCTATCAGGGCGGCGCCGTGCGTTTCCCCGACGGCACCGTGCTGGTCAAGCTGGCCTGGAAGCGCACGCCGGTTGCAGGCCTCGACGGCGCCTTCATCACGGGGCCGGCGACCACCGTGCAGGTCATGGTCAAGGACTCCGCCAGATATGCCGCGACCGGCGGCTGGGGCTTTGGCCGCTTCATCGACGGCAAGCCGGTCGATGCCGCCCAGCACGAGACCTGTTTCGCCTGCCACGAGGCCCATGCCAGCGATCACGATTTCGTCTTCACGCACTATGCGCATTGAATGCCGGCAATATCGGTGTGGAGACCTGATGGCTCCGATCTGGCGCCGGGATTGCCGCGAGGCTAATTTCCCCGCCGCAATCGCATGCGGGGAACGGCATTGACCATCACCATCTACGGCATCAAGAACTGCGACACCATGAAGAAGGCGCGCAGCTGGCTCGACGATCACGGCGTCGCCTACGACTTCCACGACTACAAGACCGCCGGGATCGCCAAGGACAAGCTCAAGCAGTGGAGCGACGAGGTCGGCTGGGAGACGCTGCTCAATCGCGCCGGCACGACCTTCAAGAAGCTGCCCGATGCCGACAAGGAAGGGTTGAACGAGCGCAAGGCGTTGGCGCTGATGGCCGAGCAGCCGTCGATGATCAAGCGGCCGGTGCTCGATCTCGGACCGAAGCGCGTGGTCGGCTTCAAGCCGGACATCTACGCCAAGGAAGTGCCAGCGAAGGCGCGCAAGAAGGGGTGAGGCGCTTCCAGTGATGGGGTGAGCGCTTCGCGTGACGCGACGCGTCTAGATCAACTCGACTGAATCCTGACTTGCCGGACGATCCGCGGGCACGAACCTGCGGTCGATCACCGCCCTGATGGCGACGAGCGGGACCGACTTGGCCTTCACGCCCATCAGATTGTGCAGCCGAAAGCCGCCTTCGATGCTGATCGCCTTGTAGGAGCCGATGATGTGCTCGACGCTGTCGCCGCGTCCGAACGGCAGCAGCAGCCGCTCATAGGACACGTCCTTGCCGTCGGCGTCCGTGACCTCCGCAACCGTATAGGTCGGACGCTTGCGCGCGAGGCAAGCACGATAGGACAGGATCACGCCGGCATAGCGCTCGGGGCCGATCGCGTCATCGAGATAGCGGTTGGTGCGCAGCCGCGGCTCGACGTGCTCGTTGCCATAGGCCGTCGTCAGCCTGGCGCCTTCCTGCGTGATCAGGAAACGGGCGGCCTCGCCACTGCCGACCACGTCAAAGCCCATCATGTCGGCGCGCTCGTCGGCGGTGCCCTCGGTATGGAAGTCGCACAACAGGGGAAGCGCGTCCGGCAGGCGCAGCGCGCGCAGCCAGGCGTTCAGCAGCACCCGCTGCGTGATCGATTTGACCACCGATGGATCGGCGCTTCGGAATTGCATCGGCTAGCCGAACTCAGGCGCAAAGGGGATGCGGCCAAAGACAAGTTCATCGATCTGCGGGATGGTTTGGCTGCGGGCATAAAGTCGCAGCCACGTGCCGGGGAAATCACGTTGCGGGATCGATTTGACGACTGAAGGATTGGCGCGCTCGAAATGCAAGGCTCTAGCCGTTCATCATGCAATGGCCGGAGCTTCGGCGAGAGGCGCAAATATTCTATGAAAGCGGGAGTCCGGAGCAAAACACCGTTAACGACCGCTTTCCCGAGGCGCAAAGCGCGCCGAAATGCCATTCGACTAAGGATCAACCGGAACCGGTCACGCGGATGCCGCAGTGCACAGCTTTCCACCTTGCGTAACCGCCGCAGATGACGGCATATTCCGGCCCGGAGGCGACGGGCCCCGGACGGTTTCCAAGACGTATCGGACGCCTGTCGGACACGAAAAAAGCTGGCCACGCGGGCGAGGGGCTTCGCAGCGATGGCGTATGGGGGAATCTATTTGGCCGATGAGTTCATCCTCGAAACCAGCGGATTGACCAAGGAATTCGCGGGTTTCTTCGCCGTTCGCGACGTCGCGTTGAAAGTGCGTCGGGGCAGTATCCATGCGTTGATCGGGCCGAACGGCGCCGGCAAGACGACTTGTTTCAATCTGCTGACCAAATTCCTGAAGCCGTCGGCAGGCCAGATTCGCTACAAGGGCCACGACATCACCGCGATGCCGCCGGCCGACGTGGCGCGCCTCGGGCTGGTCCGTTCGTTTCAGATTTCGGCGGTATTTCCGCATCTGACCGCGCTCGAGAACGTTCGCGTGGCGCTGCAGCGGCAGCACGGTTCGTCGTTCGATTTCTGGCGTTCGAAAAGCGTGCTCGACCGCTTCAATCCGCGCGCCCACGAACTCCTGAACGACGTCGGCTTGAGCGAATTCGCCAACACGCCGGCGGTGGAGATGCCGTACGGCCGCAAGCGCGCACTTGAAATTGCAACGACGCTCGCGCTCGACCCCGAGATGATGCTGCTCGACGAGCCGATGGCCGGTATGGGCCACGAGGACATCGACAAGATCGCGGCGCTGATCAAGCGGATCTCCGCGAAATACACCATCCTGATGGTCGAACATAACCTTTCGGTGGTGGCCAACCTCTCCGACATCATCACCGTGCTGACGCGCGGGCAGGTGCTGGCGGAGGGCAACTACGCCGACCTCTCCAAGGACGAGCGCGTGAAGGAAGCCTATCTGGGAGCGGGTCATGGCTGAGGCAAAACTGGCGGAGAAGCCCGTCGCTGCGGCCGGCGCCGACGTGCTGACGGTCAAGGATCTGCAGGCCTGGTACGGCGAATCCCACATCCTTCACGGGATCAATTTCAACGTGAAGGCCGGCGAGGTGGTGACGCTGCTCGGCCGCAACGGCGCCGGCAAGACCACCACGTTGAAGTCGGTGATGGGCGTCATCAACAAGCGCTCCGGCTCGATCCGCTTCGACAATCAGGAAATCATCCGCGCTACCTCGGACAAGATCGCGCGGCTCGGCATCGCATTCTGTCCCGAGGAGCGCGGCATTTTCGCCAGCCTCGACGTGCGCGAGAACCTGCTGCTGCCGCCGGTGGTGCGGCCGGGCGGCCTGCCGCTCGACCAGATCTTCACGCTGTTTCCCAACCTGAAGGAGCGCCTCACCAGCCAGGGCACCAAGCTCTCGGGCGGCGAGCAGCAGATGCTGGCGATCGCGCGCATCCTGCGCACCGGCGCGCGCTTCCTGATGCTGGACGAGCCGACCGAAGGGTTGGCGCCGGTCATCATCCAGCAGATCGGGCACACCATTGCGCGCCTGAAGTCGCAGGGATTCACCATCCTGTTGGTCGAACAGAATTTCCGTTTCGCCTCGACCGTTGCGGACCGCTATTACATTGTCGAGCACGGCAAGGTGATCGACGGCTTCGCGAATTCCGAGCTGTCGGCCAACATGGACAAGCTCCATACCTATCTCGGCGTCTGATATCGCCAGAACCAGAAAATTTAGGACGAGGGAATACGACATGAAGAACAAGATTTCGGCGCTCTTGCTCGGCACCGCGATGGTGCTGTCCGCCGCAAGCGTCGCCTCCGCCCAGGAAAAGCTCGACAAGACGGTCAAGATCGGCGCGCTGTCGGATCAGTCCGGCCTCTACGCCGATCTCGCCGGCCCCGGCTCGACGCTGGCGGCGCAGATGGCGATCGAGGACTCCGGCCTCAAGGCCAAGGGCTGGACCATCGACCTGATCTCCGGCGATCACCAGAACAAGCCCGATATCGGCACCACCATCGCCCGCCAGTGGTTCGACGTCGACAAGGTCGACACCATCGTCGACGTGCCGAATTCCGGCGTCGCGCTCGCGGTCAACAACGTCGTGAAGGAAAAGAACGGCGTCTACATCAATTCGGGCGCCGCCACCTCGGATCTCACCAACGCGCAGTGCTCGCCGAATACCGTGCACTGGACCTACGACACCTACATGCTCGCCCATGCCACCGGCCAGGCGCTGGTGAAGGCGGGCGGGGACACCTGGTTCTTCCTCACCGCGGATTACGCGTTCGGCGCCGCGCTCGAGCGCGACACCACGTCCGTCGTCACCGCCAATGGCGGCAAGGTGGTCGGCGGCGTCAAGCATCCGCTCAACACCGCTGACTTCTCCTCCTTCCTGCTGCAGGCTCAGGCTTCCAAGGCCAAGATCATCGGCCTCGCCAATGCCGGCGGCGACACCACCAACTCGATCAAGCAGGCGGCCGAGTTCGGCATCGTCAAGGGCGGCCAGAAGCTCGCGGCGCTGCTGCTGTTCCTCACCGACGTCAAGGCGATCGGGCTCGAGACCGCGCAGGGCCTCAACTTCACCGAGACGTTCTACTGGGACCTCAACGACAAGACCCGCGCCTTCTCCAAGCGCTTCTCGGAGCGGATGAAGAACAGCGCGCCCCCGACCATGGTGCAGGCCGGCGTCTATGCGGGCCTCATGCATTACTTCAAGGCGCTGGAAGCGCTCGGCGGCAATCCGCATGACGGCGCCAAGGTGGTCGCGAAGATGAAGACGATCCCGACCGACGATCCGCTGTTCGGCAAGGGCGAGGTCGAGGCCAACGGCCGCGTCACCCACGACGCCTATCTGTTCGAAGTGAAGAAGCCCTCGGAGTCCAAGGGACCGTGGGACTTCTACAAGCTGGTCGGCACCGTGCCGGGCAACCAGGCCTTCACGCCGCTCGATAAGAGCGCCTGCGCGCTTCTGAAGAAGTGACGATCATGCCCGCCGGCCATGCGCGTGGCCGGCGGGCTTCATCTATCTAGCGAAAGCTCATTCGATGCAGGCTCTCTACGCACAGCTTCTGGTGGGACTGATCAACGGCTCGTTCTACGCGCTGCTCAGTCTGGGGCTCGCCGTCATCTTCGGCATGCTCAACATCATCAATTTCGCGCATGGCGCGCTCTACATGATGGGCGCCTTCGTGGCGTATTTCCTGCTCAACCTGGGCGGCATCAATTACTGGTGGGCGCTGATCATCGCACCCGTCGTGGTCGGCATCTTCGGCATGATCCTCGAGCGGACCATGCTGCAATGGCTGACCGGCCTCGATCATCTCTACGGACTGCTGCTGACCTTCGGCATCGCGCTGATCGTGCAGGGCGTGTTCCAGAACTATTTCGGGTCCTCGGGCCTGCCTTACTCGATCCCGGATCAGCTCAAGGGCGGCGTCAATCTCGGCTTCATGTTCCTGCCGATCTATCGCGGCTGGGTCGTCATCTTCTCGCTCGTGGTGTGCCTTGCCACCTGGTTCCTGATCGAGAAGACACAGCTCGGCGCCTACCTGCGCGCCGCAACCGAGAACCCGACGCTGGTGCGGGCGTTCGGCATCAACGTGCCGCGCATGATCACGCTGACCTACGGGCTCGGCGTCGGTCTTGCCGCGCTCGCCGGCGTGCTGTCGGCGCCGATCAACCAGGTCCGCCCGCTGATGGGCGCCGATCTCATCATCGTGGTGTTCGCGGTGGTCGTGATCGGCGGCATGGGCTCGATCATGGGCTCGATCATTACCGGCTTCGCGCTCGGCGTGATCGAGGGACTGACCAAGTATTTTTATCCCGAGGCCTCCAACACCGTGGTGTTTGTCCTGATGGTGGTGGTGTTGCTGGTGAAGCCAACGGGACTGACGGGACGGGCGGCTTGATATGTCAGCATTGACCGACGATACACTTCCGATCACGCCGCGCGCGATGCGCGACGAGATGATCGTATTCGCCGCGATGGCGCTGCTGCTGGCGATCGTGCCGTGGACGGGGATCTATCCGTTCTTCGTCATGCAGGCGCTGTGCTTCGCGCTGCTCGCCTGCGCCTTCAACCTCCTGATCGGCTATGGCGGCCTGCTGTCGTTCGGCCACGCGATGTTCCTCGGCACTGCCGGCTACGTCTCGGCCCACGCGTTGAAGGTGTGGGGGCTGACGCCGGAGCTCGGCATCCTGGTCGGCACCGCGGCCGCGGCCTTGCTCGGCCTGGTCACCGGCTACATCTCGATCAAGCGGCAGGGCATCTATTTCTCGATGATCACGCTGGCGCTGTCGCAGCTGCTTTACTTCCTCTATTTGCAGGCGCCGTTCACCCATGGTGAAGACGGCATCCAGGGCATTCCGCAAGGCCACCTGCTCGGCATCTTCGATCTCTCGAAGCCGCTGGTGCTTTACTATGTCGTGCTGGTCGGCTTCCTCGCCGGTTTCCTGCTGATCTACCGCACCATCAACTCGCCGTTCGGCGAGGTGCTGAAGTCGATCCGCGAAAACGAGCCGCGGGCGATCTCGCTCGGCTACAAGACCGACCAGTACAAGCTGCTCGCCTTCATCCTGTCGGGCACGCTGGCGGGCTTTGCCGGCTCGCTGAAGGTGTTCGTGGCGCAGAATGCCTCGCTCACCGACGTGCACTGGTCGATGTCCGGTGAAATCGTGCTGATGACGCTGGTCGGCGGTCTCGGCACCATCTTCGGCCCGGTGGTCGGCGCCTTCGTGATCATCGCCATGCAGCAATATCTCGCCGGTTTCGGCCAGTGGGTGACGGTGATCCAGGGTGTGATCTTCGTGGCCTGCGTGCTGCTGTTCCGGCGCGGCCTGGTCGGTGAGCTGGCCCATTTGTTGCGGCGGTCGCTGTAGGGCAGGTCTCGGCGACTTTCGGCCGACTTTAGCGGTGGACGACCGCCCGCTCGGGCGGCCGTTTCAGGTTTTTTCTCCGCCAGATGCTCTATGACAGTTCTGTGACAGTCGCTAAAAGGGCTGTCCCGGAATGATGGAACTGAGACATGCTGCGGTGGTTTCGCGCCTTCCTGCCCAAGGAAGAGCGGTTTTTCGACCTGTTCGCCCGACACGCCCGGACCTCCGTGCAATGCGCATTGGCGTTGCAGGACATGCTGAAGGGCGGGGAGGAGACTCCGGTCTTTTGCCAGCGCGTCAATCAGTTCGAGAACGACGCCGACAGCGTCACCCGCGAGGTCCTGACCGCGGTTCGCCGCACCTTCATCACCCCGTTCGATCGTGGCGATATCAAGAACCTGATCACCTCGATGGACGACGCGGTCGACCAGATGCAGGCGACCGCAAAGGCGGTCATGCTGTTCGAGGTGCGCGAGTTCGAGCCGCCGATGCGCGAGATGGGCGGCCTGATCGTCGAATGCGCCAATCTGGTCGGCCGCGCGCTGCCCTTGCTGCAGTCGATCGGCCACAACGTCTCGATGCTGACCCAGATCACCGAGGAGCTGACCAAGCTCGAGGGCCGGGTCGACGATCTCCAGGATATCGGGCTCAAGGAGCTGTTCCTGAAGCACCGCGACGCCAACACGATGGACTACATCGTCGGCGCGGAGATCTACGACCATCTCGAGAAAGTGGCCGACCGTTTCGACGACGTCGCCAACGAGATCAACTCGATCGTGATCGAGCAAGTCTGAGCATGATCGGGAAAAGTGTGATGCGGTTTTCCCTGCGACAAACGCGAAGCGTTTGCGCGGCGATCATGCTCAACAGAGCACAATAGAGCGGGGCATCACGTGGACGCCACGCTGGGTCTTCCAATTCTGACCATCCTGATCGCGGTCGCGCTGCTGTTCGACTTCCTGAACGGCCTGCACGACGCCGCGAACTCGATTGCGACCATCGTCTCGACCCGCGTGCTGCGGCCGCAATATGCGGTGTTCTGGGCGGCGTTCTTCAACTTCGTCGCGTTCCTGGTGTTCGGCCTGCACGTTGCCAACACGATCGGCACCGGGATCATCGAGCCGTCGGTGGTGGATGCGACCGTGATCTTCGCAGCATTGGTCGGCGCGATCGTCTGGAACGTGATCACCTGGGCGCTGGGCATTCCGTCGTCGAGCTCGCACGCGCTGATCGGCGGCCTGGTCGGCGCCGGCATGGCGAAGGCGGGGATTTCGGCGGCGGTGTGGAGCGGGCTCTCCAAGACCTTGCTCGCGATCGTGCTGTCGCCGCTGGTCGGCTTCCTGCTGGCGCTGGTGCTGGTCGCGATCGTGTCCTGGCTCTCGGTGCGCTCCACGCCGTTCGCGGTCGATCGCGCATTCCGCATCCTGCAATTCGCCTCGGCGTCGCTCTATTCGCTCGGCCATGGCGGCAACGACGCGCAAAAGACCATGGGCATCATCGCCGTGCTGCTGTATTCGCAGGGCCATCTCGGCGACACCTTCGAAATTCCGTTCTGGGTGGTGCTGGCCTGCCAGGGCGCGATGGCGCTGGGTACCCTGATGGGCGGCTGGCGGATCGTCCGCACCATGGGGCTGCGGATCACCAAGCTGACGCCGATGCAGGGTTTCTGCGCCGAAACCGGCGGCGCCGTGACGCTGTTCATGGCGACCTATCTCGGGGTTCCCGTATCGACCACGCACACCATCACGGGCGCCATCGTCGGCGTCGGCGCCGCACGGCGGCTTTCCGCCGTGCGCTGGAATGTGGCGAGTTCGATCGTCTACGCCTGGGTGATCACGATCCCGGCGTCGGCCGCGGTCGCAGCCGCGAGCTATTGGGCGGTGCAGATTCTGAAGTAGCGTTTTCGAGCGAGGTTCGCGTTAAGAAAACGCGTCCCAAAAAGGAGTAATCAGCCGACCAGCTTCAGCCCGACGATGCCGGCAACGATCAGTCCGATGCTGGCAAGCCGCATCGCGGTCGCGGGTTCGCCGAGCAGGATGATGCCGAGCGCTGCGGTGCCGACCGCGCCGATCCCGGTCCAGACCGCGTAGGCGGTTCCAATCGGCAGCGTCTTCAGCGCGAGGCCGAGCAGGATCACGCTGCCGGCCATCGCCGCCAGCGTCAGCACCGACGGCACCAGTCGGGAGAAACCTTCGGTATATTTCAGCCCGATCGCCCAGCCGATCTCGAGCAGGCCAGCGGTGAACAGAATGGTCCAAGCCATCACGAACCCTCCAGATAAGGCAGGGTCGTCCCCGCGAATGGTATGGTGAGGAGAAGGTCGTCCTTCCGGTGCCTATATGGGGATGGTGCGGCCGTTCCGCATTGCGACAAAACGCCCTTGATTGCGCCCGTTTTCCCTGCCAAATGCCCCGCCATGTCCGACATTTCAGTTTCAGCCGAATCGCCGTCCCGCTCGCCGCTTTCAGAGGAAGTGGCGCGACGGCGCACCTTTGCGATCATCTCGCACCCGGACGCCGGCAAGACCACGCTGACGGAAAAGCTGCTGCTGTTCGGCGGCGCCATCAATCTCGCGGGCCAGGTCAAGGCCAAGGGCGAGCGGCGCAACACGCGCTCGGACTGGATGAAGATCGAGCGCGAGCGCGGCATCTCGGTCGTCACCTCGGTGATGACCTTCGAGTTCAACGACCTCGTGTTCAACCTCTTGGACACGCCGGGCCACGAGGACTTTTCGGAAGATACCTATCGCACGCTGACCGCGGTCGATTCCGCGGTGATGGTGATCGACGCCGCGAAAGGCATCGAGGCGCGCACCCGAAAGCTTTTCGAGGTGTGCCGGCTGCGCGACATCCCGATCATCACCTTCATCAACAAGATGGACCGCGAGAGCCGCGACACGTTCGAGCTTCTGGACGAGATCGAGAAGACGCTGGCGCTCGACACCACGCCGATGACCTGGCCGGTCGGCCGCGGCCGCGACTTCCTCGGCACCTATGACGTCGTCAATGGCGGCGTGCGGCTGCTCGAGGGCGGCGGAGCCAAGACCGGCGCCACGGAGCAGATCGACATCGCCGATCTCGGCAAGCGCAATCCCAATCTCGACGTCGCCGAAGTCAAGGACGAGCTCGCGCTGGCCTCGGAAGCCTGCAAGCCGTTCGAGCTCGCTGCGTTCCGCGAGGGCCATCTGACGCCGGTCTATTTCGGCAGCGCGCTGCGCAATTTCGGCGTCGGCGATTTGCTCGAAGGCCTCGGCAAGTTCGCGCCGGCCCCGCGCGCGCAGGACTCGGATTTGCGCAAGGTCGAGGCATCGGAGCCGCGCATGAGCGCGTTCGTGTTCAAGATCCAGGCCAACATGGATCCGAACCACCGCGACCGCATCGCCTTCGCCCGGCTGTGCTCGGGCAAGCTCAGCCGCGGCATGAAGGCCAAGCTGGTGCGCACCGGCAAGAACATGAGCCTGTCGAGCCCGCAGTTCTTTTTCGCGCAGGACCGCTCGGTCGCCGACGAGGCCTTTGCCGGCGACGTCGTCGGCATTCCGAACCACGGCACGCTCAGGATCGGCGACACCCTGACCGAGGGCGAGGATCTGACCTTCGTCGGCGTGCCGAGCTTCGCGCCGGAAATCGTCCGCCGCGTCCGGCTGACCGATGCGATGAAGGCGAAGAAGCTGAAGGAAGCCTTGCAGCAGATGTCGGAGGAGGGCGTCGTGCAGGTGTTCCGCCCGCGCGACGGCGCGCCGGCGCTGGTCGGCGTGGTCGGCCCGCTGCAGCTCGACGTGCTGAAGGCGCGGCTCGACGCGGAATATTCGCTGCCGGTCGAGTTCGAGATCAGCGAATTTTCGCTGGCGCGCTGGATCTCGTCCGACGACCGCAAGCAGCTCGACGCCTTCATCTCCGCCAACAACTCCGGCATCGCCGACGACGTCGACGGCGATCCCGTGTTCATGGCCAAGAACGAGTTCTATCTTGGCTACACCCGCGAGCGCGCCGAGGGCATCACCTTCTCCAACGTCAAGGACGTGAAGAAGAAGTCGTAGTGGCGCTCGCTCCGGTGTCGTCCCCCGGGAAGGCGGGGGACCCGGTACGCCGCGGCTTCTCCGTTACTCGCTACGGTTCTCAGCGGGGAGGTGACTGCCGAAAAAGTCGATCAGGCTCTGCGGCGCGTTAGCGCCGTAGCACAACTCGAGGAGCTCCTCCGCATCAGCCGCTTCGGACGCGCTGCGGGGAAACAGGTCCTCTTCATAGGCGGCGAGCGCGGCTTCGACATTGCCGGGGTTGGCGACGATCGCCGCTGCTAGTTCGGCGCCATCGTGCATTGCGAGATTGGCGCCCTCGCCCGATGGAACCATCAGATGCGCTGCATCGCCGAGCAGCGTGACGCCGGGCACGCGGTCCCATTGATGCGCGACCGGAAGCGCATGGATGAGGCGCAGCACCGGCGCGGTCTCGCCGTCGGTGATCAGCGCGGTCAGCGCCCGGGCCCAGCCATCGAATTCCTCGGCGACGCGGGCGAGGGCGCTCGCAGGGTTGGAAAAGTCGAGGTTGGCAAACCATTCCTCACGCTTGGTCAGCGCCACATAGGTGTGCAGCACGCCGTTCGGCTCACGATGCGCGGCGATGCCCTTTCCCGGCGCCAGCGCGAACATCGCGCCGCCGCCAACCGCTTCCGCGCTCGCTCGGTGACGGACATCGGCGTCGAACAGATATGTCTCGATGAACGAAGTGCCGACATAGGCCGGCTTGTCTGCGGAGAGAAGCGATCGTACGCGCGACCAGGCACCGTCGGCGCCGACCAGAAGCTCAGTCGTTACCGTCGTGCCGTCGGCAAAGCTCAATACATGCCGCCCGCCGCCGAGCGGAGAGGCCGCTATGACCTTGTGTCCCCACCGCACCGTGCCTTCGGGCAGCGAGTTGAGCAGGATCCGGCGCAGCTCGCCCCGCGGCACCTCGGGCCGCCCGCCGGTGCCGTCGTCCGGATGATGCAGCAGGACATTGCCTTGGGTATCGAGCGCGCGGGTTTCTTGGCCGCCGGGGTGGATCAGCTCGCGGAACTCCTTAAAGAGGCCTGCGGCCTTCAGCGCGCGTTGGCCGTTGTGCTCATGGATATCGAGCATGCCGCCCTGCGTTCGTGCCTCTGCGGAGGCTTCCGCTTCGTAGACGATCGCTGCGATCCCGTGGACGTGGAGGACGCGGGCAAGCGTCAATCCGCCGAGGCCAGCACCGACGATCGTGACGGGAGATTTCATACGGAGTCCTTCCGGCGCGGAGGCTGAGAGTTATGGAACGTCGTTCCAATACTTGGAATGCCGTTCCAGACGTGTCAAGGTGCGGCATGGTCAAGAAGGCGCGCAGCAGCCAGCGACGCGAGGACTCGCTCTCGCGGGATCGCATCATCGAGGCTTCGATCGAACTCCTGGACGAAAGCGGCGAGGACGGTCTGACGTTCCGCGCCCTGTCCGAACGGCTCGCGACCGGTCCCGGCGCGATCTACTGGCATATCGCCAACAAGAGTGATCTGCTGGTCGCCGCCTGCGATGCCATTGTCGCGCGCATGGTCGATGAGCACGTGGTCAGCGGATCGCCGAAGGCCACCATTCGCGCCCTTGCGCTCGGCATGTTCGACGCAATGGAGGCGCATGCGTGGGTCGGGACAGCGCTGATCCGTGCTGCCGGGCAGTTGCCGACCGTGCGCGTTCTGGAATGCATCGGCCAGCAGGTTCGCGCGCTTGGCGTGGCTGCCGACACGCAGTGGACGATCGTCTCGGTCCTGCTGAACTACATCCTTGGCGTCGGTGGCCAGAACGCAGCCAACGCGCAGTTCGCGCGGACGCATGGCCTGGACCGATCGAGCTTCCTGGATGCGGTGGCGACCGACTGGTCCGCGCTCGACGCAAGCGACTACCCGTTTGCACGTAGCGTGGCCGGCGCGATGCGGGACCACGACGACCGTGTCGACTATCTCGCCGGCATCGATCTCATCCTCGCCGGCATCAAGGGGGCACGCACCGGCCGAACCTAGGTTTCAGTATGCCAAGCGCAAGGAATTGAACACGGCCCCGCTTGATGCGCTTCGGCCGCGGCACCATTTTCCCCGAAAGCGCAATCCGGGTCCATCTGCATGCTCCGACGCGTCGCCATCTGCCTCGCTTTTGCCGTGCCGGCCTTTGCGCTCGCGAGCGCGGCCTCTGCGCAGCAGCGGCAACAAACCAACCCGGCGCCCTTCGCACACACGCCTTGCAGCGTGCTCGACGAAGGGCCTTGCATCCCGTCCTATTGCAGCGTGTTCAACCACGGGCCATGCCTGCCCGAGATGGATTATCCGTACGGCGAAAATCTCCAGCTCACGATCCTGACCGTGCCACCGCAGGATCAGGCCGAGAAGTACCGCAAGCCGAATCATGATCTCAATACCATCGGCGATCTGTTCGCCGCGCTGCGCGCCTGCTGGGCGCCGCCACCGCCGGACGACGCGCGCGCGGGCATGCAGATGTCGGTGCGTTTCAGCTTCAAACGATCGGGCGAGATGATCGGCGCGCCGCGCCTGACGTTTTCGACGCGGGGCATCCCGGCCGACACCCGCACCACCTACCTCAATGCGATCAACGCCTCGCTGGATGCCTGCCTGCCCCTGAAATTCACCGGCGGATTGGGCGGCGCGCTGGCCGGCCGGCCGATCATGATCCGCTATGTCGACAACCGGGAGCTGGCCAAATCGGCCAACAAGCCGTGAGACACGTCATTCCGGGGCGCGCTGGAAGCGCGAACCCGGAATCCCGGGATTGGCTTGCGCGCCCGGCAACCTCGAGATTCCGGGTCCGGCCCTGCGGGCCATGCCGGAATGACGGAGTCGTGGCGTGACGCATTGCCACCCGCCCGGCGAAGGTGATACGCGAAGGCATTAATTCGATCAGGGGAGGAACATCGTGGGACTGCTCGTCATGATCCTGGGTCTCGTGCTGTTCCTCGGAGTCCATGTGCTGTCCAGCCTGCGCGAGATGCGCGCCGGCCTGATCAAGGCGATGGGCGAGGGCGGCTACAAGATCGCCTATTCGCTCGCCTCCGCGGCCGGGCTCGTGCTGATCATCTGGGGCTTTGCGCATTATCGCGCGAGCGGATGGATCGACGTCTGGACCCCGCCGACAGCGTTCAAGCACATCACGGTGGCGCTGATGCTGCCCGCCGTCATCCTCGTCGTCGCCTCCTATATCCGCGGCCGCATCTACACCACGCTGAAGCATCCGATGCTCGCCGGCGTGAAGCTGTGGGCGTTCGCGCATCTGCTCGCCAACGGCGACCTCGGCTCGATCATCCTGTTCGGCTCGTTTCTCGGCTGGGCGGTCTATGACCGCATCTCGCTGAAGCGCCGCACGGATGCCGGCGCGCCGCCGATTCCGGTGGGCGGCCCAACCAACGACCTGATCGCGATCGCGGTCGGTGTCATCGTCTATCTGGCGCTGGCGTTTGCGTTCCACCCGGTCGTGATCGGCGTGCCTGTCATGGGAGCCTGACTATGTCTGTTCAATCCGCCATCAAGCGCAAGACCGCGCCCGATCTGCGCGCCCGCAAGAACGGCGAGCCGATCGTGATGCTGACGTCCTATCACGCGCACACCGCGGCGCTGGTCGACCGTCATTGCGACGCCATCCTGGTCGGCGATTCCCTCGGCAACGTCATGCACGGCTTCGAGACCACGGTGCCGGTCACGCTCGACATGATGATCCTGCAGGGCCGCGCGGTGATGCGCGGCTCGCAAGCTGCGCTAGTGGTGGTCGACATGCCGTTCGGCTCCTATGAGGGTTCGAAGGAGCAGGCGTTTCAATCCGCGGTACGGATCATGAAGGAGACGCTGTGCGGCGCGGTCAAGCTCGAGGGCGGCGCGCGGATGGCGGAGACGGTGGCGTTCCTGTCCGAGCGCGGCATTCCGGTGATGGGCCATATCGGTCTGACGCCGCAGTCGATCAATACGCTCGGCTCGTTCCGCGCGCAGGGCCGCGAGGAGGAGACCTGGGCGCCGATCGAGAACGACGCCAGGGCGATCGCGGAGGCCGGCGCGTTCTCGATCGTGGTCGAGGCGGTCGCCGAGCCGCTGGCGCGCAAGATCACGCAGTCGATCGCCGTGCCCACCATCGGCATCGGCGCCAGCGCTGCCTGCGACGGCCAGGTGCTGGTGCTGGAGGACATGCTCGGCCTGTCGCCGCGGGCGCCGAAATTCGTGCGCCGCTACGGCAATCTCGGGCCGATGATCGAGGAGGCGATCGCGGGCTATGCACGCGACGTGAAGAGCCGCGCCTTCCCGGGGCCGGAACACGTCTACGGCATGAAGAAGAGCTGACGGGGCGCGCATGGACTCGTCGCAGCACGCAATTCCGCCGATGCGGCTCGAGCCGCGCTTCGGCGACCGCGTCGTGCCGGCTTTCCCGGAGCGGCCCGGCAGCCTGTGGGCGATGATCGCGGAAGCCGTTGCGCAGAACGGCGACGGCGAGGCGCTGGTCTGCGGCGCGACGCGCCTGAGCTGGCGCGATGTCGCGGAGAAATCGGCCAAGGTCGCGGCGGGCTTTGCAAAATTCGGCCTTGCGCCCGGCGACCGCGTCGCGATCCTGCTCGGCAACCGCATCGAATTCGTGCTGACGATGTTCGCCGCCGCGCATGCCGGACTGGTCACGGTGCTGCTCTCGACGCGCCAGCAGAAGCCCGAGATCGCCTATGTGCTGAACGATTGCGGCGCGACGCTTCTGGTCCATGAGGCCACGCTCGCCGACCGCATCCCTGATGCAGCCGACATTCCCGGCCTCAAGCATCGCATCGCGGTCAGCGACGACGGCGCGTCGCAATTCGCTGGTCTCGCCCACAACGCTCTGGCCCAGGCGCCGGCGGAGGTGAGGGAAGAGGACACCGCGATGATCCTCTACACCTCGGGCACCACGGGCCGGCCCAAGGGCGCCATGCTCGCCCATTGCAACATCATCCACTCCTCGATGGTGTTCGTGTCGTGTCTGAAGCTGACCAGGGCCGATCGCTCGATCGCCGCGGTGCCGCTCGCGCATGTCACCGGCGCGGTCGCCAACATCACCACCATGGCACGCTGCGCCGGCGCGCTGATCATCATGCCGGAGTTCAAGGCCTCGGAATATCTGAAGGTCGCGGCGCGCGAGCGCGTCAGCTACACGGTGATGGTGCCGGCGATGTACAATCTCTGCCTGATGCAGCCGGATTTCGACAGCTACGATCTGTCGAGCTGGCGGATCGGCGGCTTCGGCGGCGCGCCGATGCCGGTCGCGACCATCGAAAAGCTCGACGCCAAGATTCCCGGGCTGAAGCTTGCGAACTGTTACGGCGCGACCGAGACCACGTCGCCCTCGACGCTGATGCCGGGCGAACTGACCGCCGCCCATATCGACAGCGTCGGCCTGCCGTGCCCCGGTGCCGAGATCATCGTGATGGGCGCTGACGGCCGCGAACTGCCGCGCGGCGAGATCGGCGAACTCTGGATCCGCAGCGCCTCGGTCATCAAGGGCTACTGGAACAATCCGGAGGCGACCGCGGAGAGTTTCACCGCCGGCTTCTGGCATTCCGGCGATCTCGGTTCGATCGACGCGGCAAACTTCGTCCGCGTGTTCGATCGCCAGAAGGACATGATCAACCGCGGCGGCCTGAAAATCTATTCGGCCGAGGTCGAGTCGGTCCTGGCCGGCCATCCCGCCGTGGTCGAGAGCGCGATCATCGCCAAGCCGTGCCCCGTGCTCGGCGAGCGCGTGCACGCCGTGATCGTCACCCGCACGGAAGTGAACGCAGAGAGCCTGCGCGCCTGGTGCGCCGAGCGGATCTCGGACTACAAGGTGCCGGAGACCATGGCGCTGACAGCAGAGCCGCTGCCGCGCAACGCCAACGGCAAGGTGATCAAGCGCCAGATCAGGGAGAGCCTGTCCGCGGTAGGCGCGTAGCGCGGCGTGGACGTACCATCCGCGAATTCGGTGCACCGCTCCCGCTTGCGGGGGTCGAGACAGCGAAGCTCGCTCTTAGGTCGGCACGTGCAGCGCGGGCTGGGGGCCTGTTGCGGCCAGTCGCAAACGTCCCCCGTTAACGCTTTGATCCGCCTCGCTTTGCCTTGCCTCCGCCACACCATTAGGGTAACGCCGCCGCGATGTGGGGATCGGGTAGGGCTGGGCCCCACCGATAGCAGCGGTCCCGAGGGGATGGGATAGCCTTAAGTGTCTGAATTATTTGACGAAGTCGACGAGGAAGTCCGTCGCGATCAGCTCAAGAAGCTGTGGGACAAGTACTCGCTCTTTATCATCGCCCTGGCGATCCTGATCGTTGCGGGCGTCGGTGGCTGGCGCGGCTACCAGTATCTTGAGGCCAAGAAGGCCGCCGAGGCCGGTGCGGCGTTCGACCGTGCCGTCGAATTGTCCGATCAGAACAAGCACGCCGAGGCCGAGGCTGCGTTCGCCGCTCTCATCACCAAGGCACCGTCCGGCTACCGCAATCTGGCGCGGTTGCGCTTGGCTGCCGAGGTCGCGACCCGCGACCAGCCGGCTGCCGCGAAGCTCTATGACGAGATCGCAGCCGACCGCAGCGTCGGCGGTCCCGAGCAGGATTTGGCGCGGATCCGCGCCGCGCAGCTCGTGATGGAAACCACCACCTATCCGAACATGCTGCAACGGCTCGAGGCCACGGCAACGGCGAAGGACTCGACGTTCCGTCACTCCGCCCGCGAGCTGCTGGCGCTGTCGGCCTGGCGCGCCAACGATGCCACCGCCGCGCGGCAGTGGCTCGACCAGATTGCCAATGACGGCGAGACGCCGCCGAGCCTGCGCTCGCGTGCCGAAGCGCTGCAGGCCTTGTTGCCGCCGGTCGCGAAAAGCTGACTTGGCGCGAAACCCGAGTTTGAGAGATCGACCATGCGCCGCTCGCAACGCCTGATCGCAGCCGCAGTTCTGACAGCGCTTTGCAGCGTGCTGGCGGGGTGCGGCGGTGGCGGCATGTCCAATTTCGATCCGAGCGACCTGCTCGACTTCCTCGATTCCAAGAAGAAGCTGCAGGGCGACCGCAAGCCGGTCTTCCCCGAAGGCGTGCCCGGCCTGGAGCAGGGCGTGCCGAAGGAATTGTACAAGGGCTCGCAGCA
Source organism: Bradyrhizobium australafricanum (assembly GCF_020329495.1). Lineage (NCBI taxonomy): Bacteria > Pseudomonadati > Pseudomonadota > Alphaproteobacteria > Hyphomicrobiales > Nitrobacteraceae > Bradyrhizobium > Bradyrhizobium australafricanum. The sequence continues at coordinate 50,417 of NZ_JAGKJL010000001.1, read as the reverse complement.
GGAACAGCTCGATCAGCAGAACGCCGCGGCAGCCGCCGCTGCCCAGCCGGCCCCGCCGCCGGAGCCGCCGAAGGGCGCCAAGAAGCACGCCAAGGGTAGCGCAGCGCCGGCCGCGGATCAGGCGGCTGCTCCCGATGCCGCAGCCGAGGAGGGCGCGCCCGCCGCGCTGCCGCCGGAGCCGAAGCCGAAGAAGATCGTCCGCCGCCGCACCACCGCGCCGCCCGCCGACGATCAGCAGGCTCAGCCTGCAGCGCCGGCCCAGCAGACCCAGACCACGCAACAATCCGGCGGCGCCTTCCCCGCACCGCTACCGAGCGGCGGATTTTCACGCTAATTGCGAGCGAGATTCCACCTCGTCCCGCTTGCGGGGAGAGGTCGGAATTCAAGCACAGCTTGAATTCCGGGTGAGGGGGAGTTTCAACCCTCTCCCCGTAAGAGCGGGGAGAGGGAGAAGATGCTCCATCATTTGCTTCGACCGCTCCCCATTCCTGCTGTAGTTCTTTCCAGCACCTTGACCCGCGGACAACAGACCGCGCCTGGATGATCCATGTCTTTCACCATCGCCATTATCGGCCGGCCCAATGTCGGAAAGTCGACGCTGTTCAACCGGCTGGTCGGCCAGAAGCTCGCGCTGGTCGACGACGAGCCCGGCGTGACGCGTGACCGTCGCGAGGGTCAGGCCAGGCTCTACGATCTCGACTTCACCATCATCGACACCGCGGGCCTCGACGAAGGCGCCAAGGGTTCGCTGACGGCGCGGATGCAGGAGCAGACCGAAACCGCGATCGAACTCGCCGACGCCCTGATGTTCGTGATCGACGCCCGCGTCGGCCTGACGCCGACCGACCGTGCCTTCGCCGACTTCGCGCGAAAGGCCAACAAGCCGGTGGTGCTGGTCGCCAACAAGGCCGAGGGCAGGCATGGCGAGATCGGCGCGATGGAATCCTACGCGCTCGGGCTCGGCGATCCCGTCCAGATCTCGGCCGAGCATGGCGAAGGCATGGGTGACCTCCACGAGGCGCTGAGCGCGCTGGTGCCGCAGACACCGGAGGAAGACGACGAGCTTGAGGACGATGAGGACATCTCGGAGGAGGAGGCCGCGCAGCGCCCGATCCGCGTCGCCATCGTCGGCCGGCCGAATGCCGGCAAGTCGACGCTGATCAACCATCTGCTCGGCGAGGAGCGGCTGCTGACCAGCCCCGAGGCCGGCACCACGCGCGATTCCATCGCGGTCGAGATCACCTGGCAGGGCCGCCAGTTCCGGGTGTTCGACACCGCCGGCCTGCGCCGCCGATCGCGGATCGAGGAGAAACTGGAGAAGCTCTCGGTCGCCGACGCGTTGCGCGCGGTGCGTTTTGCCGAAGTCGTCGTGATGATGATGGACGCGCAGAACAAGTTCGAGGAGCAGGACCTGCGCATCGCCGACCTGATCGAGCGCGAAGGCCGCGCCATCGTGCTCGCGGTCAACAAATGGGACCTGGTCGAGCGCAAGCCGAACCAGATCTCGCAACTGCGCACCGATGCCGACCACTGGCTGCCGCAGGTCAAGGGCGCGCCGATCGTGGCCGTCTCCGGCCTGATGGGCGAGGGCATCGACCGCCTGATGACGGCGATCCAGGAGGCCTACGCGGTCTGGAACCGGCGCTTGCCGACCTCGGCGCTCAATCGCTGGTTCGAGCAGGCGATCCAGGCCAACCCGCCGCCGGCGGTCTCGGGCCGCAGGCTGAAGCTGAACTACATCACGCAAGTGAAGGCGCGCCCGCCGAGCTTCGTGCTGTTCTGTTCGCGCGCCGACGCGATCCCGCGATCCTATCTGCGCTACCTCATCAACTCGCTGCGCGAGACGTTCGATCTGCCGGGCACGCCGATCCGGATCACGCTGCGCGAGAAGGCCAATCCGTTCGCCCACAAGCGCAAACGCCCGTCGTGAGCGAAAGGTCGGAGGGTGACACGGTTGCTGTAGCGCAACCGCGCAGCGGCGCGGTGATCTTCATCTTCATCACGTTGCTGCTCGACATGCTCGCGCTCGGGATCATCATCCCGATCCTGCCCAAGCTGATCGAGGGCTTCGTCAACAACGACACCGCAAATGCGGCGCGCATCTTCGGCGTGTTCGGCTCGATCTGGGCCTTGATGCAGTTCGTCTGCTCGCCGATCCTCGGCGCGCTGTCCGATCGCTTCGGCCGCCGGCCGGTGGTGCTGCTGTCGAATTTCGGCCTTGCCGCGGACTATGTGCTGATGGCGCTGGCGCCGAACCTGATCTGGCTGTTCATCGGGCGGGCGATCTCGGGCATCACCTCGTCGAGCATCTCGACCGTGTTCGCCTATATCGCCGACGTCACCGCGCCGGAGCAGCGCGCCGCGATGTTCGGCAAGATCGGCGTCGCCTTCGGCGCCGGCTTCATCCTCGGACCGGCGCTCGGCGGCCTGCTCGGCGAGATCGATCCGCGGCTGCCGTTCTGGGCGGCGGCGGGCTTGAGCTTCGTCAACGGGCTCTATGGCCTGTTCATCCTGCCGGAATCGCTGCCCGTGGAGCGGCGCGCGCCGTTCAAATGGAAGAGCGCCAATCCGATCGGCGCGCTGCATTTCCTGCGCTCGAACCGGACGCTCGCCGGCCTGTCGCTGGCGACGTTCTTCGGCCAGCTCGCGCATGTCGTGCTGCCCTCGGTGTTCGTGCTCTACGCCACCTATCGCTATGGCTGGGACACCGGCACGGTCGGCGCGACGCTGGCGCTGGTCGGGCTCTGCGGCATGATCGTGCAGGGCGCGGCGATCGGCCCGATCGTGCAGCGCCTCGGCGAGCGCAACGCGCTGTTCCTCGGCCTCGTCTGCGGCGCTTTGGGCTTCGTGATCTTCGGCGCCGCGCCGACCGGCCAGCTGTTTTGGATCGGCATTCCCGTGATGGCGCTGTGGGGCCTCTCGGGCGCTGCGACGCAGGCGCTGACGACGCAGCTCGTCGCTGCCGACCAGCAGGGCCAGTTGCAGGGCGCGACATCAAGCGTGCAGAGCATGTCGGAACTGATCGGCCCGTTCCTGTTCACGCTGACGTTCGCGTATTTCATCGGCGACAACGTGCCGGTGAAGATGCCCGGCGCGCCGTTCTATCTGGCCGGCGCGCTGCTGCTGCTCGCGCTCGCCATCGCCTGGCGCGCGACGGTCGCAAAGAGAGCGTAGGGCGGGCCGCCGACGGATCCACCACGAGACGCTCTATTCCGTCGCCGGCACCGAATGGTGCTCGTGCGTGACGCGCCACTCGCCGTCGACCTTGCGCAATCCGATCGTCAGCCTGAACTGGAACGTGGCATCAGGTGGCCCGCACCGCATCACCGCGACCGCGAAGGCCACATCGTCGCCGGCCGTGATCGCGATCTCCTCGACATCGAAGGCGTAGGATGGGCGGTGATACCTGAAGAACAAGTCCCACGTCTTCCGGTATTCATCCAATCCGCGTGATTGCAGTGGCGGGGGAACGTCGAACATCACGATGTCCGGATCGTGATGGGCGAAAATGCCCGGATAGTCCTGCCTGCGGACGGCGTCCGTCCAGGCATCGATGAGCGTCCTGATTTCGGTCTCCGCCGTCTGTTTCTGCTGTGTCATCGCTCGCGTGCTCCGAGTGCTGGCTGATGCTTCGAGGACGAATGCGAGCGCGCCGATCCGACACGATGATGTGTCCGGCCGCACCGGGCGGATTGCGTCATATTGTCCATTTACAAACCATCCGGTTGGTTTGTATAAGAGCTGATACCGGATGAAGACGCGCGCCTCGCTCCGGGGGCGCTCTGCGAGGAGCAGCATGGTGACCGACGAGGCCGTTGATATCTGCGATGAGTTGACCCGCTTCAGCGCCGCGCAGGCAGCGCTGCTGACGTCGCGCGGCCTTGTCTACCTGACCGACCTGAAACTCGATGGTGGCAGGCATGGGACAATCGTCGCCGCCAGTCATGCCGAGGCGCAGGCCATCGCCCGCGCACGCGGTCGAGGGGAACGGGTCGTCGGCCGAATGGCCTACGGCTTCCTTCATGGCCTGCTGCAGAAGGTTCGCTTGTGCGCGTGAGCGATCGGATAGGTTGATGACCGATTCCTGAAATTGATGCGTCTTCCGAGGGCGACACCGCCATTCCGGGGACGCCGTTCGCGCTGCCTCGCAGATCAGATGCAGCGCTTGAGATTGACCGAAGCCGCTGAGATACTGTGATCTCAAGCGACTCCTTCCTGAGTACACCATGGACAATCCTTCCCGTTCGGAACGCTCCCGCAACGCCGCACTTGATGCCGCGATCACCATCGTGACGCGCGATGGTCCGGGGCGCCTGACGCTGGACGCGATTGCGCGCGAGAGCGGTCTCAGCAAGGGCGGCGTGATGCATCAGTTCCGCACCAAGGAAGCGGTGCTGCGCGCCTTGCTCGAGCAGCAGATGGCGCATTTCGAGGAATTCTCGAACCGCTACATCGAAAAGGTACGCGGGACCACGGACCAGCCCGAACTGTCGGCGCAGATCGCGACGCTGCGGGAGGCGATCTCAACGCCGCGGGCAGGGGCGTTCGCACTGCTGGCGGCGATGAACGAGAATCCCGAATTGATGGCGATGCCGCGCGATGTCGACATCAAGAAGGTCGCGCTGATGAAGGCCGAGGCCAGCGATCCCGATCTCGCGCTGCTGCGCTGGGCGGCGGCGCGGGGGCTGCTGCTCAGTTCGTTGTTCGGCATGCTGTCGCTGACCGAGGCCGAGCGCGATCGCCTGTTCGAGCGCTTACTCGACGACAGCAAGTGGACCGCGATGGAGCAGGGCGCGACGGAGGCAGCAAAGCCAGTCAAGACGACGTCGGCGCGCACGGCATCTTCGCCTCCGGCCGGTGCGCGCGCGGCAAAGCCCGCACCGGCGCGTAAGCGCGGCTGAATTTCCGGCGCTGCCGAAAGCGCAACGCCGCCCAAGCGGAATATGGATCGCTTGGCGGCGTTGGATCGGCACCGGGCCCCTGAAATCCCCGGCGATTTCTGCCGTACCACACGAGATGTCGCGGGTTTGTGACAACGCGCGGCCGCCATTCGCGAAGCCGCCTCGCCAGCCAACACGACATTTCGACCGCCGCATTTTTCTGACGCGTTTCCTGCGATTGCAACTTTACAAACCAACTGGTCGGTTTTATAGTTGATCGTACTGAGGCAAGATCTGGCGGCGCCGCGACGGCGAGCTAGGTCGGCAGTGACGGCCGCAGCCGTACTTTCAGCCCCGGACGCGGCTGCGGCCGAGCTGCTCTTCCGCTTTAGGGTCGGATGAGGAGGTTGGAATGGAGAGCTCGATCGCCGCGCGCGGTCTGGGAGCGATGGCGCTTTGCGTCCTCGCGGGAGGATGTGCCGCCGTCACGCCGGTGGCCTATTCGGAGGTGGCATCGTCGGCCTACATGACGCCGGATACGTCTGATTCTTCGGGACGTGTGCCGTATCGCTATGCGCCGCCGGTCGACTGGCGCAGCTACAACAAGGTGGTGATCGATCCGGTCGTGATTTATCGCGGCGCGGATCATCAGTTCGGCGACATGTCCGAGAAGGACAAGCAGACGCTCGCCGCCTACATGCAGACCCGCTTTGCCGACAAGCTGCGCGGCCGCTTCACGCTGGTGAACACGCGCGGGCCGAACACGTTCCGCCTGCGGCTGACGCTGACCGGCGCGGTCACCAACACGCCGGTGCTCGGCACGCTGTCGCGTTTCGACCTGGCAGGCGCGGTCTACAACGGCGTGCAGGCCGCGCGCGACGGCGAGGGAACGATGACGGGCTCCGTCATCTATGCCGTCGAGATGTTCGACAGCTCGACCTCGCGCCTGCTCGGCGCCTATGTCAGCAAGCAATATCCCAATGCCTACGACATCAAGGCCAGCGTCGGCGATCTCGCCGCGGCCACCGCTGGCATCGACAAGGGCGCTGATGCTTTCATGGCGCAATTGAAGTGAGGCGCGCCGCGCGCGTCCGCAAACCATCCCGACACTGAAAGGTCCCTTACCATGAACTTTCTGGTTCGCATGTTTCTGCGTAGCCTCGTCGCTGCCTTGCTGATGAGCTCGACCGGCCGCGCCGAAACGATCGCCCCGGCCGATCCCAGCGGCACCTGGCTGACCGAAGACGGCCGCGCACGCATCCGCCTCGAGCGCTGCGGCCCTGCGCATGAGCGCATCTGCGGTTTCATCGTGTGGATGAAGGATCCGCTCGATTCACACGGCCAGCCGTTCCGCGACAGCTTCAATCCCGACCCCGACAAGCGGACGCGTGCGCTGCTCGGCCATCAGCTGATCCTCGGATTGAAGCTGACGCCGGAGGGCAGGTTCGACGGCGACATCTACAACGCCGAGGACGGCAAGTCCTATACGGTCTCGCTGTGGCGCGACAAATCCGACCGGCTGAAGCTCAAGGGATGTCTGCTCAAGCTGCTGTGCCAGACCCAGACCTGGACGCAGACGCTGGACGTGCAGCCGGGCCAGCTCGTCGGCCTGACCGGCGATGTCGGCGGCCCGCGCGCCGACAGGGAATGGGCGTCGTTGCCATCGCCGGCGCGGAAGTCGGCCGCTAAGTGATGAATGCAGGGTGGGTTGCGCTTCGCAAACCCACCCTGCGGACTTCGCTTACTTCTTCAGCAGCGGACAGTCGCTGGCCTCAAGCGGCTTCGCGGCGTCCTCCGGTGCGATCGTGGCGATCAGCTTGTAATAGTCCCAGGGATATTTGGACTCTTCGGGCTTCTTCACCTCGAACAGATAGGCCGGAATCAGGCGCCGGCCGTCGGCGCGCAGCGGGCCCTTGCCGAACAGCGGATCGTCGGTCGGCAATTCCTTCATCTTGGCGACGACCTTGGCGCCGTCATGCGGATTGCCGCCGAGCGCTTCCATTGCCTTGAGATAGTGCAGCACCATCGCGTAGTTGCCCGCCTGGGTCATCGACGGCATCGCGTTTTTGTTGGCCAAAGCGGAGAACCGCTTCGACCAGGCGCGGGTCTGGTCGTTCATGTCCCAGTAGAAGGACTCCGTGAACGTCAGGCCTTGCGCGGTCTTCAACCCGAGCGAATGCACGTCGTTGATGAACAGCAGCAGCGCCGCGAGCTTTTGGCCGCCGGAAACGATGCCGAATTCAGCCGCCTGCTTGATCGCGTTGGTGGTGTCGCCGCCGGCATTGGCGAGGCCGACCACCTTGGCCTTGGACGATTGTGCCTGCAGCAGGAACGAGGAGAAATCGGCGGTGTTGATCGGATGCTTGACGCTTCCGAGCACCTTGCCGCCATTGGCGTTGACGACCGCGGTGGTGTCGCGCTCGAGCGCGTGGCCGAATGCGTAGTCGGCCGTCAGGAAGAACCAGGTGTCGCCGCCGGCCTTCGTCAGGGCCTTGCCGGTGCCGTTGGCCAGCATGTAGGTGTCGTAGGTATATGAAATCGTGTTCGGCGTGCAGGCCTTGCCGGTGAGGTCGGCGGTCGCCGCGCCCGAATTCAGCAGGACGATGTTCTTTTCCTTGACGAGATTATTGACCGCAAGCGCCACGCCGGAGTTCGGCGTGTCGGCGATCGCATCGACCTTCTCGTTGTCGACCCATTGCCGAGCGATGTTGACACCGACGTCGGGCTTGTTCTGGTGGTCGCCACTGAGGACGTCGATCTTCCAGCCCTTCTTGAGCAGGCCGGAATCCTCGACGGCCATCTTGATCGCGACCACCGAGTTCGGGCCGCCGATGTCGGCATAGAGGCTCGACATATCGTTGAGCACGCCGATCTTGACGGCCTTGTCCTGCGCGAACGCAGAAGTTGAAAGGCCGAGTGCGGCGCAAGCAAGAAGCGCGGCGCAGCGCCGCGCAAACGTCGTTGTCATGAAATTCCCTCCACTGTCTAAAGCCCGGGCAGCCCTCTTGCGGAGCCTTTTTGCCGGTCGCTCAAGTTCCCGCTTACCCTTTCCCGGGGGACGCGGCAATCCGCCTAAAGCCGGGTGGGCCTGCGTCGAAGCGTCATCCGGTGAAACCCTTACTTGAGCGCGTCGGAGGTCAGCTTGAATTTCTGGATCCTTTTTCCGGTGTCGACCTCGGCGGTATAGACGTTGCCCTTGGCGTCGACCGCGAGCGCGTGCACCCAGTGGAATTGCCCGGCGTTGCGGCCGTTGCGGCCGAAGCTGCCGACCACCGCGCCGTCGTCACGCCTGATGACGCGGATCTCGTTGTTCTCGCCGTCGGCGGAGAGTAGGTAGGTCTGCTTGGGATCGGGCCACAGCGCGATGTCCCACACCGCGCCGTTGCCGAGCGTGCTCTTCTCGAAGAAGAACTCCTTCACGAAGCCGCCGTCCTTCCTGAACACCTGGATGCGGTTGTTGATGCGGTCGCAGACATAGACCAGTCCGTCATTGGCGATCTTCACGCAGTGCACGGGATTGCCGAACTGTTGCGCGACCTGCGCCTTCGGATCGTAGGGCGGCTGCTTGGTGTCGTCGGGCTTGTTGCCATAGGCGCCCCAGTGCCGCTTGTAGGCGCCGGTGGTGGCATCGAACACGATGACGCGCCGGTTGCCGTAACCGTCGGCGACGTAGATCTCGTTGGCCTCCTTATCGATCGCGGTCTCGGCGGGCTTGCCGAGCTGGGTAGTGTCGTTACTGCCCTTGCTCGGCGCGATCGAGCCGATCTGCGCGACGAACTTGCCGTCGAGGGTGAACTTGAGGATCGCATTGTCATTGTCGGCGTTGCCGCCGATCCAGACGAAGCCGCGCTCGTCGACCTCGATGCCGTGCTCGCGGCCAACCCACTCATAGCCGTCACCCGGACCACCCCAGGCCCGCAGCAGATTGCCGTCAGCGTCGAATTCGAGCACCGGCGGCGCCGAGACGCAGCATTTCGAGCGCGGCGGATTGAGGCTCGCGCCCTTCTCGTCGTCGGTCAGCGAGCGCGGCCGGTGAATCATCCAGATGTGGCCCTGCCAATCCACCGTGATGCCGCCGACCTGGCCGACGATCCAGTTGTTCGGCAGCGGCTTTGGCCATGATGCATCCACGGTGAAGGTCGGGATGTCACCGGCTTTCGCGAGGGTTGGTGTAGCGAAGAGGGCTGATGATGCGATGCAGGCGGAGAGAAACAATCCGGACAGAATGGAGCGCGCGCGATTGAACGTCGGCGTCATGATGCCTCCCGAGATTTTTCTTGGCGGGCGTCCCGCTGGGAAGCGCAGTCAATCGTGGGGACGCGAGCGAGTCAATCGCAAGGAGGTGCGTAGCCCGGATGGAGCGAAGCGAAATCCGGGGCCGGTTTCTCCGCGTAGAGACTATCCCGGATTGCGCTTCGCTCCATCCGGGCTACGGGAGAGACAGAACCGCGCTCACGCCGGCGGCTGGAAGCTGCGCAGCGTGCGCGCCTTGTAGTCGTAGAGCTTGCCGGTCTCGGTCCAATCAGGCGAACACATCGGCACGATGAATTCGGCGGCCATGTCGGGCGTATCCAGCGTCATCGGGTCTTCGCCGGGAAACACCTGCGCGCGCATCCGGGTGCGGATCGGGCCGGGGCTGAACAGGTTGACGCGAAGCTTTGTGTTGGCGGTCTCGTTGGCCCAGGAGCGCACCAGTGCCTCCAGCGCGGCCTTCGAGGCCGCATAGGGGCCGAGATAGGCGTTGGCCTTGTGGGCCACGCCCGACGTCACGAACACCGCGCGGCCGGCGTCGGATTGCCGCAGCAGCGGGTCCATGCAGCGGATCAGCTGGAAATTGGCGGTGACGTTGATCGCGAACACGTCGTTCCATGGCTTCAGCTCGATATGGCCGAGCGGCGACGACGGCCCTGCGGTGCCGGCATTGCCGACCAGGATGTCGAGCTTGCCGTGGCGCTCATGCAGCGCGAGGCCGAGCCGCGCGATGCCGTCGTAATCGGTGAGCGAGAGCGGCACCAGGGTGGCGCTGCCGCCGGCCTTGCGGATCTCGTCGTCGAGCTCTTCCAGCCCGCCTTGCGTGCGCGCCACCGCGACGACATGCGCGCCGGCCTTGGCCAGTGCGACCGCGGTCGCATAGCCGATGCCGCGCGAGGCGCCGGTCACGAGGGCGATACGGGAGGCGAGGGGTGTTGTCATGTCTGTCTGTCCGCGTGTTTGCCCGGGGTATTACAGACGGAAATGGCCGGGACAAGCCCGGCCATGGCTAAAAGACATGGCCATTCCGGGATGGTCCGAAGGACCAGACCTCAGATGCGCAATCGCGCATCGGGGAATCTCGAAATTTGAGGCAAGAACGCAAGACAACTTCGAGATCCCGGGTTCGATGCTGCGCATCGCCCGGGATGACGCTTCGCCTCAGCTCGCCTCCGCCAGCAGCGAGAGCTGGCGCGGCGGGGCCTCGGTTTCGCTCTGGTCGGTGAGGTGGGTCGGGTAGGCGCCGGTGAAGCAATGGTCGGCGAATCTCGGATTTGCCGGGTCGCGCCCCTCATAGCCCATCGCGCGGTACATGCCGTCGATCGACAGGAAGGCGAGCGAGTCGGCGCCGATGATGTCGCGCATCTCCTCGAGCGAATGGGTCGCGGCGAGCAGGCCGCCGCGGTCCGGCAGGTCGATGCCGTAATAGTCGGGATAGAGGATCGGCGGCGAGGCGAGGCGGAAATGCACCTCGCGGGCGCCGGCGTCGCGCATCATGCGCACGATCTTCTTCGAGGTGGTGCCGCGCACCAGACTGTCGTCGATCAGGATGATGCGCTTGCCCTCGATCGCGGCGCGGTTGGCCGAATGCTTCATGCGCACGCCGAGCTCGCGCACGCTCTGGGTCGGCTGGATGAAGGTGCGGCCGACATAGTGGTTGCGGATGATGCCGAGCTCGAACGGCACGCCGGAATACTGGCTGTAGCCGACCGCGGCGGGCACGCCGGAATCCGGCACCGGCACCACGACGTCGACCTCGGGATGGCTCTCGCGCGCCAGCTGGGCGCCAAATGCCTTGCGCACGTCGTAGACCGAACGGCCGCCGACGATCGAGTCCGGGCGCGCGAAATAGATGTATTCGAAGATGCAGGGACGGGCCGGCTTCGGCGGGAACGGCTTGTGGCTGTGTGCGCCGGTCTCGTCGAACACGATGATCTCGCCGGGCTCGATGTCGCGGACGTATTTGGCGCCGATCATGTCGAGCGCGCAGGTCTCCGAGGTCAGGATCGGACGACCGTCGAGATCGCCGAGCACCAGCGGGCGGATGCCGAGCGGGTCGCGCGCGCCGACCAGTTTCTTGTTGGTCAGCGCGACCAGCGCATAGGCGCCCTCGATGGTGCGCAGCGCCTCGATGAAGCGGTCGATGAAGCGGGTGCGCTTGGACTGCGCCACGAGATGCAGGATCACCTCGGTGTCGGTGGTCGACTGCATCATGGCGCCGCCCTTGACCAGCTCGCGGCGCAAGGTCAGGCCATTGGTGAGGTTGCCGTTGTGGCCGACCGCAAATCCGCCTGCGCTGAGCTCGGCGAACAGCGGCTGCACGTTGCGCAGGATGGTGCCGCCGGTGGTGGAGTAGCGGACATGGCCGACCGCGGCGTTGCCGGGCAGGCGCTCGATCACCTCGCGGCGGGAGAAGGCGTCGCCGACCAGGCCGAGGCGGCGTTCACTGTGGAAGCGGCTGCCGTCGAAGGAGACGATGCCGGCGGCTTCCTGGCCGCGGTGCTGCAGGGCGTGCAGGCCGAGTGCGGTGATCGCGGCGGCCTCGGGATGGCCGAAGATGCCGAACACGCCGCATTCCTCGCGGAGCGTGTCGCCATCGAGGTCGGGGTGGTATCTGAGAGGGTCTTGCAGTTCGATCGGGCCGAGGTCGAGATCCATTTGGTCGGTATGATCCGAAGGGGTCTGCATCTCGTTCATCGCCTCTCGTAAGGGCCCAAATAGTTTATCGGCCCGCGGGTTTCTCGATCAGCTTCTTCAAGCTGTCACGCGCAGGTTTGCTATAGCCATCACCCGACGCCGGCGTCGCCTGATCATTGGTATCGGCCGCAGAATCGTCGTCTGGCTTATTCTTCTTGAACTTCTTTAAGATGGTGTTCTCGGGGTCGTCAGGCAAGAGCGACATCAGCCAATCCCCGGTTCCCTGCAGCACCACCCGCGACTTCGCCCCGGTCACCCAGTCGGGCCGCTGCTTGTCGGGAACCAGCCAGGTGAAGAACATGAACGCCACGACCACGATCAGGAGGCCGCGGGCGAGCCCGAACAGGAAGCCGAGGGTGCGGTCGAGCGCGCCGATGCGGGAATCCAAGATCATGTCCGAGATCCGCACCGTGACGATCGAAACCACGATCAGCGTGCCGATGAAGACGCCGGCCACCACGACCACGGCCGCGACCGTGTCGTTGTTGAAATAGGTCTTGGCGGTCGGCAAAAGTTTCGAGAACGCATACAGCGTGACCAAAGCGGCGGCGCCCCAGGCCGCGATCGACAGGATCTCGCGCATGAAGCCGCGCACCATCGCGAGCAGGCCCGAAATCAGCATCACGCCGAGCAGGACGAGATCAAGTATCGTTATGGGCATCGGCTGGTCAGGTCCGCTGGTACGTTTCGGTACGCTGTTAAGGGCTTACGTTGTTAAGGGCTTACGCTGCTAAGGGCTCTCGCGAATCGGCGAAGTCGGTGCCGTCCTAACTGAGGCGCATTGGGGGCATCCGGCAAGGCCAGAGCGCCACCTGTCCCGCGCGGCGGATGTATAGCGGCGGGGGGCTGATACGTCACGCCCGCTTTAGCTGGTCTCGCGACGGAATCGGGCCGGTGTGGCATTTTTCTCAGCCGCATCAGGGCCTCCGGAGCCGTCCTGGTCGCGCCGGCCGCCCCGGGGCGTTCCGCGTGCCGCAATTTCGGCGACCAGCGTGGTGAGATTGCCGATGCTGTTGAGGGTGAGCCCTGAATCGCCGCCGCTCTCGCCGCGGGCCGATTCGGGCAGGATGGCGCGGGCGAAGCCGAGCTTGAGGGCCTCCTTGAGCCGGGCCGGGGTCTGCGCCACCGGGCGGATCGCGCCCGATAGCGAAATCTCGCCGAAATAGACAGCATCCGTCGGCAGCGGCGCATTCACCAGCGAGGAGACCAGCGCGGCTGCCGCGGCAAGGTCCGCGGCCGGTTCCTGGATGCGCAGGCCGCCGGCGACATTGAGATAGACGTCATGTCCGGACAATTTGACGCCGCAATGCGCTTCGAGCACCGCGAGCACCATCGAGAGCCGGCTCGGGTCCCAGCCGACCACGGCGCGGCGCGGCGTGCCGAGCGAGGTCGGCGCCACCAGCGCCTGCAACTCGACCAGCACCGGACGGGTGCCTTCGATGCCGGCGAACACCGCCGTGCCGGGGCTGCCGAGCTCGCGCTCGGAGAGGAACAATTCCGAGGGGTTGGTGACCTCGCGCAGGCCGAGGCCGGTCATCTCGAATACGCCGATCTCGTCGGTCGCGCCAAAGCGGTTCTTCACCGAGCGCAGGATGCGGAACTGCTGCGAGCCTTCGCCCTCGAACGACAGCACCGCATCGACCATGTGCTCGACCACGCGGGGACCGGCGATCTGGCCGTCCTTTGTCACATGGCCGACCAGGATGATCGCGGCACCCGTCTTCTTGGCAAAGCGAATGAGGGCCTGCGCCGAGGCGCGGACCTGGGTCACCGTGCCGGGCGCGGATTCCACCGTGTCGGTCCACATGGTCTGGATCGAGTCGATCACGATCAGGCGCGGCACCGCGCCTTCCGACAGCGTCGCGACGATGTCCTCGACCGAGGTTTCCGAAGCCAGCTGCACCGGTGCGTCCGCGAGGCCGAGCCGTTCGGCGCGCAGCCGCACCTGGGCGACCGCCTCTTCGCCGGAGATATAGACCGCGCGGTGGCCGGCGCGCGCCATCATGCTGGTCGCCTGGGTCAGCAGCGTCGATTTTCCGATGCCGGGATCGCCGCCGACCAGCAGCACCGAGCCGCGGACGAAGCCGCCGCCGGTGACGCGGTCGAGCTCGGCCATCCCGGAGGACAGCCGCGGCGCGTCCTGGGTCTTGCCGGACAGCGATTCCAGCGCAAACGTCCGCCCCTTGCGCTTGCTGCGGATCGAGACCGGCACCGAGCCTGTGGTGTCTTCCTCGGCCAGCGTGTTCCACTCGCCGCAGGAATCGCACTTGCCCTGCCAGCGATTATACGCCGCGCCGCAGTTCTGGCAGACGAAGGAGAGGGTGGATTTGGCCATGGAGCAGGTGAGTCGCGCTATCGCGCACGATGCATAGCACGGTTCGGCCGCCGCGCACGATCCATCGAAGACGGAGCGCCAGATGGCGGGGCCGGCTCAGCGCGAGAACACCCGCGTTCCGCCCGGCCAGCGCGGCTTGTCGCCGACCGGACTTGCGCCGATTTCCCAGCCGACGCCGCCCCACAGCACGTCGACGGCACCAAGCTCTCCGGCGCTGTCGCGGACGTAAAACACGTTCGGCTTGGCGTTGACTTCCAGCGGGCCGTTGCTGCCGCTGGGCTGCCGCCTCAACGCGCACCAGACGTCGGCCAGCCTGCTCTCGTGGCTCTGCCCCAGTTTGGCGAGGATCTCCTTGTCGCTCGAGGCTGCGCTCAGGATGAAGGTCTGCAAGGAAGCGCCGCCGCTATCGTCCTCGATCTTGTTCGTGAAACGCTGCGCGAAGGTCGCGCCTAACCAGGAAATCCTGACCGGCGCGCTCGAGGCGATGTCCTCCTTGAAATGTTCCCGCGCGACGAATTTTTCGGCGTGGGGAATTGCCGAGGTCGACGACGGATCGGACGGTTCCTCATTTTTCGGCTGCAGGGAACATGCAACGCGGTCAGCGGCGGCAACGGTACCCGGTTGTCCCGGTCTTGTCTCGTCTGCCGCGACGCTCAAACCCTGCGTCGCCAGAACAACGGTCAACCACAGGGTGAAGCTTGGTTGGCGCATATTGTTGTTGTCCCTGAATCCGCTGTGCTCGCGGAGACAAGGTAAACCGCATCTTGCAGATGTAAATCAAAGATCAGGTTTCTGGTTAAGGATAAAAAGTAAGTTCAACTACAGCGCGAATTTGAATCAAATGCGCTTCGCGCAAAGGGAACTGCTCTCGTTGCACGCGCGGTCAAACGCGGAGGTCCCGCCGCGACAGCAGCAGCGGCGGATTCTCGCGCGGCGTCAGACTCGTCGGCAGAGCGCGGCAGCATCTCGCCTGCGCGCGCAACGGATCGCTCCAGCTCCAGCGAACCCGCCAGGACGGATTGTTGGCGTAGGCCGGAATCCGCCAGACCCAGATCGTCTCGTAGACGCTGTCGCCGAACTGCGCGACATCGGGCCTTGCCGTCGGCCAGAACGCCGAGCCGGCAACGGCGAACGTCACAATCGCCGCAGTCGTGATCATCATCTTGCGCATCGCGCGCCTGCCTTTCCCGCCTGTCGTGGGCTTTGATGACCCGCGACTCCCAATGCTTCGACTTGCGATCCCGCATTCGTCAGGCCGACATCGGCGACATCAGGCGCCGGGCTGTGCCGCCCGATCTGCACGCCATCTGTCGCTGAACTCGTGTCGCCTGAACTCTCGGGACTCGCATCCGGGTCGTCGATCAACCCTGTGATGCCTGCTGGAGCAAAGTTGTTTTCCGCAAACGATCAAGTGCAAGTAATGAGATTGTCATAAACGCAGCGGCCGGACGATGGCAATCCGGATAACAACGGAAGGTGAGCGCTCAACAAAACTCTTTCGGGGTACACGCCACCCGATGCGCAAAGCTCCGTAGAATTACGACACCATCGGGAGGATGTTGGTGTTCGTCACGGTGAAATCCGTTTGCCCAGGGCCTGGTCGATGTCGGAATTTTACTGCGTCATTGCAGACCACAATAGCGCCGTGCCCGCCGCCAGCATGATGCCGTCCATGATCAGGCGGAACGACTCCGGCTTCAGCTGCAGCACGAAGCGCTTGGCGATGAAGGCGCCGGCCATCAGCGAGGCGCCGGCGATCAGACCCTTCAGCGCGATGTCCGGCGTCAGCGCGCCGAAGCGCTCGAACGTCACCGACTTGCTGACATAGAGCCCGAGCGAACTCGCCGCCTCGGTGGCGAGGAACGCGCCCTTGCTGAGACCGTAGAACAGGAACAGCGGCACGCTGAGCGGGCCGGTCGAGGCCACGATGCCGGTGAGGTAGCCGATGAGCGCACCGCCGATTGCGAGATGCCAGAGATTGGCCTTCAGCCTGTGCCGCGCCAGCCAGTGCCGCACCGGCACCATCGCGATCAGGAATACGCCGATCGCTATATCGACCGCATGCGAGGGCAGCGCGAGCAGGGTGCGCGCGCCGAGCGCGGCGGCCGGGATGCCCGTGATCGAGTAGGTGATGCAGGCACGCCAGTCGACCTCGCGCCACCAGGCGAGGATGCGGGACAGATTGGCCATCACGGCGGCGACAGCCATGATCGGTACCGCCTGCTTCGGCCCGTACTGATAGACCAGCACCGGCATCAGCATGATCGACGAGCCGGTGCCGACGATGCCGGAAATGGTGCCGGCGACCAGGCCGACGATGAGGACGAAGAGGAAGCCCACCTGCGCGCTCCGGTGAGGTGTGATCGCCCCATACCTCTGAGTTGCCCGACCGCGCAAGCCCCCGCAGCTCGCGCAACAAACTCGATGTCGTCCCGGCGCAGGCCGGGACCCATAGCCACCGAAGGTGATTGTTGCACGACGCTGGGGCCACAGCTTTCCCTACCAAGTCAATCCTGTGGTTATGGGTCCCGGCCTGCGCCGGGACGACGGCGGTGTGTGCGGCATCATCCGATCCACGTCGCGACCACCATCATGCTGATTGTCACGAGGCGTGATGCCGGTGCATCACCTCAACACCACCCACGCCGGCGCGTGATCGCTGGCGCCGTCCTCGCCGCGGATGGTGCGGTCGACGCCGGCTTTCACGAGCCGCGGCGCCACTGCGGGGCTGAGCAGGAGATGATCGAGCCGCAGGCCTGCATCGCGTGGCCAGCGCTGGCGCTTGTAGTCCCAGAAGGTGAACATCGGCGCGTCCGGATGCAGGGTGCGGATCGCATCGCACCAGCCCTGATCGACCAGCGCCTTGAAGGCGGCGCGGCTCTTCGGCTGGATCAACGCATCCTTGTCCCAGGACCGCGTCGGGTAGATGTCGAACGGCGTCGGCGCGACATTGTAGTCGCCGGCGAGCACCACCGGGACGTCCTCTTTGAGCAGCTTGGCGGCATGGGCGCGCAGCCGCTTGAACCAGGCGAGCTTGTAATCGAATTTCGGCCCGGGCTGCGGATTGCCGTTCGGCAGATAGAGGCTGGTGACGACGATGCCGCGCACTGCGGCCTCGATGTAGCGCGCTTCGTGATCGCCGGCATCGCCGGGCAGGGCGGTGCGGATCAGCACCGGCTCGGCCTTGCGCGCGAGGATGGCGACGCCGTTCCAGGTCTTCTGTCCCTGCCACACCGCGCCGTAGCCGGCCTGCTCGATCGCGGCCGCGGGAAACTCGACGTCGCTTGCCTTCAGCTCCTGCAGACTGACGATGTCGGGCCTGGCCGACTTCAGCCAGCGCAGCAGGTTCGGCAGGCGGCGGTTGACGTTGTTGATGTTGAAGGTCGCGATCTTCATGCGCACTGGCAATCGCGAACCTTGATCATGTCAGGTGGACGTCGCCGTTGGCTCGGCGGCCGGCAGTGGCGGCGGCGCAGCGGGCGCTGCTGTTGGCAAGGCTGGCGGCGCTGCGGGCGTGGCAGCCGGCTCGCTCGTCTCGGCGACCGCGTCACTTCTCGCAGCGACGGCATCGCCGCCCTTGTAGATGCGCACGAAGCGGCGGCCGAGGCTGGTCAGCACCTCGTAGCCGATGGTGCCGAAATGATGCGCGACCTCGTCGACCGTGATGCCTTCGCCGATCAGCGTCACCATGTGGCCGCGCCGCACGGCATTCTTGTCGAGGTCGGTGACATCGACCGCGATCAGGTCCATCGAGACGCGGCCGGCGATCGGGCAGCGCTTGCCGGCGACCACGACCTCGGCGCCGCGGGTGCCGTCATTGGCGCTGGCGGCGCGGAAATAGCCGTCGGCATAGCCGGCGGCGACGATCGCAAGCCGGGTCGGCCGGCGCGCGGTCCAGGTGCCGCCATAGCCGACGGTCTCGCCGCGGTCGATGTTGCGGATCTGCACGATGCGCGCCTTGAGGTCGACCACCTGCTGCATCGGGTTGTCGGCCTCCGGCGTCGGATTGACGCCATAAAGCGCACAGCCCGGCCGCACCATCTCGAACTGGAATTGCGCGCCAAGAAACACGCCGGAAGAATTCGCCAGCGAGGCCGGCACGCCGGTGAACAGGCTCGCGACCTCGCGGAAGCTCGCGAGCTGCTTGGCGTTGGCGGGATTGTTGAGCAATTCGGCGGAGGCGAGGTGGCTCATCACCAGCGTGATGCCGTGGTCGCCGGCATTGATCCGCGGGATGATGCCCTGCGCCTCGCTGACCGTGAGCCCCAGCCGGTTCATGCCGGTGTCGATATGGATGCCGGCGCCGCCGGACCAGCCGGAGCGGCGGCAGAACACGTCCCATTCGGCGAGCTCGTTGAGATCGCCGATCACAGGTTTGCAGTCGATCCTGGCGTAGGCGTCGCCGGTGTTCTGGAAGAAGCCGCCGAGCGAATACACCGTCGCCTCGGGAGCGGCCGCGCGCACTGCGGCGGCCTCCTCGACGCTGGCGACGAAGAAGGTCTTGCAGCCGGCCTTGGCGAGCGCCCGCGAAACCTGCTCGGCGCCGCAGCCATAGGCATTGGCCTTGACCACGGCGGCACACTCGGCCGGCACCGCGGTCTTCTCGAGCTTGCGCCAGTTGGCGATGATGGCGTCGAGGTCGATGGTGAGGATACCGCCGGCGGTCGGATGGGCCGCCAGCAAACTGGCCTCGGGTGTCAGCTGCGATTTCGCGTCAGTCACGATGTTCATGGCTCAGTTGTACGCGGGTGCCTTGCGTCGTTCAACCGAGTCCGGATCTCAGTGGCTGTGATCCGGAACCTGACCGTCGGGTGCGAGATCGCCGAAGCGCGTGACGCTGGCCTCGAAGTGCAGATCGACCGTGCCGGTCGGGCCGTGGCGCTGCTTGCCGATAATGACTTCGGCCTTGCCGTGGGCAAGGTCCATGTCCATCTGCCACTTCTCATATTCCGGCGTGCCCGCGCGCGGCTCCTTGTTGGCGAGGTAGTATTCCTCGCGATAGACGAAGATCACGACGTCGGCGTCCTGCTCGATCGAGCCGGATTCACGCAGGTCGGACAGCTGCGGCCGCTTGTCGTCGCGGTTTTCGACCTGACGCGACAGCTGCGAGAGCGCGATGATCGGAACGTTCAGTTCCTTGGCCAGTGCCTTCAGGTTGGTGGTGATCTCGGTGATTTCCTGCACGCGGTTGTCGTTGCCGCGTTTGCCCGAGCCTTGCAGCAGCTGGATGTAGTCGATCACGATCAGGTCGAGGCCCTTCTGGCGCTTGAGCCGTCGCGCCCGCGCGGTGAGCTGCGAGATCGAGAGGCCGCCGGTTTCGTCGACGTAGAACGGCAGCGATTGCAGCTCGATCGAACAGTCGCGGATCTTTTCGAAATCGAGCTCGGAGATGCCGCCGCGACGGATCGAGCTCGAGGGAATGCCGGTGCGCTCGGCGAGAATACGGGTGGCGAGCTGTTCGCCGCTCATTTCGCAGGAGAAGAAGCCGACACAGCCGCCATTGACTGCCTTGGTGGTGCCGTCCGCCTGGACTTCGGGCACATAGGCTTTGGCGATGTTGTAGGCGATGTTGGTGGCGAGCGATGTCTTGCCCATGCCGGGACGGCCGGCGAGGATGATGAGGTCGGACGGCTGCAGGCCGCCCATCTTGGCGTCGAGGTCGCGCAGACCGGTCGAAATGCCCGACAGCTTGCCGTCGCGCTGGAACGCCTTCGCCGCCATGTCGACGGCGATCGTCAGTGCCTGCGCGAAGCGCTGGAAGCCGCCGTCATAGCGGCCGGTTTCAGCAAGGCCGTAGAGCTGCCGCTCGGCATCCTCGATCTGGGCGCGCGGCGCGAAGTCGACCGGCGCGTCGTAGGCGACGTTGACGATGTCCTCGCCGATCTGGATCAGGTTGCGGCGCAGGCTGAGATCGTAAACGGTGCGTCCGTAGTCCTGCGCGTTGATGATGGTGGTCGCTTCGGCGGCAAGCCGGGCGAGGTACTGGCCGACCGTCATGCCGCCGATGTCGAGCTCGGCCGGCAGGAACGTCTTCAAGGTCACGGGGTTCGCGACTTTGCCCATCCGGATCAGGCTTCCGGCGGTTTCATAGATTTGCTGATGGATGGTTTCGAAGAAGTGCTTCGGCTCCAGGAAATCGGAGACCCGGTAGAAGGCGTCGTTATTGACCAGGATCGCGCCCAGCAGGCCCTGTTCCGCTTCGATGTTGTGCGGCGCACTTCGGTAGGCCGGGGATGCGGCGTCGGGCGCGAGCTTGTGGACGTTCGAATCAATCAAGGCCATGGACGAGCTTATTCTTCTGATTTCGTCGTTACTGAGATTTTCGGCTGTGGGGCGGCGATGAAGCGCCAGCCCGGCACGAAGCGAAAGGACGGATGTTTCTTATGCACGATTCACACAACGCGAGGTGTGAATCCGAAACAGCCGGATGCATTCCGCTTGACTGGGGTTTTGTCCGAAACCGGGCGGGAGCCGGCCGATCAGCACGGTCGTTGGCAAAAATTGGACGCCGCCTGAACCTTTTGCCAGGCGAGCGGACCCATGGAGAGGCGAGGCGGCTGTTGGCGTCGATTTCTCAGACCAGGATGAGGAAGGCCAGCGCGATCAAGGCGGCCACCACGCCAGTGGCGATCAGGGCGTAGTCAGTCGCGATATCGCGCTGCGGGTCCAACATCGTCTGGTGTGTTTCTCGGGTCATTTCGGACCACTACGACAGTCCGGGAAAGACCTCTGTGAAGCAGATCACATGCGCCGCACTTTTTTTGCGGCAGGTTCGCGGGAACGACCCGGCGGATTCCGGGTTGTCTTCGCTCAGGCAAGATACGGCGGCGATGGATCGAGAGTTTCAGACAGCGCGATCAAGGCTTGGTCGGGCAGATGGCATGGACCGCCGCTGGCTGGCGGCGCTTGTCGATGCCATGGAGCAGGCGGCGCGTCCCGAGGTCCGCAATGTTCCCTGCGATGCCAGCTTGATTTCGGCCGCCGCGGCCCATCTGGCGCGTCCGGCGCCGACCTTTGACCATTGCGGGTCGGCCTACAGCCTGCGCAACTAGCCGCACCCGTTCCTTCAGACCTATTCGCCGGCCAGTTGTAGCCGGGGCTTGGCCGCGCCGGCCTCTTTCAGCCGCAGGCGGACTTCTTCGCCGCCGATATAGTCGCGGGTTATCGGGACGATGCCCTGGCGCTTGGTGAGCTGGAGCTGGAAGTTCATCATATTCTGCACGCGGAACGACATCTCCGAGGCAGCCAGGTAGAATTCCCACATCCGGGCAAAGGTCTCGTCGTAGAGCCGCACGGCCTCCTCGCGCCGCGCCATGAAGCGCTCGCGCCATGCCTTCAGCGTCTCGGCATAGTGCAGGCGCAGGATCTCCATGTCGCAGATCAGCAATCCGGCCTTCTCGATCGCCGGCATGACCTCGGACAGGGCGGGAATGTAGCCGCCGGGGAAGATGTATTTCCGGATCCAGGGGCTGGTGACGTCGGGGCCGGTCGAGCGGCCGATCGAATGCAGCACCATGACACCGTCGTCGCTGAGCAGTTCGGCGCAGCGCGCGAAGAAGGTTTCATAGTAGGCGACCCCGACATGCTCGAACATGCCGACCGAGACGATGCGGTCGAACGGCCCGGGGATGTCGCGATAGTCCTGCAGCAGGAAGCGCGCCGATTGCGCCAGGTTCCGCTCCGCCGCCCGGGCGTTGGAAATTTGCAGCTGCTCGGTCGACAGCGTGACGCCGGTGACATCGGCGCCACTCATCTCGGCGAGATAGAGCCCAAGGCCGCCCCAGCCGGAACCGATGTCGAGGATGCGGTGCCCGGGCTTGATCAGGAGTTTTGCGGCGAGGTGACGCTTCTTGGCGAGCTGGGCATCGTCCAGCGTCGTGTCCGGCGTCTCGAAATAGGCGCAGCTGTATTGCTTGTCCGCGTCGAGGAAGAGGGAATAGAGGCGGCCGTCGAGATCGTAATGACGGGCGACGTTGCTTCTGGATCGGCCGCGTACATTGATCTGCTGGGCGCGGCGCCCCAGGAAGCGTACCCAGGCCTGCAGTCTGGCGAAGTTCGGCAGCATGGCTGCCTGACCCATAAGCACCGCCAACACGTCGGCGACGGTGCCTTGCTCCACCACGAACGTGCCGTCCATGAAGGCTTCGCCGAGATAAAGCTCGGGATCGACCAGGACGCGGAGTTCAGCCCCTCGCGTCATGAAGCGCACGGCAACCGGTACGCCCGTGCCGTCACCGCAGGTGAACTGAGCGCCGCTCGCGGTCGTGAACGTGATCGAACCGCGGCGGATGAAGCGCCCCAAGAAGTATCGCAACAATCGGTCCATCGAAACACCAACGGAACGGCAAGCTGCACACCGACACCACCGGAGTTGATCACTCCAATGTGTCCCCAACCTCAAGATAGGCAGGGAATTAGATCGCGCTATAGCGTTGTGGTCAAAGCCGATATTCCAAAATGTGACAATTGCGTGGATGCGCATGGGCGCGCTTCCATTCGCGCGATAATCGGCTAAAAGGTGACCGCCGCGGCCGATCCATCAGGCGCTGGCGGCGATTTTTCCGGAATCTGGAGACTTAAGGAATGTTGAGCCGAGCCCTCAGTCTGGCGACGGTAGCGCTTCTGATTGGCTGCCTGTCAGCCGTATCGGCGCAGGCGCAAAACCTCGAGGCCGGCAAGAGCCCCTCCCAGATCTTCGCAAGCACCTGCACAGCTTGCCACAAGAGCCCGCGCGGCCTGCTGAAATCGGTGCCGGCCGGTTCGCTGCCGGGCTTCCTGCGCCAGCACTATACGACGTCCAGCGACATGGCCGGCGTGCTTGCGTCCTATCTGATTTCGAACGGCGCCAACGACCCGCGCTACCAAGCCAAGGATCAGCCGAAGGGTGCCAAGGGCGGTAGGGAAGGCAGGCAGGAGGCCAACCAGTCCCCGGAGCAGCCGTCTGAGCGTCCAGCCCGCCGACGGCACCAGGATGCAGCGCCGCAGGAAGGTGCCAAGGAAGGGGCCAAGCCCGACACCGACGGTTTGAATCCCGAAGGACGTCCAGCTCATCGCGGCAAGCGGATGGCCCGCCCGAGCGAGGCGCCGGAGGGCGCGAAGCCGGACGACGGCCAGACGCCGCAGGCTTTGGGCGAGGGCATGCCGTCGCGTCAGAAGCACGGCCGTCGTGGCAAGCCCGTCGAGGAGCCGAAGTCCGAGGAGGCGCCCAAGGGCGCGGCGACCAGCGACGAGCCCAAGACGGAGCCAAAGACCTCCACCAGGCATGATGACAAGGGTGAAGCCGAGAAGCCGGCGAAGCCTGCCGCCGAGCCCGACACGGCAAAGGTCGACGCGCCGAAGAGCAATGGTGGCGGTGAACCGGCTGCCGTGCGATCCGATCCGGTTCCTCAGGTCACACCGGCGCCTGCGGCGGCTGCGCCTGCCGCATCCGAGCCGGCCGCCGCCGCATCTCCCGCTCCGGCGCCAGCCGCGCCGCCGGTGACTGCGACCGCGCCGCCGCCGCCACCGCCCACGACGCCAGGCTCCGGCCCACCGGAAGCCCCAACCTCGAAGTAATCGCCAACGCCGGGCCGCAAGGTCCGGCGTATTCGTTTGACCACTATTAGAGCAATGCTCTAGAGTATCAATCTAATCGGGAGAGGGCGACGTGAGTACAGCGCGCGAAGATCTGCTGGCGGCGGGACTGGCGGTGTTCGACCGCGACGGATTTGAGGGCGCGACGGTGGCCGAGATCCGCTCCCGCGCCCGCGCGTCCAACGGCAGCTTCTTCCACTTCTTCACCTCGAAGAAGGCGCTCGCCGGCACCCTGTTCCTGGAAATCCTGCAGGCTTATCACGCCGCGATCATCACCTCGGTCGACAACAGCTGCGGCGCCGGCGAGGGCGTTGCGCGGCTGATCCACGCCCATCTCGATTGGGTCGTGACCTTCAGGCGTGAGGCACGCTTCCTGTTCGAGATTTCGCGCAGCGAGTGGGGCGAGGAGGTGCGCGGCGCGCAGCGCAGCGAGAATTCGCGGCTCACCGACGGCATCGAGCGCTGGCGCGCGCCGCTGCTCGCGCGCGGCGATTTGCTGCCGATGAGCGCCGTGCTGTTCTTCAGCCAGATCATCGGGCCGGCACAGATCTTCTGCCGCGCCTGGCTATCGGGCCGCCACACCGGCGATCCGCGCGAACAGGTCGAGACGCTGATCGCCTGCGCGGTCCGCGCGGTGGTGGCGCCGGGTGCGCCGGAACGAACAGGAGAGACTTCATGAGCGAGACCTATCCGGACTTTGCACCGATCGCGACGCGAATTCGCGACAATGTCGGCCGGCAGGGCTTCATGGGTCTTGTCGGTGCCGAGGTGGCCGAGCTGTCGCGCGGCACCTGCACGCTCGCGGTCGACCGCCGGCCGGAGCTGTTGCAGCAGCACGGCCTGTTTCACGGCGGGGTGACGGCGTTCCTGGTCGACAACGCCACCACGATCGCAGCGGCGACGTCGCGTGGCCAGCCGGCGCTGACGGCGGAGTACAAGCTGAACCTGCTGTCGCCAGCCTCGGGCGATCGTCTGATCTGCCGGGCGCGCGTGATCAAGCCGGGACGTCAGGTCGCCGTCGTTGCAGCCGACGTGTTCTGCGTGATCGACGGCAAGGAGAAGCACACCGCGACCGCATTGGCGTCGATCGCCATGCTCGACGACAAGGCGGCGGCACGAATCCAAAGCCCGGCCTGATGGGGCCGGGCTTCGTAGCGTTTAGTGGAGAGAAGCTTACTTCTCTTCGGCGGCCGGAGCCGGCGCGGCTTCCTCGTCGTGCTGGGCTTCCGGATCGAAGAATTCGCCGGCGGCGGCGAGCGCCTCGGCGGCAGCGTCCTGGTCTTCCTGGCGGGTCGAGATGTCCTCGCCGCGCTTGATCCGCTCGGCCTCTTCGGCGGAGCGGGCGACCGTCACGGTGACGCTGGTCTCGACCTCGGGGTGGACGGCGATCGTCACCTTCTGCGCGCCGATCACCTTGATCGGCGAGTCGAGCCAGACCTGCGGGCGCGACACCGTCACGCCGTCGGCAGCCAGCGCGGCGACGATGTCGCGCACCGTGACCGAGCCGAACAGCTGGCCGGATTCGGAGGCCTGGCGGATGATGACGATGTCGCGGCCGTCGATCTTCTCGGCGACCTTGGCGGCTTCGCCCTTGGCCTGGATGTTGTTGGCCTCGAGCTCGGCCTTCATGCCGTCATACTTGGCGCGGTTCGCCTCGGTGGCGCGCAACGCCTTGCCGCGCTTCAGCAAGAAGTTGCGGGCGAACCCGTCCTTGACGCGCACGACTTCGCCCATCTGGCCAAGCTTGGCGACGCGTTCGAGCAGAATGACTTCCATTTTCGTTCTCCTTTAGATGCAAAGTACGGGTTTAAGTGGTTGGATCGAATCTCAAGCCGCGGGCAAAGGCGGCGGTCTTGTCTGCAGATAGCGCTGGCGCAGCCCGAACACGGCGTCGGCGATGCCGAGCGCGAACATCGCCACGATCGGCCAGCCGAACATGACGACGACCGCATAGATGCCACTGAGCCAGAAGCCGCGATTGGTGAGCGACAGCGTCAAGGTGTGCAGAACGGCGAAGCCGACCAGCGCATAGGCGATTACGAGTGCCGCGGTGACGATCTGCGCCAGCAGCGCAAGCATGCCGCCGATGAAGCTGACGGCGACCGCCGCGAGCAGCGCGACCAGCGTCACGGCGGGAAGCGCCGTGGTGCGGAAATCCGGCCACGGCCGATTCAACCGCCCCGAGGTTTGCGTGATCTTGCCGGCGAGCCAAAGGTTCAGCGTCTGCGTCACCATGGAGATGACCGTTGCCGCGAGCGGCGCGAAGATCACCAACGCGTCGACCAGCCGTTCGATGTCACCGCTGGGCTGGGCTTCGCCGGCGCTGAGCATCTTGAGCAGGCCGCGCCGCAACGTGCCGGTGATCGTGTCGGTATCGGTGCCGAGCGTGAGCAGCGCGGCGGTCGTGGTAACGATGGGGAAGGCTGCAATCCAGAGCAGGATGCGGCCGACGGGGTACCATTCAATCGCAGGCGGCTGCTGCTTGGCGCTGTCGCCGGCTGCGCCCGCGACCGGCCGTCCGAGCAGGGCGAGGTGGCCGAGCCACCAGCCGGGCACGGCGACCATCATGGCAAACGCGATGCTGTAGGGAAGGCCGAAGAGCGTGCCGAGCACGGATGCCGCACCCACTCCACCAATAGCGGCGGCGAGGGGGCCCCAGCCGAGCGCCGCCACCATGATCGGCAGCGATGCGAGATAGAACAGCAATATGGAGATCAGCGCGCCCGAACTGATCGAGGCGAACATCAGCGCCGACGCGGCGCCGGCTGCGAGTGCAACGGTGAATATTCCGATCATCAGCTGTCCCGCCCCCTTCGAGCGGTTAGGGATCCTGCATCGAGAACCCCAACCATCGGCGACCGGACGACCCGGAAGCCTTATGAGAATGAGCGGCCGGCGGCGCGTGCCGCCGGCCGTCGTCAATTAGCGAATGACGTAAGGCAGCAGGCCGAGGAAGCGCGCGCGCTTGATGGCGCGGGCGAGCTCACGCTGCTTCTTGGCGGACACGGCCGTGATGCGGCTCGGCACGATCTTGCCGCGCTCGGAAACGTAACGCATCAGCAGCTTGGAATCCTTGTAGTCGATCTTCGGCGCATTCGCGCCCGTGAACGGGCAGGACTTGCGACGACGGAAAAACGGACGGCGGGCACCAGCATCAGCCATGATTCATTACTCCTCGGTCGCAGCTTCTTCTTCGCGCGGACGGCGCGGGCCACGGTCGCCACGGAAACCGCCACCATCGCGGTCACCACGGAAGCCGCCTTCGCGGTCGCCACGGAAGCCACCACCACGGTCATCGCGCTCGCGGTCACGGTCGGCCTTGCGCATCATCGCGGACGGGCCTTCCTCGTGCTCTTCGACGCGCACGGTGAGATAGCGGATGACGTCTTCGTTGATCCGCTCCTGACGCTCGATCTCGGTGACGACAGCCGACGGTGCGTCGATGTTCATCAGCACGAAATGCGCCTTGCGGTTCTTGTTCATGCGGTAGGTGAGGGAGCGCACGCCCCAGCTCTCGGTCTTGGTGACCTTGCCGCCGCCCTGTTCGACGATCCCCGTCATCTGGGCCGTCAGTTCATCCACCTGCTGGGTGCTCGCATCCTGACGCGCGAGAAAAACATGCTCATAAAGAGGCATGGTTGTCCTTTCCTGTGTTGGCGCGGCTTCCGGCGACAAGCCCTTCGAGACCTTCGGAAAGGACTCGAGCTGCTCAGAAGGCGGGAGCACGGGACGACGAGCCGACTGGCCCTGCCACATCAAAATCAACGGGTGAATTTGCTGAGACCGTCCGTTCAGCTCCCGGCCGGAGCCCACGAATGGCGCGCTTATACGGATTTTGGCCGCGAAAGCAAGGGTTCTCGGCCCCCGGATGTGCGAGGCGTCGTAGCCCTCCAGGCCGTTTGACGCAACCTCGGGCGATTTCCCGTTGATTTCTTTGTTTGTATATCATACAAACATCTTTGGGAGGACGAGATATGGGTTCGGAGACCGCCAGCGGCATGTCTGCGCCCGATCCGAAGCACGCGGTCCGCGCGACGCGGTCGGCGGGGCGCAAGATGCGCTCGCTGCTGCTCGATGCCGCCAGCCGCCTATTCAAGGAACGCGGGCTCTCGGGCACATCGATCTCCGATATCGCCGCGGCCGCGGACGCCTTTCCGAGCCAGATCACCTATTACTTCCGCACCAAGGAAGCGCTGTTCGTCGAAGCCGCCAGCCGCGACATGCTCTATCTCGCGCGCGCGACCGAGCAGGCCGCCCTGAATGCGCACACCCCGCGGGACTACACCCACGCTTTGGCCGAGACCGTGACCGCGACCGACACGGTCGCCTTTTTCGCGGAGGCCTTGACCCTTACGCGGCGCCGGCAGGACCTCGCGCCCCTCGTCGAGCGCACCATCGAACGGCTGCACAGCGAGGGCGCGCGCGCCTATGCGGGCCAGGTCGAGCGGCATGGCTGGCGCTCGCTGCGCGCGCCCGAGGAGAGCTCGCGGCGGTTCTGGGCGATTGCGATCGGTGTAATCGTCGAAGGTTTTGCGATGGGCCGCGCTGCCGACGAGATGTGCCGCGAATTGCTGCGCGCGCTCGGCGAGCAGGCGACATCAACTTCGACGTCGGCCAATGACGGGACGCGGCTGCGCCTGGTCGGCGATCACAACACTTCATCCTCAACGGACGGGGAGACAAGCTCATGACCGCGCTTCGCATGCGAGCCCGCGATTTCCTGACCGAGGACGAACTGGTCGCGGTGCGCGAGCGCACGACGTGGAAGGGCGCAGCCCTGATCGTGCACGCCTGGGCGCTGATCCTGGGCGCAATCGCGCTGGTCGCGTGGTGGCCCAATCCGCTGACCTATCTGCTCGCCGTTGCGATCATCGGCTCGCGCCAGCTCGGGCTCGCGATCCTGATGCATGACGGGGCGCACGGCTGCCTGTCGGCGGACGAGAGGACCAACCTGACGCTGAGCCAGTGGTTCTGCGCCTATCCGATCTTCGCGGAGACCCGCGGCTATCGCCGCTATCATCTGCAGCATCATGCGCGGACGCAGCAGGAGGACGATCCCGATCTCGTGCTGTCGGCGCCGTTTCCGATCACGAAGCTGAGCTACCGCCGGAAGTTCTTCCGCGATATCACCGGGCAGACCGGCTACCAGCAGCGCAAGGCGCAATTGCTCAATGCGATCGGGCCGAAGGAGTGGCCGTTGTCGCGGCGCGCCGCCAACTTCTGGCAGAAGCTCGGGCCGCAATGCGTCACCAACGCCTTGCTGTTCGCGGGCCTCGCCGCCGCCGGCGTGTGGTGGGCCTATCCGCTGTTGTGGCTGGTGCCGCTGCTGACCTGGATGATGGTGATCACGCGCATCCGCAACATTGCCGAACACGCCGTCGTGCCCGACAGCTCCGATCCCCTGCGCAACACCCGCACCACGCGGGCCAATGTCCTCGAGCGCCTCTTCATCGCGCCGTACTACGTGAACTATCACCTCGAGCATCATCTGCTGTTCTACGTGCCCTGCTACAACCTGCCGCGCGTCCACCGCATCCTGAGCGAAAGCCGCTATGCCGGCCGGATGGAAGTGCAGCCGGGCTATGGCGCCGTGCTGCGGCTGGCGACCGCCAGGCCCGCCAGCGAGGATCGCCCGGGCCAACTGGTCAACAGCGCACGCCGGGCGAGGGCCGGCGCCGAGGTTAACGCCGACCAGAATGCCGGCGGGTTCTAGTGTGCTGAATGCGAAGTTCGTGCGATTTCGCGGCAGCCACTTTCACGAACTTCGCATTCATAAAGCACACTAGAATCATAAGTCTGCTAGTGTCCTTATCGAATCCGAAGTTCGCTCCGAAGGTGCGGCAAATGATGCGAACTTCGGATTCGGGACACTAGCCCGGAGCCGGGACCGGCATCCCCAGGGTTCCTCCGGCGCGGCTTGACAGCACCGCCTCCGTCAGTGTCTTACGGCCCGGTCCGGGGCCGGTTGCAAGGCTGGGCTGCCAAGGCTTGGTTGCCAAGGCCTGATTGCCAAGGCTTGTGCAAGGGATTGGCCCGGACCCGCTGTGGCGCGGTTTTGCGCGACGCGGATACCGTTTTCCCCTGCGGCAGGCCTAAAGCGCCTGCGCGGAGACCACGCTCAACAAGGTAGGGATCGCCGATGACGGCAGCATTTACGTTTCCCGGGCAGGGCTCGCAGGCGGTTGGCATGGGCAAGGCCCTGGCCGACGCCTTTCCGGCGGCCAGGGCAGTGTTCGACGAGGTCGATTCCGCGCTGGGCGAGAAGCTGACCGCGATCATCTGGGATGGTCCCGGCGAGACATTGCAGCTCACCGAAAATGCCCAGCCCGCCCTGATGGCGGTGTCGATCGCCACATTGCGCGTGCTCGAGAGCGAAGCCGGCTTTTCGGTCGGCCGCAACGCGGCCTTCGTTGCCGGGCACTCGCTCGGCGAGTATTCGGCGCTGGCCGCCGCCGGCAGCCTCTCCGTCAGCGACACCGCGCGGCTGCTTCGCACCCGCGGGCTCGCGATGCAGAAGGCGGTGCCGGTCGGCGTCGGTGCGATGGCCGCACTGCTCGGTCTCGACTACGAAACCGCCGTGGCGGTCGCCAACGAGGCGGCGCAGGGACAAGTCTGCCAGGCCGCCAACGACAATGGCGGCGGCCAGGTGGTGGTCTCCGGCGACAAGGCCGCCGTCGATCGCGCGGTCGAAATCGCCAAGACCAAGGGCGCCAAGCGCGCCATGCTGCTGCCGGTGTCTGCGCCGTTCCATTGCAAGCTGATGCAGCCGGCGGCCGATGCGATGGCAGAGGCGCTGTCGGGGGTGACCATCAAGGCGCCCGCGGCGCCGCTGGTCTCCAACGTGCTGGCCTCCGCCATCACCGATCCCGACGAGATCCGCCGCCGCCTGATCGAGCAGGTCACGGGCACCGTGCGCTGGCGCGAGTCGGTTGCCTATATGGCAGGGCAGGGCGTGACGCGGTTCTTCGAGCTCGGCGCCGGCAAGGTGCTGAGCGGCCTCGTCAAGCGCATTGCCGACGGCGCGGTCGGCGTGTCCGTCGGCGGTCCGAACGATATCGCTGCGGCCAAGGACGCGCTCGCAGCTTCGGCTTGAAGCAGCCGGAAGGAGAATTCGATGTTTGATCTGACTGGCAAGACGGCGCTCGTCACGGGCGCAACCGGCGGCATCGGCGGCGCGATCGCGCAGGCGCTGCATGCGCAGGGCGCGACGGTAGCGATCTCGGGGACGCGGCGCGAGGTGCTGGACGGCTTCGCGGCCAAGCTCGGCGAGCGCGTGCATGTCCTGCCGTGCAATCTCTCCAGCAAGGATGACGTCGAGGCGCTGGTGCCGGCAGCGGAAGCTGCGATGGGACAGGTCGACATCCTGATCGCCAACGCCGGCATCACCCGCGACAACCTGTTCGTGCAGCTGCGCGACGAGGATTGGGACGACGTGATCGCGGTCAACCTGACCGCGACGTTCCGCCTGGCGCGCGCCGCGACCAAGCTGATGATGCGCAAGCGTTTCGGCCGCATCATCGCGATCACCTCGATCGTCGGCGTCACCGGCAATCCGGGGCAGGGCAACTACACCGCGTCGAAGGCCGGCATCATCGGCCTGATCAAGACGCTGGGCGCCGAATACGCCAAGCGCGGCGTGACCGCCAATTGCATCGCGCCGGGTTTCATCAAGACGCCGATGACCGATGCGCTGAACGACAAGCAGCGCGAATCCATCCTGGCGAAGGTTCCTGCGGCGCGGCTCGGAACGCCCGAGGATATCGCTGCCGCGGCGGTCTATCTGGCCTCGAACGAGGCTGCCTACGTCACCGGACAGACGATTCACGTCAACGGCGGGATGGCTATGATTTGAGCTACTGGCGGCCTCTCGCAATGCGGCGAAAAGCCGTTTTCGGGAGCCGGTTCAGGCGTGTAGTCAAGGCTTTGGAAGTATGGTAGCTGAAGCCCCCGTGGATGGGCGAAGAACGCCATTGCAGGATTTTGAAACCCTGTATATTGGCGTGGCGACGCCTGCCGTTCGCCGGGGCTTTAATCGGCTACGACCGGGCCGAATCAAGACTATGCGCGACTGAGTAATCGAGACGACCACGATGGCTCGTATCGTCTTGGGGTCGGGTCCAATGGAACAACGAGGTTGAACGATGAGTGAGATTGGCGAGCGGGTTAAGAAGATTGTGGTCGAGCACCTTGGTGTCGAACCCGAGAAGGTGGTCGATAGCGCGAGCTTCATCGATGACCTCGGCGCCGACAGCCTCGACACCGTCGAGCTCGTGATGGCATTCGAAGAAGAATTCGGTTGCGAGATTCCCGACGACGCGGCGGAGACGATTCTGACCGTTGGCGACGCGACCAAGTTTCTCGAGAAGAACGCGAAGAGCTGACGCCGATCGCGAAGTTGACGGGGCCGGACGGACCGTGATCGAGCGGTCCCCCGGCTTCTTATTATCAGCCGCGCATTGCTGGCCGGAGACGTGGAAATGAGACGAGTTGTCGTCACGGGGCTGGGCATGCTTACACCGCTCGGCTGCGGCGTTGACGCAACTTGGGCGCGCATCCTCGCCGGAGACAGCGGCGGCAAGAAGATCGACACGTTCGACGTGTCCGACCTGCCGAGCCAGGTCGCCTGCTATATTCCGCGCGGCGACGGCACTGGCGGCACCTTCAATCCCGATCAGTGGATGGAGCCGAAAGACCAGCGCAAGGTCGACGACTTCATCGTCTATGCGATGTGCGCGGCCAAGCAGGCGCTGGACGATGCCAACTGGCATCCGAAGTCGGACGAGGACCAGTTCGCCACCGGCACGATGATCGGCTCCGGCATCGGTGGCCTCACCGGCATTGCCGAGACTGCGGTGCTGCTGAAGGAGCGCGGACCGCGCAGGGTCTCTCCGTTCTTCATTCCGGGCCGCCTGATCAATCTGGCCTCCGGCTATGTCTCGATCGAGCACGGCCTGAAGGGACCCAATCATGCGGTGGTCACGGCGTGCTCGACCGGCGCGCATGCGGTCGGCGACGCGGCGCGGCTGATCGCGCTCGGCGACGCCGAGGTGATGGTCGCGGGCGGCGCCGAATCGCCGATCTCGCGCATCGGCATCGCCGGCTTCTGCGCGGCGCGTGCGTTGTCCACCGGCTTCAACGAGACCCCGGAAAAGGCATCGCGGCCGTACGACAAGGATCGCGACGGCTTCGTGATGGGCGAGGGCGCCGGCGTCCTCGTGCTCGAGGAATACGAGCACGCGAAGCGCCGCGGCGCGAAGATCTATGCCGAGGTCACCGGCTATGGCCTGTCGGGCGATGCCTTCCACATCACCTCGCCGCCGCCGGACGGCAATGGCGGCTTCCGCAGCATGACCATGGCGCTGAAGCGCGCCGGCCTTGCGGCATCCGACCTCGACTACATCAATGCGCACGGCACCTCGACGCAGGTCGGCGACGAGATCGAGCTCGGCGCGGTCGAGCGCCTGCTCGGCAATGCGGCATCGAAGGTTTCGATGTCGTCGACCAAGTCCGCCACCGGACATCTGCTCGGTGCGGCCGGCGCGATCGAGGCGATCTTCGCGATCCTGGCGATTCGCGATAACGTGGTGCCGCCGACCATCAATCTCGACAATCCGTCGGTGCAAACGGCGATCGATCTTGTGCCGCATACGTCGCGCAAGCGTGACGTCAATGTGGCGCTGTCCAATTCCTTCGGTTTCGGCGGCACCAACGCTTCCGTGATCGTGCAGCGCGTGACCAATTAGTAGGTCGTTAGAGCGTTTTCGAGCGAAGTGGGTGCCGGTTCGCGTGAAGGAAACGCGTCGAAAAAGAGAATCCAAAGTCCCGTTCCGATTCGATCGGGACGGGACTTTAGAACTAGTCCACCATTTTGCCGTATTCCGCGGTGACTCCTAATAGCGGGCGTATGCTATTGGCAGGGCAGGGGTTTGTCCGGCCACGATTCAACCGGCAGGATATTGGTTTGCATCGATGAGTGAGAGGCCGCCCATTTCACCGAGGAGCCCACGCGCCGCGCTGGAGCCCGAACAGCTTCCGCCGCCGCCCAAGCGCTCGGATCGCGCCCGCAATCCCTTCGTAATCGTCGGCAATGCCATCTTCACCATCCTGATCATCCTGATGATCGGCGCCGGCGCGACGTATTACTACGGCAAGCAGGCGCTGGAATCGCCGGGTCCGCTGCAGGAAGACAAGATCGTCAACATCCCGGCGCGCGCCGGCAAGCGTGACATCGCCGACGTGCTCTCGCGTGAGGGCGTGATCAACGTCAATCCGTGGGTTTTCATCGGCGGGGTGTTCGCGCTGAAGGCAAGTTCCGATCTCAAGCCCGGCGAATATTCGTTCCAGAAGAGTGCCAGCCTGCGCGACGTCATAGCCACCATCGTCGACGGCAAGGTGGTGCAGCACGCCATCACGATACCGGAAGGCCTGACTTCCGAGCAGATCGTGACGCGGCTCTCCGACAACGACATCTTCACCGGCTCGGTGCGCGAGATCCCGCGCGAGGGCACGCTGCTGCCGGAGACCTACAAATTCCCGCGCGGCACCACGCGCGACCAGGTGATCCAGCGCCTGCAGCAGGCGCAGAAGCGCGTGCTCGCCGAAATCTGGGAACGCCGCAACAGCGACACGCCGCTGAAATCGCCGGACCAGCTGGTGACGCTGGCCTCGATCGTCGAGAAGGAAACCGGCCGCGCCGACGAGCGCAGCCGCGTTGCCGCGGTGTTCGTCAACCGCCTGCGCCAGCGGATGAAGCTGCAGTCCGATCCGACCATCATCTACGGACTGGTAGGCGGCAAGGGAACGCTGGGCCGTCCGATCAAGCGCAGCGAGATCACGCAGCCGTCGCCCTACAACACCTATGTAATCGACGGCCTGCCGCCCGGACCGATCGCCAATCCCGGCCGCGCCTCGCTGGAGGCGACCGCCAACCCGGCGCGCACCCGCGACCTGTTCTTCGTCGCTGACGGAACCGGCGGCCACGCCTTCACCGAAACCTACGACCAGCACGCGAAGAACGTCGCCAAGCTGCGCGCGTCGGAAAAGCAGATCCAGAACGACACCGTCGAGCCCGCGGATGATCCGGCGCCCGCCGCCGCGGCGCCCGGCGCCGACACCAATCCCACGGCGACGACGCCGAAGCCCACCAATCAAAAGAAGCCGCCGCGCGGTCGGCAGGGCGCAGCCCAGCAGACCAATTCGCCGCCGGTGGTGCAGCGCTAAAGCGCGATCGTCATCGCGCCTTAGCTTCTTGTTTGAGCATGATCGTTCGGAAAACCGCCACACACTTTTCCGGATCATGCCGTAGCTCTGCATTTTCCGGTGGTGGAACGTAATTCCACTTTCACGGAATCCGTTTTAAGGTCGCACCGGCTCCCCACGAGTCTCGCTGGCTCCGGGTGAGTCCCATATCCTTCTGTTGGAGAGTTCACGCGATGGCGCTGTCGAGCATGACTGGCTTTGCCCGAAGCCATGGCGCAAGTGGTCCCTATACGTTCGAGTGGGAGCTGAAATCGGTCAATGCCAAGGGCTTTGACCTGCGGTTGCGGCTGCCGCCGGGCTGGGACGAACTGGAAGCGCTTGCCAAGAAGCGGGCCGGCGAGCTGCTGTCGCGCGGCACGGTCTACGCCAATCTCAGCGTCAAGCGCACCGACGCGGCGCAGACCATCCGCATCAATGAGGACGTGCTCGCCGCCGTGGTGAAGGTCGCCGGCACGCTCGCGCAGCGGATCGACGCGGTGGCACCGAGCATCGACGGACTGCTCGGCATCAAGGGCGTCATCGAGGTGGTCGAGCCCGAGAGCAGCGAGGACGAGGACAAGGCGGCGCGCGAGGCGGCGGCGATGGCCTTCGAGCAGGCGCTCGGCAGCCTTGTCGAGATGCGCCGCCGCGAGGGCGATGCGCTGGGGCAGATCCTGATGCAGCGGATGGACGAGATCGAACGGCTCGCCAAGCGCGCCGAGACCGCTCCCGGCCGCAAGCCCGAGGCGATCAAGGCGCGGCTTGCCGAGCAGATCGCGGCCCTGCTCGAGACGTCCGACCGCTTCGATGCCGACCGCCTGAACCAGGAGGCGATCCTGATCGCCACCAAGGCCGATATCCGCGAGGAGCTCGACCGCATCGCCTCGCACATCGCCCAGGCGCGCGAGATGATCGGCAAGGGCGGTCCGGTCGGGCGCCGGCTCGACTTCCTTGCCCAGGAATTCAATCGCGAGGTGAACACCTGCTGCTCGAAGTCGAACGACGTCGAGCTGACCAACACCGGGCTTGAAATGAAGAACGTGGTCGAGCAGTTCCGCGAACAGGTCCAGAATCTGGAGTGAATGATGACGGCGCAGGGTTTTGACGGCGTTGAGCGGCGCGGACTGATGTTCGTCCTGTCGTCGCCGTCGGGCGCCGGCAAGACGACGCTGTCGCGCATGCTGCTGGAGCGCGAGCCGGGCCTGAAGATGTCGGTGTCGGCGACGACGCGGGCGATGCGGCCGGGCGAGGTCGAGGGCCGCGACTATTTCTTCGTCGACAAGAAGAAGTTCGAGAAGATGGTCGAGCACGGTGAACTGCTCGAATGGGCCACCGTATTCGACAACCGCTACGGCACGCCGCGTGCGCCGGTCGAGGCCGCCCTAGCGGTGGGGCAGGATGTTCTGTTCGATATCGACTGGCAGGGCACGCAACAGCTCCACCAGAAAGCCAGCGCCGATGTGGTGCGGGTGTTCATCCTGCCGCCGTCGGCCGCCGATCTCGAGAGGCGGCTGCATACCCGGGCGCAGGATTCGGAAGAGGTCATCCGCGGACGGATGAGCCGCGCCAGCCATGAGCTGAGCCATTGGGCGGAATACGACTACATCGTCGTCAACCAGAACGTCGACGATGCCTTTGCCGAGGTGCAGTCGATCCTGAAGGCCGAGCGCCTCAAGCGCGAGCGCCGCACCGGCCTCACCGAATTCGTGCGCGGCCTGCAGCGTCAGCTCGAGACGTAGCGCGTTGCGGACGTGATGCGAGCGCATCACGTCCGTTTGCATTTTTTCCTAAGCGGACCTTAGTTCGTCGCGCTGCGCGCAAGCCGCTGCAGCATTGCGGCGATCTGCTTGTTGTCCTGCTCCCTTTGATCCCGATCACGCGTAGTCTCGCGACGTGGAGCTGGCTTCTCGGCGCGGCGTGGAGCGGGCGTTTCCGCACGGCGTGGAGCGGGCGTCTCCCCACGGCGCGGAACGGGCGTCTCGGCGCGTCTCGGCGCGGCCTCGGACAGCCGCAGCGGACGGTCCCGGCTGACAACTGCCATCGGGGGCGCCGGCTCGGTGTGCAGCGAATCCCACGGCGCCTGCCACTCGTCCTCGGTCTGGTAGGGCGCCGAGCGCCTGCGGGTCAGCCGGAACACCAGCGTGCTGACCAGGCCGGCCAGCGCCAACGCTCCAACCATCACGATCAGCAGCATCTGCGTCGACGACGGTGACTTCTCGACGGATGCCTCGGCCGAGGCGGGCGCAGCAGGCACCGGCGCGGCCGCTGGTTGCGGCGTCGTGTCTGCCTGCGCAACCGCGGTCGGCTGGTCTGCGGCGCGCCTGGTTCCGTTGGTTCCGGCCATGCTCGATGCATCCAGCCATCTGGCGTTCACATCGGACGGCTGCGCGCTGGTACCGGCGGGCGTGGCTGACGGGTCGGGCGTCGCTGCCGTTCCGCCGGCCTGGCCGGCGTCGGCGCTTGACGCAGGTACGGCTGCGACCTGCGGCGAGGGCCATTCGGCATGCGCATCGGCGACTGATTTGCGCATCGCCGGCTGCTGCGGCGCGGGCTGGCTCTGCGGCGTCGGCTGGCTCTGTGGCGGCGTCGCGTCGGCCGTTGTGGTCTCGGGCGCTGCTGCCGCTGGCGGCTGCTGCGTGCTCGTGGTCGCCGTCTTGGCGGCCTTGTTCTTGGCCTCGTTCTTGGCCTCGCCGAGATACCAGCACTTCTTCTTGCTGCGATCGAGATGGTAGAACCAGTGGCTTCCCGCAGGCGCGGTTCCCTTGGGCGCGGCCAGGCAGGTGTCCGCCGTCTTGTTGGTGCTATTGGCCGTATTGGCGGCGGTCTGGGCCATGGCGCTGCAACTGGCGCCGGCCAGGATGCTGGCGGCAAGCGCCGCAGCGAATTTCGCTGAACGATTTGACATACGCGTCCCCGGTATCTCTTTTTTAACGCAAACGCTGGAGATCCCAATCTCGGCAAAGAGTTGGGTCGCAATGCGCCGCAAATCCGGAACGGGTAGGGCTTAATTGGGGCTCGCGGCGTGCCGCAATTGCGGCGAGCCCGAGGCCGCGGAACATGAACCGAACGATGGCTTGGTTCGACTGTCAGGTTCCATCGGAGTGACCGCGTCCCGCCGGCGATAGCAGCACCGGCGGCACGTCATGTCTCAGCATGATCTTTCGGAAAACCGCGTCACGCTTTTCCGGATCATGCTCTAGTTCTTCAGGACGATGCGTCCGACGACCTTGCCGGCGCGCAGCTCGTCGATCCATTTCTGGACATCGGCCATCGGCTCTTCCTTCATCGGCGTCGGCATGATCTTGCCGGCGCGGGCGAGCGCCATCAATTCCTGACCTTCGGCCAGCGTGCCGACCATGAAGCCTTCGATGGTCATGCGCTTGTACACCCACTGCACCATCGGCAGCGTGAACTGGCCGCCCATCAGGCCGGACACCACGATCTTGCCGCCGCGCGCGACCGTCGACACCGCAAACGCCATCGACTTCTCGTTGCCGGCAAAGTCGACGACGCCGTCGAAGCCGCCGTCGCTCTCCTTCAGCATGCGCTTGACGACATCGGGCTCTGCCGGGTCATAGGCAGCCGCCGCGCCGTTCTTCAGCGCGGTCTCGCGCGCCGCGGGGCTGAGATCGGCAACCGTGATCGGCTGCTTGAACATCGCCTGCGCGAATGACAGGCCCATCATGCCGACGCCGCCAAGGCCGATCAGCAGCAAATTGCGCTGGCGCGGACGATCGACCAGGCGCTTCAGCGCGCCATAGGCGGTGACGCCGGAGCACATCAGGGTGGCGGCCTGGTTGACCGGCAGCGGATCGTAATCGAGCAGGTATTTTGCGTCGGGCACCAGCACGTGGGTGGCGAAGCCGCCGTCGATCGAGACGCCGAGGAAGCGCTGCTTGACGCAGAGATTCTCGTCCCCGGCGAGGCAGTCGCGGCACTGGCCGCAGCCGATCCAGGGGAAGACGGCCTTCTTCGTCCCGATCAGATCCTTCGGTGCATCGGGGCCGACCTCGTCGACCACGCCCGCGATCTCATGGCCGAGCGTGAAGGGCAGGGTCATGCCGCGGGTGGTGTCGAGCTTCTTGCCGCCGCCGAGATCGGCGTAGCCGTCCTGGATGTGGAGATCGGAATGGCACAGGCCGCAGCGCTCGATGCGCACCAGCACTTCGCGTCCCTGGGGCTTCGGCGTGTCGACGATGGTTTCGCACAGCGGTGCATCGAATTTGACGAGGGATTGGCGAACCATACGCGCCATTACGTTTTCTCCTGTTGTTCTATTTTGTGGCCCGTATATCGGCCAATTCCCGGGCCATGGCAACAAAGCCCGCGACCGGAATGGTTTCGGCGCGCCGTGTCGCGTCGATACCGGCTGCGGCAGCAAGCCGCGCCGGATCGGCCGATAGCGATTTCAGGCTCTGGCGCAGCATCTTGCGGCGTTGGCCGAAGGCGGCGGCCGCGACCTGCTCGAGCATGCGGCGGTCGCACGGCTCGGGCGCGGCGCGCGGTATCAATCGTACCACCGAGGACGTAACCTTCGGTTGCGGCACGAAGGCCGCGGGCGAGATGTCGAACAGGATCTTGGTCTCGGCGCGCCAGTTGGCGAGCACCGCGAGCCGGCCATACGCCTCCTCGTCCTCATGGGCGACGATGCGCTCGGCGACCTCGCGCTGGAACATCAGGACCATCATGTCATACCAGGGCGGCCACGGCTCGATCGACAGCCAGTCGACCAGCAGCTGGGTCGCGATGTTGTACGGCAGATTGGCGACGATCTTGGCCTTGGCGCCATCGAGCAAGGGACGCGGGTCAAAGCGCTGCGCGTCGCCGTGCACGATCTCGATGCGACCGGGATAGCGCTTGGCGATGTAGTCGAGCGCGGCCAGCGCCCGCTCGTCGCGCTCGATGGCGATCACGCGCTTGGCACCCAGCGCAAGCAGCGCGCGCGTCAAGCCGCCGGGACCGGGGCCGACCTCGATCACGGTGGAGTCTTCCAGCGGACCCGCGGCGCGGGCGATGCGCGCGGTGAGGTTGAGATCGAGCAGAAAATTCTGGCCGAGCGATTTGCGCGCCGACAGCGAATGCTCGCGAATGACGTCGCGCAGCGGCGGCAGATCGTCGATCGTGCTCACTTAGCTTGATGCCGCGGCCATGCGCGCGGCGAGCCGGAGGGCGGCGATCAGGCTCGACGGATTGGCCTTGCCGGTGCCGGCGATATCGAATGCGGTGCCGTGATCGGGCGAGGTCCGGATGAAGGGCAGCCCCAGCGTGACGTTGACGGCGTCCTCGAACGCGACGGTCTTGATCGGGATCAGGGCCTGGTCGTGATACATGCAGATCGCGCAGTCATAGGTCTT
This sequence comes from Bradyrhizobium australafricanum, assembly GCF_020329495.1. NCBI lineage: Bacteria > Pseudomonadati > Pseudomonadota > Alphaproteobacteria > Hyphomicrobiales > Nitrobacteraceae > Bradyrhizobium > Bradyrhizobium australafricanum. The sequence continues at coordinate 10,089 of NZ_JAGKJL010000001.1, read as the reverse complement.
GCGCGCGGCTGCGTGGAACATGGTATCGGCCGGCAGCGGGCCTCGGACGGCAATGCCGTCGCGGCGCAGGATCTCGACCGCGGGCGCGACGATCTCGACGTCTTCCATGCCGAGCGTGCCGTCTTCGCCGGCATGCGGATTGAGGCCGGCAATGGCGAGCCGCGGCGCCGCGAGGTCGAACCGCGCCTTCATGTCCGCGACCACGATCCGCGCTGTCGACACGATCAGGTCGGTCGTCAATTGCGCCAGCGCCTCGCGGACCGACACATGGATCGTCACCGGGACAACGGCGAGCGCCGGTGACCACAGCATCATCACCGGCTGCGGCGCGCGCCCGCCGCTTGCGGCAAGCTCGGCCAAGAACTCTGTATGGCCGGGATGTCGGAAGCCGGCGCGGTACAGCACGTTCTTGGCGATCGGATTGGTGACGACGGCGCTGGCCTTACCGGCGGCGACATCGGCGACGGCCTGCCGGATCGATGCCAGCGCCGCATCGGCACTCGTGCCGTCGGGCTGACCCGGTCGCGCCGTCGCCGTCTTGCCGGTCGCAACCACGGGAAGGGCGCGTGCGAACGTCGCGGATGCCTCCGCGGCGCTGACCTCGGCCAACTCGACGGCAAGCCCGAGCGTCTTGGCGCGTTCGGCAAGCGCGGCGCGGTCGCCCAGCAGATAGAACGGCGGGAGATCGAGTTCGCGGCGGCGCAGCCATGCGGCGAGCGTGATGTCGGGGCCGATGCCTGCGGGCTCGCCGGATGTAAGTGCGAGAGGTTGAGCCATGCGTCAACGATAGTCGATCATCGCCCGCCTGGATATTCGATCATCGCGGCTTTTCGGACTTCCTGCAGGTAGGCCTTCGACTTCGCCTCGTACTTCTGCACGTACATCTTGTCGCGCATCTCACGCTTCTTCGGCGTGTCGACGGTGGTTGCCTTCCTGCCGCAGAGGGCGACCATTTCAACGCCCTGCTTGGTGACCTCGGGAGGGGTGAGGTGGCCGACCGGGGTCTTGTCCAGGATGTCGCGCAGCGACTGCGGCAGGTCAGCCGAGGTCTTCACGACGATCTCGCGGATCGCGGCGTTGCGCATCGACTTGAAGAAGGTGTTGGCTTCCTCGCAACTGGTAACGCGCTCGCGCAGGCTGTCCGCTTCCTTGCGGCGTCCCTCGAACTCCGACTGCGGCGCGCCGCGGGGCACGATCAGAACGACCGGCTGCATCCTGTATTCGAATGCCTCGGCCTCAGCCGCGCCTCCGGTCTCCTTGACCGCGTTGGCCACGTCCTTTTCGCCAACCTGCAGGCTTTCCTTGAAGCGGCCGCGGACTAGGCTGGTCCAGACCATGTCGGCCCTGATGCGTTGCTTCAGCGTATCCGGGCGGATGCCCTTGCCCTCGAGCACCTTGGTGAGCTGGTCGCCGGAAAGCCGCATCCGCTGCGCCATGCCGCCGAAGGACTGGTCGATATCGCCGGCGGAGGGGTCGACGCCGAATTTCTTGGCTTCCTTGATCTTCAGCTTCTCATCGATCAGCTCGTCGAGGACGGTCTTCCGATCAGGCGTCTTGCCGCCGGTCAGGGCGTTCAGCTTGGCGCGCTGCTCGATGTCGTAATTGGTGATGGGCTCGCCATTGACCATCACGGCGATGGTCTGGGCATGCAGTCGCGCACCGCCTCCGAGCAGGAGGAAAAGAGCCAGCAGGGAACTCAACACTAGCTGATGGCGGCGCGTTGGCAGGCTAGCGGTCGTCATTATCGTCATGTCAGCCGTTTAAACCAATTCAAGCCGGAGCCACAGGTCCGCAGGCAATCCAAGCACCCCGCCAGACCGCTCGCTCGCTACTGCATGCCAGCCGAACTGCTGGACGTGGAGGTCTGCGCGATCGTCCGCAGCCCGATCTGGAACATGAACGCGTGGCTGAGGACGGGCGGCGTCGAGCCGGCCTGATAGGTATAGGACGTGACATAGTTGGCGGCCAGCACGAAGCAGTCGTCCACATAGCCCGCGCCGAACGCGTACTGGTTGATTTTGTTCGCTTCAAGGTCCCAGCGCGCCGCGCCCTGAACCACCCAGTTCGCCGCCACCTTGATCGATCCGCTGGCGAGGATGCCTTCGCGGCGCGTCAAATAGCCAAGCTCCGGCTGCGCGGCATAGTCGCCGTACATCAGGCTGACCGACCAGCGGTCGAAGTTCGCGCTGGCCTGGGCCTCGAACCGGTTGATGTTCCAGGTCGCCTCGTCCATCCGCGAGCGGACGCTGAACGTGTAGGTGCGGTTGGGCGAGTAGGCGAGGCTCGCGACATAGTCCGAGCGCGGATTCTGCAGGCCGGAATCTATGCCGGTGTTGGTGACGTCCGCGACCGCGAACGAGTTCAACCCGAACATCTGATAGGACTGTCCGAACATCGCCTTGACGCTGCCGCCGCGATCGAACTGCGTGGTGGCCTGCACGCCGACATTGGCGCGGCTGCCGCCCTCGACGCGGTCGTAGCCGGAGAACTTGTCGATCGCGAACAGGTTCGAGGTATCGAACACCAGGCTCTGCGCGTCCTCGTTCGGAAGCTTGCCGGCGCTGGGTTCGTCGGGCCGGATGATGACCTGCGCAATCGGCTCGATGGTCGTCGTGCCCCACGGCTGCACGTTGATGAAGGGGTAGCGGTATTCGAAGCCGACGGTCGGCATCAGGCGGACCGTCTGGGTGTCGCCGACCGGCAGGAAGTTGGAAACGCCCGGCTGGTTCGAGATGTCGGCGTTGATGGCATCGGCGCGGACGCCGACGAACGGCGTCCAGATCTGGCCGAGCGGGTCGGTATAGGATTTACGCCACTGCGCCTCGGCGGTCAGCCTTGTGTAGGTGCCGGGCATGCCGCGCAGCAGGCACTGCGACGGCGTGCGCGCCATCGGGTCCGCGGATGTGGTCAGGCACAGGCCGTTGGTGTTGGCCGTCGTCGTGATCGGGTCGAACACCGCGGTTTCGCGGGTCAGGTTGGTGAAGTTCACCTTGTAGCTGAACTCGCCACCAAAGATCGGGCTGTTGATCACGTTGTTGTAGTCGATGACAGGCGCGACCACCGGAACCTGGTTCTGGTTGCCGGAGTAGCTGAGATAATAGATCGCGCGCGCGTCGAAGAAGCTGCGGTTGCCGACGCCGGTCAGATAGAGCTGCGAGATCGCCTCGGTCGGCAGCGACAGGAACGATCCGAACGGATCCTTGTACTGGGCCAGCCGGTAATCGGACATGAAGTAGTAGTCGGACAGCAGCACGCCGTCCCAGCCCCAGGTCCATTTGTCGTTCAGCGCGAACTGACCCTTGGTCTCGATCCCGCCGCGGAACTGGCGGTCACCGGGCTGGCCCTTGAAAGCGTCCTGATCGAGTTGGTCGATGCCGTAGAGTCGGATCTGATAGGCGCCGTTCGACAGACGCTGGCGGAATTCGCCCTGGAACAGCACGCCCTGCTTCGAGGTGATGCGCGGATTGAACGTCGCGTCGAAGTCCGGCGCGAGCGCGAAGTAATAGGGGATTTCGACGCCGACGCCGAACGCCGAATACGTGGTGAAGCCCGGCATCAGGAAGCCGCTCTTGCGCTTCACGGTCGGATCGGGCGTCGAGAAGTAGGGCAGATACGCCATCGGAACGCCGAAGAATTCGAGCTGGGCGTTCTCGAAGTAAAGCATCTTCTCGGTTTGGTTATGGATAATGCGCGCGCCCTTGACCTGCCAGAGCGGCGGCTTCTTCGGATCATCCTTACAGGGCGCGCAGGCGGTATAAACGCCGTTGTCGAACACCGTGTAATTGCCGCTGGACCGATCGGCGCGGGTCGCCGCCATGCGGGTCTGGTCTTCAGTGTCGACGCGCAGCGAATCGACGAACCCGTCGCGGTAGTCGTCGCTGAGATCAAGGATGTTGGCGTAGGTGATCTTGCCTTCCGCATCGGTCATGCGGATGTTGCCTTCGGCATGAAGACGCTTGGTCTTCTGATCGTAGATGACCTTGTCGGCCTCGACGCTGGTGCCGTTGTAGAACATCTGGACGTTGCCGACGGCCGAGATGCGCTGGTTGTTGTAGTCGTAATCGACCTCGGTCGCCTGAACGAGCATCTGCCCGTCATTCTTGGCCGGCGGGCGGGGCGGCTTCGGCGGACGCGGATTGTAGGTGAAGGCCTGCGCGGCAGCCGGCGTCGACGCGACAACGTCGAGCGCGCTGACCACGACGAACGCGGCGAGGAGAGCTGAGATCGAAACGCCAAACGCGGCCATGCGGCTCCGTTGACGGCGCAGCACACTGCGCCGCCCGAGAGCAGGCGACCTCAACTGGCGGGCGGCGACGATAGCCACTACCCGTCCTCCTGGTACAGCAAGGCTAAGAAACCGGTGAGGCTGCCCACAACGACAGGCAACCACGCCGCAGCGATGGGATGCATCAACTCAGCCTTGCTCAAATCTTCAGTTACTTTCGACAGCACGTAGAGCAGAAAGCCTGCGCCCACGCCACTCAAAACCATCTTCTGCACGCCGCCCATCCGAAAGAAGCGGAGGCTCACAGAAGCCGCCAACATCACCATCGCAGCCAGCAAAAACGGCTGCGCGATGAGCTTGTGATACTGCAAGCGATAGCCAGCCGTCGCGAACCCTGAGCTCTCCGACGAACGGATGTAGTTCGGCAGTTGCCAAAAGGACACAGTTTCCGGGGTGGAGAAACTGTTGCGCACCTGTGCCGGGGTAAGGGTGGTGGTCAGGTAGAAGGTGTCCTGATCCACCGGAGGCTTATCGAGGGTGAATCGGCGCACGCCCTTGAACACCCAACGGCCGTCTTCGAGCGCCGCTTCGCGCGCTTCGATTCGCTCCTTGAACTGGAGCGCCGTATCGAATCGGAACACGGTGAGGCCGGTCAGCCGGACGCCCTGCTGCTCGCTGCGGGCCGCATTGATGATCGCCTGACCCTCGTCGTTGATCTGGTTCAGCCAGAAGCCGGACGCGTCCTGAATGCCGCCGCCGGGCGCCGAGCCGAACAGCTCGGCTTCCATCCGTTTGGACAGCTCGCGCAGATTGGCCGATACCGGATTGTAGGCGGTGGTCGCGAAGATGCCGAGCATGATCGCACTGGCCAGCGCCGGCGAGATGAATTGCCAGGCCGAGACGCCGGCGGCGCGGGCCACGACGAGCTCCAGCCGACGCGACAAAGCGAGGTAGCAGGTCATGGCGCCGATCAGCACGCAGAACGGCATCAGCTTCTCGAGCAGCTGCGGCACCCGGAATAGCGAAGTTTCCGCGACCGTGATCGCGGAGGCCGAGACGAGGCCCGACGTCTTGCGCACCATCTCGATGTAATCGACCAGCACGAGCAGCACGAAGATGCCCGCGAACACGCCCACCGCCGCGACCACGAAGCGGCCGGCGAAATAACGCCCGAGCGTGTTTGTGACCATGCTCATGCGGTTGCCGGCCTCCGGAAGAGGCGCGCAATGCGCTCGTTATTCCTGTTGATCGCTTCCATCAGCCGCGGCGGCGGTTCGACGACCACGCCGCCGACGATCATCCAGATGCCGATGCCGATGCCGCCGAACAGCATCAGATACTGCACCAGCGCCGCGAGCGGCGTCTTCACCGCCATGACCGAGCAGGCGAACCCGACCATGCGCAGGCCGAACACCGCGAATACCGAGCCGCCGATCGAGAAATTGCGGCTCTGGCGCGTGGTGCGCGGCGCGCCGAGGAAGGCGAAGGTGAGGGCAGCGAACGCAAATGGATAGATCGGCGCCATGAAGCGATCATGCAGCTCCGCGAAGAACTGGCCCGACAGCTGCTGATAGGTCTTGTCTTCCTCGTCCGGCCACATCAGCTCCCAGAGATAGCGCTCGCGAATCCCGAGCGTGACGTCGCGGCCCTGCGAGAATTTCGACATGTCAAAGGCGTAACGGGCGAACGCGACCAGCGCCGGATCACGCTTGCCAACCTCGAACCGTTGCAGATTGCCGTCATAGAGCACGAGGTACGAGCCTCGGTCGGTCTTCTGCACGGTGCCGTGGTCGGCGATGATGGTGACGCGCTCCTGCGGATCGCGGCGATCGTCGACGAAGACGCCGCCGAGCACGCCGCCGGGCAGGCGCTCGCGGATCCGGATCGTCAAGTTCTGGTCGAGCTGGGCGAAGCGGCCGGGCTGCAGGATGTTGGTCAGCACGTCGGCGGTGATCTCGGCGTCCCACTGCTTGATTCGGCGCATGCCGTCGGGGGCGAGATAGGCGCCGATGAAGGCGACCAGCGCCGCCACCACGCAGGTGGCAAGGAAGAACGGCCGGAACAGCCGGATCGGCGAGAAGCCCGCCGCGTTCATGACGATGATTTCGGAATCGGTCGCGAGCTTGTTCAGCGTGTGCGAGATCGCGATCATCAGCGCGATCGGGGCGATGATCAGCACCAGGGCGGGAATCACGAGACCGGTGATGCCAAGGAAGGTGAGGATGGTCTGACCCTGGCTGGTCATCAGGTCGATGCCGCGCAGCGCTTGCGTAATCCAGATCACGCCGGTGAGGCTGACCAGGACAAGCGCAAACGACGCCAGCGTCGTTTTAAAGATGTACTTGTCGATCGACCCCATCGCTACCGCACGACCCCCAAGGCCCCCTGCACGCAACCAAACGCACGGCTTTCGACCATCCCCGTCAACCCGGGTTCCCCTATGGTCGAGCCGCGGACCCGTCCGGCTCACTCTCTAGTCACTCTCTCACTACCATCCCTTTGATCCGTCAACAAAATGGCCGGGCCAAGGCGCGCTTAATTTATGGTTAATTAATCGCTTTTGTGGCCTTCCGGCCACTCCGGCGCTTGGCAGCGGCGCAGCCGGCAGGTCATAGTGTATGACAAGCCCGGTCCGGGCTGGTTCCGGACCGCCATCGCAATGCTCACCCCGCGTGCCGGAAGGACCGCCTCAGGTCCGAGCAACACCCTGAGTTCTGGAGGATTTTCCTATGTCCGACGCCGTCAAGGTCGGCTTTGTCCCGTTCTCCGCGTCCGCTCGCGGTATTCTGGTGGTCTTTTGCGACGACCAATTGAAGCTGGGAGCCGCCGCCCGGAAGGCGCTGGGAGCCGCCGCCGAGACGGTCAAGCGGGCCGCGGCCGCCAACCAGTTCAAGGGCAAGAGTGGGGCGGTCCTCGACATCCTGGCGCCGGAGGGAATCAAGGTCGAGCGGCTGATCGTGATCGGCACCGGCAAGGCGGCCGACCTCAAGGAGAAGGATTTCCTCAAGTTTGGCGGCGTGGCGGCCGGCAAGCTCAATGCCGGCAGCGGTTCGATGACCGTGGTCGCGGAACTGCCCGATGCCGCGATGGCCGCCGGCCAGGCCGCCGCGATCGCCACCGGCATCCGTCTGCGCGCCTACAAGTTCGACCGCTACAAGACCAAGAAGAAGGACGGCGAGGACGGCGCCCTGCGGGCCGACGTCTCGATCGCCGTCGACGATGTTGCCGCCGCCAGGAAGGCCTATGCGCCTGAAGCGTCCGTCGTCGACGGTGTGAATCTGGCGCGTGAGCTCGTCAACGAGCCGCCGAACGTGCTGTATCCCGAGGAATTCGCTCGCCGCGCCAGCCAGCTCCGCAAACTCGGCGTCAGCGTCGAGGTGCTCGACGTCAAGGCGATGACCAAGCTCGGCATGGGCGCGCTGCTCGGCGTCGCGCAGGGATCGGCGCGGCCCGGCCGCGCCGTGATCATGCGCTGGAACGGCGGCAAGAAGAGCGAGGCGCCGGTCGCGTTCGTCGGCAAGGGCGTTTGCTTCGACACCGGCGGTATCTCCATCAAGTCGGCCGGCGGCATGGAGGATATGAAGGGTGACATGGGCGGTGCGGCCTGCGTGGTCGGGCTGATGCACGCGCTCGCGGCGCGCAAGGCCCGCGTCAATGCGGTCGGTGCCATCGGCCTTGTCGAGAACATGCCCGACGGCAATGCGCAGCGTCCGGGAGACATCGTCACCTCAATGTCCGGCCAGACCATCGAAATCATCAACACCGACGCCGAGGGACGTCTCGTGCTCGCCGACGTGCTCTGGTACGTCGCCAAGAAGTTCAAGCCGAAATTCATGGTCGATCTGGCCACGCTGACCGGCGCGATCATGGTCGCGCTCGGCACCGATCACGCCGGCATGTTCTCCAACAATGACGAGCTCGCCGAGCGCCTGGCCAAGGTCGGCCTCGAGACCGGCGAGAAGGTGTGGCGCATGCCGCTCGGTCCCGAATACGACAAGCAGATCGATTCGCAATTTGCCGACATGAAGAACACCGGCGGGCGCAACGGCGGCTCGATCACGGCAGCGCAATTCCTGCAGCGTTTCGTCGACGGCACGCCGTGGGCGCATCTCGACATCGCCGGCACCGCGATGGGCGCGCCGAAGACCGAGATCAATCAGAGCTGGGGTTCGGGTTATGGCGTTCGGCTGCTCGAGCGGCTGGTCTCCGACTATTATGAAGCCAGGAAATAGAGTGTCGGCCGGCGCATGACCGAGGTTCTGTTCTACCACCTGCAGAACATCACGCTGGAGAGCGTGCTGCCGCCGCTGCTCGAGAAGTCGCTCGAGCGCGGCTGGCGCGTGGTCGTGCAATCGACGTCACAGGAGCGTGCCGAGACGCTCGACGCGCATCTGTGGACCTACAGCGACGATTCGTTCCTGCCGCACGCGACCTCGCGCGTCGCCGACGCGCAGGACCAGCCGATCATCCTGTCGATCGAGGAGAGCAATCCGAATCGGGCCAATGTCCGCTTCCTGGTCGACAATGCGGCGCTGCCGGTCGACTGCGACAGCTACGAGCGGGTGGTCCTCGTGTTCAACGGCGACGACCCCGACGCGGTGGCCTCGGCCAGGGAAAGCTGGACCGCTTGCAAGGCGCGCGGCTTCGAGGTCACCTATTGGCAGACCGACGAGCGGGGACGTTGGCAGCGGCGCCAATAGCGATAGCTACTAATTAATGATAATTCGACGTTTCTTGGGGCGGGCCACGGTCATGCCGCAAAGTGATGTTCGGACAAGCCCTTAGGTAAGGGGTAGGAGCTTTGTCGATCGTGCGGGACGGAACATTCAGTCGGAAGTCGCTGCTGGCGTTGCTGGTGCTTGCACCGGGACTTGCCGGCTGTTCGGGCGCCGGATCCGATTTGTTTTCGCGCGATGCGGAATGGTTCTCGCGTCCCGGGCGGGTGTTCATCCGCAACATCTCGATCGAATCGCCGCCACTGACGCCGGACAAGCCGGTAACCAACGACGATCTCGTCAGTGCCGACGGCAGCTGTCCAGGCATGGCACCGCCGCCGGGCGCCACCGATGCCAACGCGCAGGCCGGCGGTGCACCGCCGCCGCAGCCAACGGGCGGCAGCGTTGCACTCGGCCACACTGAATGCGACGTCGTGCGCGGCATCGGCGCGCCCGACAGCGTCAACCTGTCCAGTGCTCCGGGCGGCGGGCGCGTTGCGGTCGTGACCTGGTCGCGTGGCGCGCGCGCCGGCATCTACACCTTTACCTCGGGGCGCCTTTCGTCCGTCGAACGCGGCCCGGATCCCGTGCCCGAGCCGAAGCAGGCGAAGCCGAAGAAGAAAAAGACCTCGCACGGCTAGAGCGTTTTCGCCGCAGCGGCAGATCTGCATGCGCGGGCATGATACCGGACGCGCGGGCATCACACCGGATAGATGGGAGCCCCGGCTCTCTCCACACGTCGTCCCTGCCTAGTGCGCAATTGCGCACGGGAGCAGGGACCCATACGCCGCGGCCGATGTGGTTGAGCGGACTCGTCGTTCGACGATCGCGCAGCAACGACCATCTGTGGTTATGGGTCCCTGCTTTCGCACTAGCGTATATACATATCCTCCGCAGTCTTTGCGGAGTCTTCTCAAAGAGTTGGCCGAAAACCGCAGAGAACTTACTCATCTGCACTAGGACCGATCGACATTCAGGATTCCCAAGCGGTTTGATCGCTGATTCATAGAGTTCCGTGATTCGAGACACGGAGCAGATGGTGGCGGCGAAACGATATGAGCTGACGGAGGCGCAATGGGCGAGGATTGCGCCACTGCTGCCGGGGAAAGCTGGCGACCCGGGACGTACGGCTGCGGACAATCGACTGTT